>JAKBBN010000036.1 GCA_021808485.1 Planctomycetota bacterium | reverse complement strand
CAATAGTAAATTTTCGTTCGCCGCGGCATCTTGGTCATCCTTAACCAAGCATTTCTATCCGCAACTGCGGTTTATCAACCGCCCAATGGCTTGCCCAGTTAATCGCCTCCAGGCGATTGCACCGATACATGATTATCGGATGCTTCATCCAATCTTCTGCACGCCAAATAGCCGAACGAGCCCCCGGGGCAACGCTACCTTGGGCCATAAACGGATGACCGATCCGCTCGCCCATTGGCGCCGCACTCCCTGATACCCTGACTGTCACCGGTTGATCGTTGCGTTTCCAGAAGAAAAATTGAACCAAATCAATTGACGAGGCAAAGCTGATGGCCGTCCGAATTCAGCCGCAAACCTTCCCGCAGCGGATGAAAGCGGCAAATACTTTGGAGACTGCCGACAGGGCGCGTAGCATTGCGCGGCCGGGATTCCAGGGAGTTTACCCGTAAGGAGTTATCCCTGTCCGTAAAGATCAGAATTACGCACCAAATGCCTGAACTTCCGGGAGGTTCCAGCCCAATCGATAGCCCTTATTTTCGCCAGCATGACCGCGGGAGGGAATGGGCGGATGGGACCTTTTTGGGGCCCGCCTGTTTATTCATGATCGCCGGATTGAGGGGATTCACACATAGTGCCAAACTGATTCCGGCCATGCCGGGCGCGGCCAATTCCATTGCTGTTTCAATGAGCCTGGATGTGTCAGCCGGGCGAGAGTACGACTCTTTCGCCCGCGCCGCGGGCATGACGGCAAAAAGGCGGCCCTGTCGTTTACAGAAACCGTCGCACGGTGCTAAAATCCACCATCATGCCGCAGGAATCCGATGCCGCTGTGCACCGCAAGGTGGATATTCCCTCCCGGATAATCGCCTCGCTGGTAACGCTTTGCGTGGCCAAGCCACAGGATTACGGCTCACCGGATGCAGTCGACGCACATGACAAACCATGGACCACCGGCTTTTTCAAAAAGCCGTTTTACGGCAGTCTTTTTCTGGGTAAAACGAATCTGATTGGCGACGGACAGGCCGACTTGAAATACCATGGCGGCGCGGACAAAGCCGTGCTGGCCTACTCCGCGGATAACTATCCGCTGTGGAAAAACGAAATTAATCTGGAACTGCCGCACGGGGCGTTTGGGGAAAATTTTACCATTGCGGGGCTGTGCGAACAGACCGTCTGCCTTGGTGATGTTTACGCGATAGGCAGTGCACGGGTGCAGGTTTCACAACCGCGGCAGCCCTGCTGGAAACTCGGTCGCCGCTGGCGGATGAATGAGCTGGTGGCCATGGTGATTGCCAACGGTCGCACCGGCTGGTATCTGCGTGTGCTGGAGGAGGGGACGGTTGCACCGGGCATGCCGTTCACGCTTCTGGACCGGCCGGAGGAAGCCTGGTCGGTGGCACGTGCCAACCATATTCTCCACCATTGTAAAACCGACGCTCAACTCACGCGGTTGCTGGCCGAAGTATCCCCCCTGTCACAATCCTGGAAAGATACACTTCTGGAGCGATTGGCGCGGCTGGAGCATCGCGAGTCCGCATAGTTCACATTCACGATCCGATCGCGCGCAACCGGAACCATGGCGAGTCGCAAACCGTGAGAAATCAGGGTTAAAACCGCAAACAAGCTGTTTCACGCCGGGAACGCTTTGGCCCGTAATTCGCCACGGGGTTGCGGGCCGGTTCAACGGCATCGGCCGTCAGACCTTCCGGATTAAACGATTAATTTTTATCCGTTCAAAACTGCGCGTTAAATCGCAGATCATTTTCGTAGAATGCGCGGATATCTTCTATACCGTGCCGCCGCATGGCCACGCGCTCCACCCCAAGGCCGAACGCAAATCCCGTATAAATATCGGAATCCAGATTCACCGCCGCCAGCACATTCGGATCCACCATGCCGCAGCCGCCCAATTCAATCCAACGGCTGGAACCATCCGCATAATGAAAAAGAATATCGAATTCAGCGCTCGGCTCGGTAAACGGAAAAAAACTCGGGCGGAACCGGGTTTGCACATCCGAGCCAAAAAAGCCTTTGGCGAATTGATCTACGCAGGTTTTCAGATCAACCATCGTAATACCGCGATCAATCACCAGCCCTTCCAACTGATGAAACATCCAGGAATGGGTGGCATCCACCGTATCCGGGCGGTACACCCGGCCCGGCGCCACAATCCGAATCGGCGGCCGCCGGGTTTCCATCACACGAATCTGCACGCTGCTGGTTTGGGACCGCAGCATAAAAGGGGCGGCTGCCGCCGGCCGTTGCAGGTAAAAATTATCCAGCGGATCACGCGCCGGATGATGCCGCGGCACATTCAGCGCCTCAAAATTATGAAATTCGTCTTCCAGTTCCGGGCCGTCGGCCACGGAAAAGCCCATGCGCGAGAATAATTCCGTAAGCAAATCAATCGTCTGGTTGATGATGTGCAGCGAACCGGGGGTGTACGGATCAACTGAAATTTTCCCCGGCTCGGTGATGTCAATGGTGACATCGGCCGCGGTTGCCACATGCTTGATCCTCTCCGTGGCGGCTTTGTATTGCTCTTCAATCTCTTTTTTCAGGGAATTAAGCTTGCTGCCGAATTCCCTCTTGTGCACCGGTTCAAGCGTTCGCAAATGATCGCTGGCCTGCTTCAGCAGGCCTTTGGACCCGAGAAATTCAATGCGAAACTCTTCCGCCTGCGCAGCGGTTTTTACGGCTTCAACTTTCGCTCTGGCCGCTGCAGAAATTTCATCAAGATTCATTTGAGTCCGCCAGTAGTCGCGGGATTCGCGGTGGACAGCCCGGACCTCACCTTGTCCTAACCATTGCGGTACGCAATCAGGCCGGCCGTACCCAAGCAATTGTCAACGGACAATTTGCCGACCGTCAGGCAGCGGCCGCCAAACCCAATGCCTGGCGGGCCTGGGCGACAATGGCATCAAATGCGGCCGGATCCGCAATCGCAATTTCGCTGAGGCTCTTGCGATTCAGCGTGATATTGGCCTTGGCCAAACCTGCAATAAGCTGGCTGTAACGCAGCCCGCGTGCCACGGCAGCGGCATTCAGACGCGTGATCCAGAGTGCACGATAATCACGCTTCTTTTCCTTGCGGCCGCTGAACCGGTTGGCGCCGGCGCGGAGCAGTGTTTCATGCGCTGTTTTGTATAACTTGCTGCGGCCGCCGACGAATCCTTTGGCTCGCTTCAACAGTTTTTTGTGCCGCTTATGACGGGCGGCTCCAATGGTAACGCGTGGCATAACAAACCTCTTTTTAGCTTTGAATTAAACTTTTCCAGTTCTCAGCGCGACCTGTGCAATCCTTAAAACGATACGCTGGGTGCACATCACGCCCGTCGGCATAAGCAGTCCGGCGGTCAGGCCCCCGGGCCAAGGAGCGTAATCATTTTCTTGGCGAACGGCCCGGTCAGTGCGGTGGTACCGCGCAACCGCCGCCGCCGATTTCCGGACTTACCGCTTTGCAGGTGTCCCTTGTTGTGCTTGTGAAATTTCACTTTTCCGCTTGCGGTTACTTTTACCCGCTTTTTAAGTCCTTTATGGGTTTTCTGTTTTGGCACGCGCAAACTCCGCCTAACCATATTCTCAGGAATCACCCGCCGGCGGTCCAATACCAACCGGGCTAAAAGCTTATCCCGACGACCGACTTCCCGGAAGCTCGGCGATGAAACCGCGGCAATCCGGAAATCAGAATCATGTAAGATAGCGAAGATTGTGAGATTTTGCCACTGGCCGCCGATTTTTTTTCAATCGGCAGTTCCATCGCGTAATCCGGCCCGGCCGTAGCGAACAATCACGAAAAAACCGGTCAATTCAAAGGAAAACCCGCAGACCGGCGGTCGGCGGGTTTTCAATCTTGTTAACAATTGTCCGGCGAAACCGGAGGAATTCAGGCCATCCGCCGACGGCGGGCGGCCAGCAGGACCAAACCTCCCACCGCGAACAGGCCTAAAGCAGCCGGTTCGGGGGTGGTTACCGTGGCGGTGTCAATATTCACCGCCAAATCAGTGCCGTTTACCTTCATTCCCGGATCAATGGAGAGCGATGTCTCCGCATTCAAGGTAAGGGTGGAATAAGCACCTGAAAGATTGCTGCCCAGCGAGGAATACGACACTGATGACGAAGACAGGTAAGATTTGGAGGTATTGAGTGCCAGGTCCCCCGAATCCTGCGTACCCACCGTGGTGCTGGAATTAACCGCGGAACCGGAAAAATCAACGGTTTGCGCCGATGTCGCAAGGGACGAGGTAGCCGAACCGGACTCCTGGATTGACAGGAATGAATTTGGGGTTGCCGAAAGGCCTGAATCACTGACGGAGAAGGAGATGGCGGAGTTCAAGCCGGTCGTCGGATTAGTATTGGCCACGGAGTTAATCTGGAGAGCAACCTGGGAGTAAGAGCTGGAGGAAACGTTCACACCAATTGCACCCCAGGTGAAACCACCGGCTGAACCTGGAGTTGCAGCGTAAGCGCCGCCTCCGATGGATACCAGCGTCACGTTCTGACTGCCGCTGCTGGTGGTCACCGTGAGTACCGGCGTAGCCATAGCGCTTGAGGCGAGGCCTAATCCCGTAATTGCGGCAAAAGCTCCTGCAATACTTGAAACTGATAATCTGCCGACACCCATGGTAACTCTCCAAAAACGATTTGAACAAAGCTATAAAAGAGTGGACCGGAAGACGATCTCCCAATCTTCACCATCTCTAGATTTAATTCGGCAGGCAAACATCTCAATTGGCTTCGCCGGGCTTCCTGCTTTCCAACTGTTGCCGTGCCAGATAATCGCGCCTAAACGAACCGCCCGTCGCGTATGGCTTGCCAAACCCGCACGCATATATTTAAGCTCGACTAGACTTTCTCACCTCCAGAAAAGCGACTAGTTCATAACAGTTTGCACTTGGGAAATACCAGAATGATATGTGTCCCTCATGCCTTCAACTCAAAATATACGATACAATTTCAAAAATGTCAAAGAAAAAATTAGGATTTTCGGACGAAAGTTCGGACAATCTTGATATATCTACTCGCTCATAGCCTCCGGCCGCCATTCCAGCAACTATTTTTCGCCGGTATCTCTTCCCCGCACCTCTCGCCAAATGCTGGCAGATTTTTTCGTATCGTCTTTTATTAAAAAGATTTATAACACACTTCAATTCTCCTCAACACCCCCGGCCCGAAGCGTAGATGGAAATGGAACAGGCCGCCACGTCCGACTCATGTGCCAATACCGGGGTTAATGGAAAATGGGCGGCATATATTTTTTGCCGCCACGTCAAGAATAATTTTTCCCAATAGACATATTCATTGGAAGTTCATTTGTTGTGAATAACGCGCCCATGGCGGATCGTTCATAATGAACTACGGCGCCGCCAGCTTTGCCTCCGGCCGCTTCGGACTTACCACTTTCCAAGCCAGGCCAATGAACTGCATGAGCAGAATTGTCCAATACGTAATGTCAAATTCAAACCAGCGCATCCCGTGAGCAGCGGACCGCTGCTGGGCATGATGATTGTTGTGCCAACCTTCACCGAATGACATCAGCGCGACCCACCAGTTGTTGCGGGAATCGTCACGTGTGTCAAAATTCCTGTAGCCCCAGGTGTGCGCGGCGGAATTCACAAACCATGTCGCATGGTACATCAGAACCGTCCGCAGGCAGATGCCCCACAGCACCCAAGCAAATCCAGCCATCATCCCGCCGGCCAGCAGCCAGCCGAGCGCAAACAACACGCCCGCGGCGACAAACTGCGGCACATACCAGAAGCGGTCATAAAACAGCATGACCGGGTCTTTCTGCAAATCCTTGGTTAGGGCCATGGGGTCCTCATTCGGCCGGCTTGAATGCAATATCCAGAACACATGCGACCAGCAAAAGCCATCCCGCGGGGAATGTGGATCGCCCGGCATATCTGATTGGGCATGGTGCAACCGATGCGTTCCCACCCACTTCAGCGGCCCACCCTGCCACGAAAGACAGGCAAAAAAGGTGAGCAAGTACTCAACCCATTTGTACGTGGCAAAACTGCGATGCGTCAGCAACCGGTGATAACATAATGTTACGCCCCATGCACCGGTCACCCAGCACATGGCCAGAAATACCGCCACGGCCGACCATCGAAAAAAAACGGGCATGATGGCCAACGCCGCCAAGAGATGCAAAATTACAAAAACAATCGTGTAAAACCATTGAAATTGCACCGTATGGCCGTCCCGCAGCCGGCGACTACCGAATGGCCGGCTATTGCTTGCCTGCGGGGATGGTTCAACAGCGTTGATGTTGCCAGTATCACTTGGGAACAGTTTTCCGGGGGCGTCGGCGTTGTCTATAAGCGTCACAAAATCCTCAAATCCGCACATCCACCGCTTGACAGCAAATCCCGTGACTGCACACCGGCCGACGCACTAGCTAATCGAGCATTGTAGCCGGTAAATGATCAAAATTCGAATTGCCGGCCTGGCCGACAGTTAATCCGCAAAAATCGGGGCCGGTTTGACAGGCCCCATTTGTCGGCGGACAAAACCACCGTTTGCCGACCGGCCGAACGGCAGACAAACCGCAAGCGTTAATCGCAGCAAAACAAGCCACTTTGTACCACTTCGGCACAATGTTGCATTTGTCGATACGATGTGTATTCTCAATGTAGCGGTTGCATCTCACGCCGCCGGTGTACGGAAGTTTGCGCATGTCAGGTTCTTTTACAAGGAGTCCTTATGGCCACTGTAGCGGATATTATCGCGGGAAAATCCAGCCACGTGTATTCCATATCTCCGCACCAGTCCGTTCTCGAAGCGACGCACAAAATGAATCGCTATCGCATCGGCTCGCTGATTGTGATGGACAATGATCATATCGTGGGTATTTTAAGCGAGCGGGATATTCTTATGCGGGTAGTGCAGGAAGAAATGTCGCCGCGGCATGTAAAAGTCGCCGATGCCATGACGCGCGACATTATTGTATGTCGGACCGATACCAGCTTGGAAGACGCCAGCGCCATCATGATGAATCGGCGCGTACGGCACCTGCCGGTTTGCGATGACGATGGCAAACTTCTGGGCCTGGTTTCCATCGGCGATCTCAACGCCCAGCATGTAACGGAGCAGGAGGTGACCATACACCACCTGCATGATTATTTATACGGCCGGGTGTGATCCCAACCGTATCCGGCGACCGCAATTCCACGTGATCAGGGTTGAAGCACCGGAAGGTGCATTTTCCGGCGAACGGCATTGTTTTGCCGTATCCGGCTGCGGAGCGCGGGTTCCGTCATGGTGCTCACGTGCCCATCCGCAAAACCGACCGCGCATATCAGACCCGCCGGCGGGTGCGGCTCATAAACCAGGATAAAATGCACCGGATCCGGAATGCTGTTGAGAGCCACACCATCGCCTGCATATACAAAGTCGCTGTGCTGCGCCAGCAGGGTATTCAGCTTGGCCGCCGAAGTGTTGTTGATTTGATCAACTGTCAGCGGCATGGTGCCGGAACCGGGTGCGATCCAGATTGCCGGTTTCTTGTGCATGCTGACAATGGCGCCGGCGCTGGACGGCAACCGGCCTTGGTGATCGCCGGCATAGTCCACGCACCAATTGATTATCTTATGTTCATTTAGCTCCGCTTGGAGTTTATTGGAATCCTTCTTTGCCGCCGCCATGGTCGGACGCACGATCGCCGTTGCCATCGCCGCGGTCATGGGACCGACAATCACCGGATTCATCGAAGAAACGGATTGGGGAGCAAACAAACTGCTGCCGGGAAATGCCGACATATATCGGAAATGGTATCCCTGACCGTCCGACCAGCTGACGGTGCCGGACGGCGTCAGCAGCTTACGCACCCGGCTTAGCCGCGGCAGCAGCGCTGACAGCGGGGGATGCAGACTGATACCGGTCAGCAGAGGCAGCATTTTTTCGACAAGCAGAATTTCCGTGTAAGCGGCGGGGGCCATTGCCGGCTCATCACAATAACTGATGGAATCCGCGACGCCGGCGGCATGGAGCCGCCGCATCACAGACTGGAATTTTACGGACTTTACAATTGAGTTTTCGCCCGGTTTGTGCTCCATCGCCATCTGGATGGCACGGGGCAGAAGAGCAAAATAAAAATGGTGTGGCGTAATACACCAGCTTGGTACCAGCAAGGGAGATGCGGTGAGATAATAAACAATGTTTTTCCCAACCCGGACATGCGACAGCCGCAAAGGAGGCGCGGCGGGGTTAACGCGGTGCGCCTCCGCGTTGGCCGCCACAAGAAGCATGGGGGTAAGAGTTACAAAACTTTGCGCCAGTCGCCGCGGATGGCGAAGCGTATTGACCACCACCAATCCATTGTTTCCCGCCAGTGGAATGTATGGAGATTGATAAATCAGCCAATGGCCGCCGAAGGTATTAATCACATCTTTGCGAACATCCAGCCCGGTGGAGGCTTTAATCATCGCCAATCCCTGATCGAACTGTGCCCCGCCGTCCGTAAGGTGAACGGCGTGTGCCACCAGATCCATCAAGGCTTTTATGTCCAGCGAATCAATCGCAAAATTGTCACAGGTGCGCGGTACCAGCCGCAGCATCCGCTCAACCGATTTTTGCCCCTGCGGCGATTGTTGTCCACCCGCCCCCCCGATGAAAACGTTACGGGTGAATCGCCGGCCGACGATACCCGCCGTCATAACCAAGGACGTCAACCTGCCAACATGAAAGCTTTTTTCCAGAAACTTGACAACGGCCTTGCCGCCCTCGTGAGTGGACGGTGCAAGCGTCAATCCGAAATTAAGTCCCCTGACGATGGTTTGCAGGTCCACATATATCATCAGAGCCGGATGGGTTTGCGTTTGGGCCAGCGCCTGCTGGTATGCCACCGACTGCATAAATGAACGCGGAGGCACGGCGCCAACGTCCAGATGAAGCAATTCCTTCATGCTCGGCGTCAGACCGTTGGTCAAATAAACCAAATTGCCGAAGCGCCCGACACGCATTCGATAAGCTGCGGGCGCCCCCCCAGCCAAATGATTGAACGCATCGGCGATTTTTTTGAACAACGCCATGGCCAACGCCCGGGACTTGCCCGCACGCATGATCAGTTCAATGTGCGACGGTGTTGCGGGTTGGGCCGCTGCGGCATTCGGCAGGGAAAAACGGCTGATATACAGGGCGAACGGGTGCTGAAAAAACAAATTCACATTGATCAGCGACTCCGCCAGAATCCGCGCCGTATGCGGATGCTTAGGCTCGACCATCCTGAGGATTTCCGGCAGATCCCGGGTGAACAGTTCGGAAAGGCGGCTGTGGTCAAGAAAATCCTTAAACCGCGAATGCGGATAACCGGCCCAGCGGCTTGGCGGGCCGTTCCAACCGATATAAACCATTGGATCCGGGGGCACCCGGCCCGCGATTGTCCGGGCGTGGGTGACGCCGGAAAATACTGTAGTAACCGCCATGATCGCCACGACCGCCGAAATTCCGACCGGTTTGATAAATTTCATGACACGTTCCCCTTTACCAGCGAAAGACAGCTTGTTGGCAACGACAATCACTTCGGGCTGAAATGACCCCAGTCCAAAATCATCGTGTTACAACAACTATGGTAATCGTTCCGCGGCGACGCCGCCACTCCGCCCGATCGAAGCGTCAAGGCCATTGGCCGCAAGCCCCGTTCAACCGGCCGTTCCGCCCTATTTCAGGTCGTTTTCATCCAGAAGTGTAAAGTGTTCTTCCGCCAGCACCATGCTGGCAAGTTCAGCGTTGTCCACATGAATCACAACGCCCGGGCGGCGGTCCGGACGTGAAATCAGCGCATAAACATAATGAATGTCGATTTCCGCGCTCAGCAGAGCCTGGCAAACACTGCCCAGGCCATCGCCATGTGAATCCGCGGAAACTTCCACAGCGCCAAGCTCACAGATGGTGTAATTAAAATCGCTTTGCGTGAGAATCCGCAGGGCAATATCCGTATCATTAAAAATGAAGCGAAGAATGGCGCAATCAAACCCTTGAATGACCGTCAGCGCCAGCGTCCGGATGCCGGAATCGTGAAACAAGGCCATCAGGCCGGCCAGCGTACCAACCCGATTTTCAACAAAAACAGAGACTTGCCGAATGCAGGGTGTTTCGCGGCCGCGCTTGGTCAGGGGTCTTTCGCGTGTCTGAGCCATTGATTTATGGTAACACAAACCGGGAAATTGCATAAGGGAGAATAGCAGCCGTTCCCGTGCTGTTCGGGAACGGTATAACCCGCAACCAGCGTGTATAAAACTTTCAATCGCCGGCATAAACCACCGCGGTTATACTGTATTCATGGCAACGGCCCCGCATAAACCCCGTAATTCGGCCGGCCCGGACGGCCCGCAGGTGACCGTGGTTTCCGTCCCGGCGCAGGCAATCGCCACGATTGCCGCCAACTCATGGCGAAGCATTTCTATTGCGTTGAATAAGGATGTGCTTGCGGCGATGGCGATCGCCGGATGCAAGGCGCGGCGGCAGGTAGGTTCGCTGCTCATTCCATTTTTACCGCCGGTGGAACTGCTGGCGGGCGTACAGAGCTGCTTTCGACGCGTGGTCTACTATTCCGCGGATAGTGCATGGTGCCATGGTGCGCAGCTTGGCGAACAGCTGCGAAAGGCGGACGCCGCTGTAGCCATCGGCCTGGTATTTGACCGCACCGCAAGGCTCGTAACTCTTATCCGCGGCGATCTTTCCGTGTTGACGCTGCCGCTGGAAACGATCTCCCCGCCCCCTGCCGGCGATGCCGGCCCGGTGGTGCTGCCGCCCGGAACGCAATTGCAACTCCCGGGCGGCACATATGATCTTTTAAATGTTATTCAAACCCATGATCCGATATTTCGCCGGGCCCGCCGCCGACAGCAGTGGAAACAATCCGCACATCCTGGCGAACGGATCCGGCATTTGCGACTGGCCCGCCGCCTGCGCCGGGAAGATATCCCGGGCGTTGACATTAAGACGGTCGCCCGCATTGAGCGCGGTGAAATCCGCACTCCGCAAAAAGAAACGCTCCGGCTGATTGCCGCGGCACTGCACATTCCAGCGGCGGAACTGGAGACACAAATTCCCCCGCGAAAGCATGTGCGGCGGAAAGCGGCGGCACTGTAAACGGGTGGACATTGCCGCGGATATTCAGCAATGCCGGGAAACAGGCCATTGCATTAATGGGGGTGCGCGGCGTCATACTTTTCCGCGGTCAGGAAGGACGAAAAATCGGTTGCCGCCGTCCGCATTTTGATCAACCAGCCGCGATCGTAAGGGTCTTGATTAAGCAAAGAAGGGTCATCCTTCACCGCCTGGTTCACCTCGATAACTTCGCCATCCACGGGGGCATATATCTCACTGGTGGCCTTTACGGATTCCACTTCGCCAAAAGCCTTGCCTGCGACGAGTTTCCGTCCGATCGCCGGCATTTCCACATAGGTGACATCGGTCAATTCATCCACGGCAAATTTACTGATGCCCACCACCACGCTGTCGCCTTGCGGCTTAATCCATTCATGCGTGCTTGTGTAAAAACGATCCGAAGGAGTTGCCATGCTATTCTTCCGTTCACATACTGAGCGCGACGGTATTAAGATTTTACACGCCGGCGCAAAAACACCGCCGCCATTGATGACGCTATTTCCGATGGCGGCATGGAGATCATAAACCCAAAATCCCGCGGCGGAAACTCCGGATTTAAAGCGCAATAAAACATCGCATCACGATGCAGCCGTACGGCGGTAAAACGGCAGCGGTGACACCACGGCCCGCGTGGCGGCCCCACGCAAATCCACGGCCAGTTCGGTACCTGCCGCGGCCTGCGGCGCATCCACATAAGCCATGGCAATTGTCCGCCCCAGCGTGGGACCGGCCGTTCCGCTGGTTACCACCCCCGCCGGCTTGCCGCCGCTCAGCACCGCCATTCCCTGACGCGGCGTACGCGGCCCATCCACCAGCAGGCCGACAAGCTTCTGCGAAGGCCCCTCCGCGCGAATACGGGCGATCGCATCCGACCCGACAAAGGCTTTATCCGCCGCGACGGCCCAGCTTAACCCCGCGGATATGGGATCGCGGCTTTCATCCAGCTCATGGCCGTACAGCGGCATGCCGGCTTCCAGCCGCAGGGTATCGCGGCAGCCCAGGCCGGCAGGCTGCATCGGCACTTCCGCTGGAATTTTCCCCTGTTTGAACAGGAATCCCATTCCCATTTGCGCGGCCTTGGTGCCGCAGATAATTTCCACGCCGTCTTCCCCGGTGTAACCGCTGCGAAACACGGTGAACGAAAAAAACAGGTAGCGCTGCACCTTGAAGTGGTAACGCTTGAGGTCCGATACCGGTTCCGGCAACAGCTCGTCCAGCAGTCCAATGACCTTCGGCCCCTGGACGGCCACCATCGCCGTGTTCATGGTCTCATCTTTAATCGTTACCGCATAACCGGCAGTGTGGCGGGAAAACCAGGCGAGCAACTTTTCACGGTTGGAGGCATTGCACACCATCAACCAGTGCTTTTCATAACGTGACACAATGACATCATCCAGAATTCCGCCGCGGTCATGGCAAACCAGGCTGTAAAGCGACTGACCGACTGCGGCATTGCGGATTTTTCGCGTCAGCACATGCTCCAGAAAATCGACGGCGCCATCTCCGCGGAACTCCAGCCGCCCCATGTGGGAAACGTCGAATACGGATGCGGCACTGCGCGTCTGTTGATGCTCCGGGATTATTCCGCGGTAAAGTAGCGGCATCTCCCAGCCGGCGAAATCGACCATTTTTGCGCCGGTTTGAATGTGCAGATCATAAAACGGGGTTCTCAACGTTTTTTTTTGTTCGCTCACAAAGTATCCTTCGGCTGTGCCAAAGGGAAAAGCATAGTCAAAGGGACACATTGTGGCAAAGGCGGGACTATATCCATGCGGTGACAGCGGCAGGAAAGCCATCCCGCGGATCTTCATTTCACGCGGCAAAGGGCGGCTTCCACGACCGGATGAATATCCGGCGGCGGGCATAAGGGAATAATTACCGCACCCGCGGTCCGCTTTCGCCCCAGCGCGGCTGCAGGCGTTTACAGACATATGGCGGGCACGTGTCGGCTGGAACGGATATATGTTCAACTACGACGGTGACACATCATGATCGTTTGCCGATACGGTTGTGTTAGATGCGCAAGGCTTGCCGCGGCCGCCGCAAGTGATTAATTTTCCCCACCGATGGGCGACGAGAACACCATAAACAACCCGCCCTTTCGCCCATGCCCCAGGCGCCGCATCGCACACCGGCAACGCTCTTAATTTTGGCCGCGGCCGGAACGCTGATTCTCCACGGACTCCATGTCCGATAGATAGGCCAGCGTCCGTTCCAACTGCCCTTTCAGGTGGCGAACCCGCAGAAGGCTTTTCACCCGTGTAAGAAGCTCAAGTTTGTTAATCGGCTTGGTTAAAAAATCATCCGTCCCGCTTTCCACGCCGCGTTCAATATCTCCAAGTTCATTGAGCGCGGTGACCATAAGGATTGGAATATCCCGTGTTTTGGGGTCGGCCTTAAGCCGACGGCATACTTCAAAGCCGCTCAACTTGGGCATCATGATATCCAGCAGGATCAGATCCGGTGAAACCTGCGGGACCTTGGCCAAGGCATCAAGACCATCAACCGCCACGTGGGTGACGCAATCCAGTGTTTCCAGATAAGCCTGAATAAGTTCCACGTTCTGCGGATTATCGTCAACCACCAGCACGGTGCTGCGGGGAAGATGCGTGTCGTGACTGGAAGGACCGGTGGTCATGGATCGCTCCTGAATCAGGCGGACAATCTGCTGGTTTTCACCAGACACGCCAAGATTATCCGCCGAATTCAGTCAGCGGGCAATGGCCTCACCGGCCCCTGCTGTTTCGCAGGAAACAGGAAGAGTATCGCACCATAAAGCGGATGGGTGCAAGTCTGAGGCCATTAATATGCCTGAGAAAGATTATTCCGCGGCATTAAGCCGCGGCCACATGGAAAGCAGACGTTTGGCTTCCAGCCGCGCCTGCTTGCGGTGTAAAAAGCTCCCTTTGTTGAAACCGATTTTGTGCGAGCGAACTTTCGCTCCCGAAGTGCGTCGATGTGCCATGAGTCGTACTCCATTGCAACACGGACAAAATGCTTCACCGGATATTAGACCACTTTTTATCGGATGAAACAATCATGAATGGCCAGAAATTTTCCGGCATCCCGATCCCTGTAAACCAGTGGCGCCGCGGCAAAGCATATCCGGCACCATAGGTTACTACTGCGGACCGGCCGACATGGTTCGTAATGCAAATTCCGTGCCGTAATCTTCTAAAAATCCAGCCGATCGTTCAGTTGGTTTATCAACGCTGCTGGCCCGCCAAATATTGCTGTCGCGGGCTGAAGACGAATGCTTTATAATACCGGAAAACCGTCCGGGCCATTGGCGGCCCGGTAAAGAGCGTTGCAACAGGATAAACCGATGAATCCAATTGAGCAGCAGGACCCCGCATTGTGGCAGGCGATTTGTGACGAACAGCACCGGCAGGAGTCCACCTTGGAGCTTATTGCCAGCGAAAATCATGTTTCACCGGCCGTGATGGCGGCAGCTGGCAGCCCGCTGACCAATAAGTACGCGGAAGGCTATCCCGGAAAGCGCTACTATGGTGGGTGCCAGTTCGTGGATGTGGTGGAAAATCTGGCCCGACAGCGGGTTACGCAATTGTTCGGTTGCGATCACGTGAATGTTCAGCCGCATTCAGGGTCGCAAGCCAATCAGGCGGTTTTTATGGCCGCCATGAATCCGGGGGATACGATTCTGGGCCTGAATCTGGACCACGGAGGTCATCTGACCCACGGCAAATCGGTTAATCAGTCGGGTAAATGGTTCAAGGCGGTGCACTACACGCTGGACCCGAAGACTGAACGCATCAACATGGCGGAAGTGCGAAAATTGGCGATTGAACACAAGCCGAAACTCATTATCACCGGCGCCAGTGCCTATTCCCGCACTTGGGATTTTCCGGCCTTTGCGGAAATTGCCCATGAAATCGGGGCGGTACAAATGGCCGATATTGCGCACATCGCCGGACTTGTGGCCACCGGCCTGCACCCTTCGCCGGTACCTCATGCGGAATTTGTCACCACCACCACCCACAAAACGCTCCGCGGCCCGCGCGGCGGCATGATCATGTGCAAAGCGGATTGGGCCAAGAAAATTGATTCCGCCGTGTTTCCCGGCTTGCAGGGCGGGCCGTTGATGCACATTATCGCGGCCAAAGCGGCAGCCTTCGGCGAAGCGCTGCAGCCATCCTTCAAAACCTATTGCCGGCAGATCATTTCCAATGCCCAGACTCTGGCGGAGGAACTGGTACGGCGCGGCTATCGGTTGGTTTCCGGCGGCACCGACAATCACCTTATGCTGGTAGACCTGCGAACCAAAGATTCCGGCCTCACCGGAGCCGCGGTGGAAGGCTGGTTGCAAAGCGCCGGCATTATTGTTAACAAAAATATGGTCCCGTTTGATACGCGCAAGGCCATGGAAACATCGGGCATCCGCCTGGGAACGCCCGCCCTTACTACCCGCGGGCTGCGGGAACCGGAAATGGCGCAAGTGGCCGAATGGTTTGACCGCGCCGCCTCCAGCGGTGGCGAGGAGTCAACATTATCGCGTATCCGCGGCGAAGTGCGGGAATTTACCGGCCGATACCCTCTTCCGCATTTGGAAGCGAGTCTTGCGGAGGCGGTGTAACCCGCAACTACCATCGGCAACCGCGGCCCATAGGGTTGAATTCGTGCCATTGAGAACGCGTGAAGGATTGCATTAATGCCCCAGCTATTGTCGCCGTGCCCTGCTTTTATTCATGCCCGCCTGACCGGCCTTCGAACCGCCATGAGGACGAAAAAAATCGGGGCATTGCTGGTAAGTTCCTCCGCGGATGTCAGCTATTTGACGGGATTTGAAGGGGATGATTCCTGGGCGCTGGTTTCGCCGGACCAAGTGTGGCTGATCAGTGATTTTCGCTATGAAGAACAGATTGCCCAGCAATGCCCGTGGGTCAAGGCGATCATACGCCGCAAAGGGCTGGCGGAGGAAGTTTTCCGTCTGTTCAAACGGGGCGGCATTTCCCGCGCCGGCGTACAGTCGGAAAGTATTTCCCTGCGTCAAATGAGCTGGCTGACAAAATTCGCCAAAAAGCCGCCGGTGCGCCTTGTGCCGGTGGACGACATCGTGGTCGAACTTCGCAACGTGAAAGATTCCCACGAGATCGGCGTCATTGAACAGGCGATCGCTATTGCGGAACATGCCTTCACGACACTCAAGGCCAAGATTCGCCTTGGCATGACGGAAAATGAAATTGCCGGCCTGCTTACCTATGAAATGCGCAAACGTGGCGCTTCCAATGCCGCCTTTGATCCAATTGTCGCCGCCGGCCCCAACGGCAGCCTTCCGCACTACCGCCCCGGACAAAACAAACTTCGCCAGCACACTCCCCTGCTTATAGACTGGGGCGCCATTTTCAACGGTTACCGCTCCGACCTTACCCGCATGATTCTGGTGGGCAACACGGATGAAAAAATCAAGGAAATCTACCGCGTGGTGCTCGACGCGCAACTCGCTGCGATAGACGCCATTAAACCGGGGATCCCCGGCAGCAAAGTCGATAAAATCGCCCGCAAAATTATTGATCACGCCGGTTACGGCGATAAATTCGGCCATGGCCTGGGACATGGCATTGGACGGGACATTCACGAACAGATTTCGCTTTCCAAGCGTGGCACAACCATCCTTAAACCCGGTATGATTGTCACCGTTGAACCCGGCATTTATCTGCCCGGTATCGGCGGCGTGCGCATTGAAGATGATGTGCTGGTGACCGAAACCGGTTGCCGCGTGTTAAGCAGTCTGCCCAAGGATATGGATTCCGCCCGGCTGTAGTCCGGTGAATTGAAACAGGTGAACCTGCATTATGGAGCCTAAAAAGATGGCGAAGGAAACTTTTACAGACAACAAGCGCGTACGCGACCTGATAAAACTGATGGCGGACCACGGCCTGACGGAAATTGAACTGGTGGAAGACAAAGCCAAGATTCGCCTTAAACGCGATTTATTTCCCACCGCCGTCCAGACGGTGCCGATGCACGTGGCTTCGCCCGCCATCCCGGTCTCGCCGACCGCGGCCTCCAATACAGCACCTGCGGCGCCGGCGGAAAATCTGCCGGCTATTAAATCTCCGATGGTCGGCACATTTTATGGAGCCGCCAACCCGGAATCCGAACAGTTTGTGAAAGTCGGATCGCGTGTCAGCAAGGATTCCGTGGTATGCATTATCGAAGCGATGAAGGTATTCAATGAGATCCATGCCGAAACCAGCGGAACCATCGCCAAAGTTCTGGTACAGAACGGCCAGGCTGTTGAATTCAATCAGCCGCTTTTTCTAATTACGCCGGAATAGCCCCGGGCATCCAAAAAAAGACTCATTGAAAAAGGACTGGCATGTTTTCCCGAATTTTAGTAGCCAACCGTGGCGAGATCGCCCTGCGAATTATCCGCGCCTGCAAGGAACTGGGAGTGGAAGTGGTAGCCGTTTATTCCGAGGCCGACCGCGGTGCGGCATATCTCAAACTTGCCGATGCGGCTATTTGCATCGGCCCCGGCCCCGCCGGCGAAAGCTACCTGAATATCCCCCGGATTATCTCCGCAGCCGAAGTGGCGGACGTACAGGCCATTCATCCCGGTTTCGGCTTTCTTTCGGAAAACTCGCACTTTGCGGAAATTTGCCGCAGTTGCAAAATAGAGTTCATCGGGCCATCCGTGGAATCCATGAAGCAACTCGGCTCCAAGCTGGCATCCAAGGCACTGGCCAAGGAATGCAAAGTACCGCTGACCCCGGGCAGCGATGGCCCCATTACCACGGAAAAAGAAGCTGTGGATATTGCCCGGCGCATCGGCTACCCGGTGATTATCAAAGCCTCCGCCGGAGGCGGCGGCCGCGGAATGCGCGTGGTGCATAACGACATTTCGCTGAAAAGCTCCTTGAAAGCCGCACAGGCCGAAGCCGAAGCGGCATTCAAGGATTCAACGGTGTTTATTGAAAAGTATCACGTTGAGCCGCGGCATGTGGAAGTGCAGATTCTGGGTGACAAGCACGGCAAAGTGGTGCATTTATATGAACGCGATTGTTCCGTGCAGCGCCGGCACCAAAAATTGATTGAAGAATCTCCCTGTCCGGTGATTGATGAGGAAACCCGGCAGGAACTTTGCCAGTCGGCAGTCCGTCTGGCGAAAGCCGCCGGCTATTACTCCGCCGCCACGGTGGAGTTTGTGATGGATAAGGAAAAGAATTTTTATTTCCTGGAAGTTAACACGCGAATCCAGGTGGAACACCCGGTAACCGAGCTTGTCACCGGCCTGGATCTGATTCAATGGCAGCTTAAAATCGCCTCCGGCGAACCGATTCCGTTTGCCCAGAAAGACATTGTGCATCGCGGCTGCGCCATGGAATGCCGGATCAATGCCGAGGATCCGGACCGTAATTTCGCACCGAGCCCGGGACTGCTGGAGGAATTCGCTCCGCCGGGCGGTCCGGGCGTGCGCTTTGATTCCCATGCTTACCAGGGATACCGCATCGGCCCAAATTACGACAGCATGATCGGCAAGCTGATTGTGCATCGGCCCACGCGGGAACAGACCGTCGCCACCATGCGGCGGGCACTGGATGAGTTCCGGGCCGGTCCGGTGCATACCACTATCCCACTGCATCGACAGATCATGCGTGATCCCGATTTCCAGGCCGGCCGGGTGGACACCGGATGGATAGAACGGACCCGGGCCAAATAACCTTCTGGAATTCCGGCGGAGTTCTTTATTATGCCATGCAAACGATCGCATCAGGCATCAGTCGACCGATATGGCGCCACGGTCCTGCATTCCGCCGGGCACAGGATATGTTCGGCAATCGGTCTGGCGGTAGTCGCTTTTTTTATCGCGCCCCGGACAGGAGATGCCGCGCGGGTTGCGGCGGAGAGCATCACCCTGCGTGGCCGGATTGTGTCTTCCTCGCCGGTAACCCGGATTGAAGCAGTCGATCGCAACCGGGCGAATGTGCTGGCCCTCAGCAAAAACCTTCCCACACCGTGGGTTATTCCCGGAAAATGGCACAAGCACAACGGAACTTTTTCCATACCAAATGTTCCGGCCGGCCATACCTACGATATCGTCTGTTGCACCGCCGCCGGCCGCTGGGAAGGCGTAAACATGCGCTATTTTAAGCCGGTAAACCCCGGTCGGCCGATGACTCGCGGGGATGCCGCACAAATTGTGGATTTTATTGAAAAAGTGGAACGCTTCACCAATTACAATCGCCCTCTGTATATTAACGGCGACCATAATCATGCCACGGTGGTGGTGGAACAGCTGGATACAAAATCCTTTGTTACCGGGCGCAAGGGTTCCATTATATTTCGCACGGCGGTGTGGTATTTCCAGCGGTTTTACGGCGGTTGGACCAAAATGAGCAATATGGGCAAAGTCATGGCGCGATGGCGCGGCCCCGCCGCTGAAATTCCCGATCCGTGGCAGTTTTTGCCGGCCATTGGCGGCATCCGCGTACACCGCAACGGTACGTATAAAAAGATCAATGCTGTGCTGCCCGCCCCCAGCCCACATCACGGACTTGACGGCCCCATTCCCCATTAATTTTACGCACCCTCACCGGATGCATCGCCATGGATCGCTACTGCTTTTCATTCATGCGGCCCAATGCGCGGTAATAGGCATTCACCAGCCCATGGTATTGCGGCAACGACTGATTCCGCATGGCATTGAGAATAAGATTTCTGGCCCGCGGCGGCAGATTCCCCCATTGTTTTTTATGCGATTCAAACGGCTTACCCGTCTGCACCGGCATGGCGCCGCCCCCGGGTAGATACGACCGCGTCGCCGCATTGGACGGGGACGTCGTTGAACCATATCCGTGGCCTTGGCCCCGTGTCTGTTGAATGGCCATGCCGTTTTGCTGCTGTTGATGATGCTGCCGTCCGCCGCCACTCCCCTGGTTCATCTGTTCGGCCATTTTGATCAATTGATCCAGCGACAGAATAATATGTTTTTGTGCTGTTTGTGTCGGCGTACCGGCATTTTGAGCCAGCAGGCCGTTGGCACTCGCCGCCATATTTTTTAGAACGCTGGCCAACCACTTTTTCGCCTGCTTTTGCGTGTCTTGCGGCGGCGTGAGGTGGTGAACCACGGTTGGCCAAGCGAGCATGCGCTGTTCCCACGCCGGCGTAGACGCGGAAAATGCCGCCCCGGCGCCGGCCAGCCACACACATCCGGCAAGACAAATTGCCGCCGGGCGAACTACCGCCTCCCGATCAGCCGAACATTTAAACAGTCTGCGGGACAATATTTTCACCGGCGAACCTCCTGTGAATCAAACTATTATACCCGCACAGGCTTCAAATCGAAAATCGCGTGAACGGGTTTTTCGATCTTTTTGTCGCACGGTGTTGGCGGACAAGCAAAAAGGTTAAAAAGTGTATCCGCGGACGACTCCGAGCTCACCGCGGCGGAAATGCATTTTTATGATAGCGAATTTCTGGCTGGCCATCTGTCGGCCATACAACGGCGGCAATGTCAAAGCGGGGTGTAAAGCTGGTAAGCCGCCGCTGGCTCATAAATTTGCGGGCGCTGCGCCGCAGGAATCGGCGTTTTTCCGTGCCTACGGTCAATTCCGGCGCACCGGCATTATCCGACCGGCGGGTTCGGACTTCGATAAACGCCAGATCGTGCCCATCAATCGCCACTATGTCCAACTCCCCGCCGACAAAGCGTTGGTTTCGTGCAACAACTTTCATGTGCAAATCACGCCTGACGTGCCGGGCAACCAGTTCCTCGCCCCGGCTTCCCAGCGTTTGCGCGAGCGTCTTTGTGCCGCTTTTACGCAAATTCAATAATCGCCGGATCAATTCCCGCACAGCCGTGCCACTCCGTTACCACTGAAGGACAAATCACACAAAAAAAATAACGCCGCGGCCGCTTTCAAGCAATTATCGCGGTATCGCGGAAAACTGCCTGACAGGCGGCCGCGGCGCGGCCAAGATCAATCCCCCGGAGCGGCGTCCGGATCAGCCGGCTTTCTTGTGAGCATAGAACCCCGGCATCGGGCTGCCGAGCTTTTTCCAATGGGCGATTATTGCCTCGGATTTTCCGGCACTGTTAAGCACATGCAGTTTGCGCTGCACCATGGAAATGATCGCCTCGCGAGCCGGGCCAAGGTAATTACGCGGATCAAATTCCGCTGGCTTTGTGGCGAACACTTCGCGAATTTTCGCCGTCATGGCCAGGCGAAGGTCGGTGTCAATATTCACCTTGCACACACCATATTTGCTGACCGCCATATTGATCTGATCTTCCGGAACGCCTTTGGCGTTGGGCATGGCCCCGCCGTATTTGTTCACCAAGTCGATAAATTCCTGCGGCACGCTGCTGGAACCGTGCATAACCAGCGGCATACCGGGGCAGGTTTTCATGATCTCTTCAATGCGGTTAAAAGCCAGTTTGGCTTCGTGCTTGAACTTATAGGCTCCATGGCTGGTGCCGATGGCCACGGCCAGCGAATCAATGCCGGTGCGCTTGCAAAAATCGGCGGACTGCACCGGGTCGGTCAGAAATTTTTCCACATTCTTTTCATATTCCGCGGCGTCAAGGCCCACCACATCTTCCTCAATGCCGCCCAGCATGCCGAGTTCCGCTTCCACGACTACGCCATTGGCGTGGGCTACTTTCACCGCTTCCGCGGTAACATGCACATTTTCTTCATAAGGATGGTGGCTGCCGTCAATCATGACACTGGTGTAACCGTCGTTGACACAGGTCTTGATAAGATCTACGGTGTCGCCATGATCGCAATGAATGGCGATGGGAATTTCCGGATGGTCGGCCACGGCGGCATCAATAATAGCCTTCAGATAGCGGATATTGGCATATTTCCGGGCACCCTTGGAAATTTGCAGAATGCAGGGGCTTTTTTCCTTCGCACAGGCCTCAATAATAGACTGCGCCAGTTCCATGTTGTTAACGTTAAACGCGCCGATGGCAAAACCGCCATTATACGCGAGATCAAACATTGGCTTAGTGGTCATGAGGGGCATGGTAACTACCTTTCAAAAACAAATACGAAGCAATAATACGGACTCCGCCAAACAGCACGGTCATCCAACCGCCGAGTGGCTGTCCCAAGCCCAACAGTTTAGGGCAAAATGGCGGCTTCTGCCAAGTAGCGGCAAATGTATCCGCATCACCGGCGTTGTTGCACATGCAACGCGAATTATTATGTGCGGCGCGGCGGCGAAAAGGTTTGCTGCCACAGATTCAATGGCGCAGCACGGCACTACCGGACCAATGGAGGCTCCCGGAAGCCCGAATTTTCACCCCACTGCCACCGGAAGCGGCCATCTGTCGCGTTGGGCAAAAGCAGACTCCAGCCGGGAATTGCGCATTCAACCTTGCAATGGCCCGCCAATTCGTGCTAAAGCGAAAAACAGAAAAATGGGTGGTGCCGGTACAACGGCCTGACCGGCCAATTCACCGACCACTATTGTCCCGCCCGAATCGGCAGCTGAACTGCCCTTTCAATTTAACCCGCATTGAATAATTGTCATTTCGACAATACCAGAAGGTGATTGCCCGGACCCACATTGGACAAGGCCTTATCTTGAGCACCCGCGGGTAGCGCGCGGCCGTCCAGCCTGATGCCGTGAAACGCCCGCCAGTTCCGCGGCAGCCTGATGGAGGCCTGAATTCCCACGGGTATGGTGAGAGATAATGTCGCAGCGCCATGATTCTGTCGGATTTTTTCGGCAATTTCCCCGTGGACAGTAGGCACGGTTATATCCGCAAACGACAAATCGCCGATTTGCGGTGCGATAATCGCCTTGGTAAAGCCGGGCGCCAACGGGCGAATGCCCATCAGGTAACGGGGAATAATGTTACCCGGCGCAGCTCCCCATATATGATTCCAGTCCTCATTGGGCTTGATACGCTCAGACCAGGCTTCGGTGGTTAACGTGGAGCCTTCGTTCAGCATTTCCATCCAACTGTTGGGACCCGATGAATCAAGCAAATTCAACGCGGCCTGCGCCCGGTGCGCACGATACAGAGCCACAAGCAAATATTGGGCGCCGTACACACTGCATTTCATACCCTGCCTGACAAGGAAATCAGCGATATGCGATCGGTCCCGACCGGGCGGGATACCAAACGCCAAGGGGAACAAATTGGCCTGTATTGAGCTGTGTCCGGTGCCGACGCCATCGACATACAATCCGGTTGCCGGATTGAGCAGAAGACGGTTCATGGTCGAGCGCACCAATTGCGCCCGGGATGCGAAATAGCGTGCCCGGCGCGTATGTCCCAGCGCCGCCGCAATGCGCGACATGAGCACCAGGCTGCGATAGTGAAAAGCATTGACCACCGTGTTGACGGGTCGCATGACAAAGCCGTCGCGTTCGTCCTGAGGCCAGTCCACAACGGCATGTATGGGCCGCGTGCGATGAATGCTGTGTAGAACCGCAACGGGTACCGGCGGATCAATTGTGCTGATCAATCCATCCCGACGCTCCAGCGCCACCAAGGTTTTCGCCTTGAGCGAAGTGTAGTTGTCGCGAATCAGGGTTTTATCGCCGGTGTAAAGATAATCATACCATGCCGCCAACACACTCTGCATGATCCATTCCGTGGGCCACGTCGGATGGTAAATCAGATATTGATCGGTCCGAGCCGGCAGCGTTTCGCCTGTTGTATTGTTGAACCAGTCGAGCTCCGCTATCAGCGCGTCGGCTTCATAAGGCCGCCGCTCACGATTACCATCAACAAACAATCCGCAGAATGTAACAGCCTGAATGCTGTGATGACATAATTTCCAAACCGCATTGAGGTTGTGGTTGGTTGAAGTAAACTTGGCGGCGCCGGAATTAAATGGATAATACACGCGCATCTGCCGCACATCCCTGCGCCGGAGAACCGATGGACAGCCGATGATCTGCGCATAGCGGAACGGCATGACCGCGCCAATGGATCGCGGCATGCGACGGGCGTCGGCCGACGGCAGTGGGACAGAATAGGTGTGAGGGCCGCGCCGCAGACGAAGACCGGTTTTATAAAAAGTGATATAACCTCCCGGGCGCGAGTCTATTTTGTCGCGGGAGGCGAGCTTTTCCCCCATCATGACGGTGATGACCCGGCCGCCGGCGGGACTGTTCACGCGAAGATGCAACTGGCCAAACCAATCCTGACCGAAATCGGCAAAATAGTCGCCTGATCCGGTGCGTACGAGTTTGACGGGCGGCGCAAACGTGCGAACCAGATGTCGCGGCTTGAATACCGCCGCCGAAGAAGGACCCGTCCAGTGCAGAATGCCCCACAATGCGATTGCTGCGGCAGCCAACCCCGTGCGTTTGATGGGACAGCATTTGATCATGTTAATTCATCTCCATGTTCCGACAGAACTCTACTATGATACGCTGCGAATTGTGCTCATCGAATCCGGGCTGTAACCATGTATTTCCAGACATTCTTAAATCGTACCAGAAGTGTGGAACCGTGTGGGTTTTTGACAGGAAGGTTGTTTATCAAAATCCGTATTCCGCGGTCCGGAGAAATCGTTTTGCCCGGTTGAACCATCAATGTCGCCGGTTTGGATAAATGCATCAACGCCACACAGTTGGCGATTTGATGTCGGACGTTAAACGGATCTTTGCGGGCCAGAAAGGAAAAAAAACGGGCGGGCGGCGTGGCGCTTTTTTCGGACAGCCACGGTGCCGGCCGCCGATAACGATCCATAAAATCCTGCGGCCCGGAGAACATCAGCACCCGATCCACTCTAAACAGTTTGCCGAGGTAAGCGGCATGGCCGGAACCCTGTGAATGGCCGGCGACAATGACGTTTCGCCATACCGGCTTGCCACCTTTCATGAACTGCCCCCATCCACCACGGGGGTCATGCTTCACAAGGTACAACAACATTTTTTGAAAGCGGTTTATGATGGAATCCGCCGGCGTCACATGCACCAGTTTGCAGACCGGAGCGCCGGTCACAATGGCGTCGCGATACTCGCCAAAAGCCTCCGGGTTCCGACTGTGGGCACAGGCAACGGCAATGACGTTGTCGTTGTAGTCAATGCTGACGGCATGATAACCCCATTTCGCAAACACCGTGTCAATCCGTCGACTGCCCAAGGCCGTGGCTCCAGTCCCCACGATAAACAGCAGCAGTCGGTGACGGTCCGGCGCCTGAGGATCATAAATCGCGATATTCGGACCGTGAACGTTCGTGATCGCCGGATCAGTTCGGCTCGGTTCCACCTTTAAAAGTTTTACCCGCGCGAAGGCAATGCAGACGGGCCACAATATTGCGGACAGCACTGCGGCCGCGAATAATGTCGCCGGAAAACCACGATTCAAATTCGGCGGTATTCTCATACTCGTTCTATGCCATTTCCAGAACCAGCATATTCCAGTCAAGAAAGCCTTTCTGCCCCAGCGGCGCCCCGGTTTCCGGGTGGTAGTATTCATTCAGGCATCCATGTTTGGCAAGATCGTCGGCCAGCAATCGCAGGGTTTTGTCGGCCAACACCGTTGCCTCGGCATGGTAGCCGTAGGTTTTCAAACCTTTCCAGACGAAATAGTTGGTCATGATCCATACGGGGCCCAGCCAGTCACTGGGATTAGAACTGAACTGCAAGGAGTACATGGTTTCCTGCCGCGAAAGCGATCGGACGCCGAAGGGTGAATTAAATGTCTTGGTGTCAAGGTAATGCTGCTTCACCAGCATGGCCGCCTGCCCGGGCGTTGCCAGCCCGGCCCACATGGGCAGAAAGCCCGTGAACATCTGAATGCGCAATGGCAGGCATTTCCACGACATGGCCATGCCTTCGTGCTGGTCCCAGGGAATCAACTCTCTGCGTTTATCCACGCACTGCACGTCCACGGTGTAATAAAATTGATCGCGCGGATCCCAGCAGTATTTCTGGATATTTGCTCCCTGTTCCTTTGCCATGGCGGCCAGACGTTTGGCATCCTGCACACGATTGAGACGATGCGCCAGTTCGGCCGATGCGCGAAGATCGGCATAGTACAGAGAATTAAGCAGCAGGTTGGCCGACGAAAAGAAGGGACGCCCGAATGTCGTGGGATCATTGTCATCGCCAATCGCCACATCATCACCCCACACCAGCAAACCCAAAGAGGCCCGGTTGCCCGAAATCCATGAATCATAAAAACGAAGGATGTGGTCAAATTTTGACCGCAGCCAATCGACGGACCGCAATTCATCGGCAATCAGCAGCGCCAACTGTCCGAATATCGGTTTGGCCTGATTCCTGTGATTGGGAGCCGCGGAGCTCAGACAATTGAAGCGATCGGGGTTGTGCACCTCTATCATGATAGGAATACGGCCGGTATCGGACTGATGATCCAGAAAATCCAGAAGACTGCCTTGCGCATGCAATCCAACCTGATTGAACAGACTTCGATCCGCGGCCATGCGTGCGAGATGGAATAACGCGCGGCTCGTCCAGAGCGTATCCCAGTCCCATAGCTGCGTGTTGTACGCATCCCCCGGAAGGCTTGGAGATATACTGGGATGGCGCAAGATTCCCATCGCCGGTCGCAGCATTTTCGGCGCTACTGAAGAAAAATATTCCATCAGTTTCCGTTTGGCGGTTTTCCTTTCCGCAGGCGACAACGCACCTGCAGACGGGTTATCGGCAACCGCGGGCAATGCGCCAACCATGCCTGCGGGGCGGTCAGCCAGGGACACGGCTCCCGCAGCCGCCAAGCCCGTTAACAAACTGCGCCTTGATAATCGAGTCATAGGTCATTATCTCCAGAAAAGCTAACGGATGTCCTTTGCGGCATTCGCATCTTCGCGTTTATCCAAAACAAGAAGTTTTGCGGCGCTGTCATAAGTGCCGTTGATAAGTCGGCCATTCCACCGCGCTTGTCGGCAGCCCTCGTTCGCGGCAATCTGAATAAAGTCAGACCCGTCATTGGAATAAATTTCCGGCGTCCGGCCTGATGACCAGCATGCAGTCAGTTTGGAAAGGGATTCGATGACGCTTTTATCCTTGTGCCGAAGATAGCTGCCATCACACATAAAATACCGCTTAATGGGCCGATTCGGTGAATTGTCACGTGTGAGATGCAGCAAATATGCATCCGTCAGGTAACCTTCGGCGTTTTCACGGATTGTACCCGGCGTGCGGATGGCACGAAGATCCAGATAAATGTCTTCCACCGTATCAGCCGTCCGCACGCGCACGGACAGGTGATCTCCGGTGGATTGCATCTCAAATGTCGGCATTGCCAGCGGGTTTAAGCAGATAGCCGTCACGAACTGGCACAATTGCCCATCGGCATCATGGGAAAAGACCAGATATGGGACCTTCTTATCCGGTTGTTCGTTGGCCAGTCCGGTTGCCTGACTGAGCTTTGTATCTGGATACAGGATTTTGACCACCGCCTCCGCCGCTCCATTTTTCAGGTGGACCCCTCCTCCCGGCGCCTTCGTGTAGTTCCCTTCGAAGTGCAAAAGCCAGTCCAGCTTTCCGGCGACGTGCGCACGCACATCGTCTACGATCAGGATAACATCCCCGCTCCATATCCAATGACGATAATTCCGCACAAAAAACCGGGCCATCGGGCCGGTGGCGTCGGCGCAGATGTATTTCAGGCCCAACCCGTCGATCATGCTGTGCAGGTGACCGGAAAACTTGCAGCCATCGAATAAATCCAGTTCGGGTTGCCCCATGCCATTAAATAAAATGACATTGTGCGCCCTGCTCTGCCGATAATACCGGGTATACTCCGGCCGGAAATAAGAACAGAGGCCCGAATCAATAATCAGCGGCAACCCATTCTTGAAAAGCATAAATGTGCCGGCGTCGGCATGCGCATGATTCCATGTATAACCGGACTTTACCGCCAGAAATGCCGCGTCATTTTCCCATGATGTGCGCATCATCGCCCAGCCCATTTTCGGGTAGGCATATGACGTCGGCACATCCGTTGCCGCGACCGGCTTGCGATACTGACGCAGCAGCGAAAGCATGGTCCCCTCCAGATGGGTATGTACCAATTCAAGATATCGGCTGGATTCCGGCGTTCCCAATCCGCATGCAATCAACAGCAATATGGTCGGAGTGGAATCGCCCAGCAACCCGCTGTCGTTAAAGTTAACGGCAAAAGACCTCTTTGACGTTGGATAAAGAGTATGGAGAAAAAAGCGGGAGAGGTCTTTGAGCCGCTCAATATCCGCCGGTTTCCGACCTGGAAAGGTATTCTGCCAGGCCAATCGATATTGGAGATATTGACTTACACCGTAGTCGGTATAGCCGACACCTTCGTAGGATGGCCCGGAAGGCTCGAACGTGGCGACTCGGTTTTGCAGCACATTGCCCTTATAGTCAAACCATTGTTTGAATCCGATGTCTATCGCGCCAATCCAGTCCTGAGCCCGCGAATCGTAACCCAGCAGCGATAGGGCACAAAGTCCGGCGCCGCTTACGCAGACTCCCCACCAGTTGTGGCCCATGGAATCCAGCGACTGAATCCTTCGACCAGGCAATATCCAATCGTCAAGAATGGGTAAAACCGCCTTGCGAACCATGACGGTGGCAATTTCCTTGCGGTCCGAGTCGGAAAGAAACCCGCATAACGCGTCATAACCGGCGGCATAGCCAAATGCGAATGTTGACGTATCTAATTCCGAATGCCAGGGCGGGGATCGATGAAAAAAACTCGGCGCGGTCCAATGCGTGTATTGTGCATAGTAAAACATCGCACGGCGAAGCTTGTCCGCGTAGCGCTTATCGCCGGTGAGATGATAAAGGACGCCCAGATTCAAGCCCATTTCCATCATCTGGTCGCCTGAAGATCCGAATCTCGCCTGTTGGCCGGGCCCTTTCTCGGCGTCCGCTTCGGGAATAAAGTCGGCATGCAGCAATTCCCCGCCCCGCTTGAACAGCGAATGGCGGGCCGCCGCGTTTGAACCCAGCCAGCGGCGCAAACCCTTCAGCGACGCGACATTGTAAAAAAGCCGCGGATGCTGCTGGAAAAATGGATCGGGGGACGCAGAGCCGCCGCCCGATTGCCGGGCAACCATGTCCGCCGGCAGAGATTTGTTTTGCCATATCACCGAACTAAGCAAAATACCCGATTTCATCAGATTACGTCGGTCGATATTGTTGTTCACACTCACTTGCAATCCTTGTCATCCAAATAACGATCATCTTTTATTGCAGCCATCCAATTAAGGCAGGTGCCGATGCTTTTGATCAATCCCGAATACAAACATTTCATCATGAAACCAGACACTGCGGCGCAGGCGCCTTTATCCAACAACGCCGCCCGCCCAAACCCTTCGGATCACATTTTAATTTCGTTGCCGAGGTTAACCCTCAGAATCCTCACAACTTCGCATGATAATCATGCGGCCGGTCATGACATTTCTGAACCCGCAACACAAGCGAAACCTATTTCACGGTTCGCAGCCGGTAACAACAACAGCATCCTTTCAATAAAGACCCAAGCTTGCGAGTCGCAAAGGTAAATGGCGCTGCGACCGCATGAAACGCACCTGGGTTGCGGTAAACGCAGCTTCGGCTTTCATGACACGCTAAACTCGCCTGTAATCCGTGATTCGATAGCGAGACGGTCCATGATAATTGCCCGTTTTCTTTAATTCACCCCCGCCGTTCGCCCAGCTTACCGCCATGCGGTTCTGCTTTCCGCGACGGAAATCCAGCGTCACACCGTCATCTTCATACAGTGTGATTGGTTCAGGCGAATCACCAAATACATGGACAGTGATATCAAAGCAGGTTGTCGGCGTTATATATTCCACCGGCCGGGCCAGCGGCAGCAGTACGCCGGATTTCACAAACATCGGGACTTCTTCCTGCGGCTTGCCGATCGTGATCCATCCTCCACCTTTGAATTTCTCGTGCGTGGCAAAATCATACCATTCGCCGTGCGGAAGATAGACGCGCCGCTTGGACTGGCCCGTCAGGATCGGAGCCACCATCACCGCAGGACCGAACATGAACTGATCGTCAATCCCGTGGGTGTGGATGTCCTCCGGCCAATCCATCACCATGGCCCGAACCGGCGGCATTCCGGTCAGGCGGTAATCGTTGAATGCCGTGTAGAGGTAGGGAATCAGGCTCATCCGTAATTCAAAGAGTTTGCGCACCGCCTCAGTGACGGCCTGGTGATTGGCCATCAATTCGCCATGGTTGCTTAAATCCCGGTTCACCTGCAGCCACGGCGGGAGGTTCATGTACCAGCAATCCACTACCGCCATGGGCGAGAAAATGACCAATTGAATGCGCCGGTACAGATCCTCCACCGATGCCGCCTGGCGCACTTCCGGGTTCCACATAAGCCCGCAAAAACCCTGTTTGCAAATACCCCGCAGGTAGCAAGTAAGATCGTAACTGTCACTGTACACCATGAACGGCAGGGGTGCGGCCAGCGAAAACGTATTACGCACCAGGCCCCACGTGCGAAGATTGCGCCGCGTTAATGGCTCAATCATGGTCTGCTGGTACAGTTCCCCGAACAGACTGTGCATCAGTTCCCCATCCAGTCCCGATGGAAACACGCTGGCTTCAGGAAATGACCAGGGGTGGGCGCGGTAAGGCTGGTTATCGCATTCATCGAGCTTTACACCGTCAACGCCTTTATCGAACATGATCCGGTCATGATGCTCCATCCAGATTTTCCGCAGGGGGCGTGAACCGAAATCCGGCACCAGGCCGCCCCAGACAAGGTAATTGCCGGACCACGACTTTATTTTGCCGTACATTGGCGACAACGGACTCGTAAAGGCATGCTCCCAGAGGTTCAAATGAAAATTCATTTTTTTCATCTGATTAATGAATGCATCCGGATCCGGAAAATGCTCCTTGTTCCACATAAACGAGCAGGGGTACGCATGACTTTGCCAGCCCGGCTCCAGGCCCCACATCGTAAACGGCAGGCGGTCACGCCGGATGCGCCGGGCCAATGCCGAAATCTGCTTGCCGGGCATTTGCGACGCACTGCGGAAGTGCATGCCCAGTCCCCAGAGCGGTGGAACAGCGCCGCCCCCGGAAAACAGATTGTAACGCTGCACCGCGTCGCGCAGCGTCGGGCCCCCGAATATATAGATATCGACACCCTGTGAAGGGTGCACGTCGATCAGCATTGTTTTATGCGCAAGCACGCGGGGCTGGTACAATTCCCGCGTATGAAGTGCCGCATGGCCTTCGCCCTCCCCTGCGCCAAGACCCGAGTATGCGGCAGGCGCCACATCGCCAGTATAAATCCATGCATACCGGGCGGTGTCCACATACACCCCATAGCCCCGGTTGGAAACATAAAATGGGAGCGACGCGTGCGAATAATTCATCTTATCCTGGGGCTGATCCGATGCACAACAGATGGCCCGGCGCCCGGTCATATCAAAAATTGCCGTGTCCAATCCCAAACCGTAAATGTGCTCATCCGGGGTCATCGGCAATTGCACCGACACTCCCCTTGCCGACAGGGTCCATGACATTGATCCGGTATCCAAGGGAATGGATGGCACTGCGGGCAGTGCGCCAATGGCAGCGGGATCAACCGTCGCGGAGCGAAATGTCAACGGAGTGACAACTTCGGAGGCTCCGCCAAAATGGACTTTCCACACTCCGGGATATACTTCCGTAATGTGCGCCGCGGACAAGCCGCCGGACTCAATAAGGCCGTGCGGATCGTTCTGGCGATGTTTTTCCGGTGAAGCGTTGTCCGGGCGGGCGGAGGCCGGAAACACGGATTCCACGGTCGCCGCCAAGGCGGCCAGCGTTCCCAGCGCTTTGCGGCGCGTAACCAATACCGGCGGGCCTGATTTTTCCATTATTGAATTATCCTTGCGTCTGTAAGATTAAAATGATCTGCCGAACAGCGGCAGCCGGGCGATTGTGTTCCACGATGGCCGGCGTTCAGCCCGGTGAAAATCGATTTATTATGATACAGGCTTCCCGCCTCAAATTCATTTCGATAAAGCCTGCCGGGCCCCGCCGACACTGAAGGCCTGAATCGCCGAAAACGCGACCACTCATAACCATTGCAATGGCCTGAACAAACCGATTTCAAATGGAAAGCTAAATTCGCGATGAGGGATCAATATCTCCGTGGATTTCCAATGTGCCCCTGCCTGGGATGTGCAATACTTTCGTCCGGCGGAACACATGGCTGAGGGTAAACAGTAATGGGCAATCCGCCGGCCTTGGTACCGGCGGACTGCCGGGGATAATGCACCGCTAATTACCAGATATAATAATTCAACCCGCCGGCACCATATCGGTAATGCAATTTTGCTTCGGACATGGGATTCCAAATCACGGATCCGTCATTGTACAGATCATGGATGCCGTCGGGGAGCAAATTGCTGCCCGGCGTGTCGACATGATTTGATACCGCCGTATAAACGGGTTTTCCAAGTCCGTAAAGTGTTTCAGCACCCTGATACGGAGGTTGACCGGATGGACTTGCCGGTTGGTTAATTACCGCCACGTCCGAACACAAGATTGAACCCGGGTTCGAATTCTGGTTTTCAGCAGGCATGTGATTGGTTTCCGTATTGAAATATTCATCCGTTATATAACCGCCTGGGTAGCCTTCGTAGCTGTACCAGTCATACGACGGACTGTAGCCAGCCACCTGGCCCTTCTGCGGTGCGCCAAAGCTGTAAATCGAACCTCTTTGATTTAGCCCCCCTGTGCCGCGATCAACCCAATAACAATAACCACAGATGAAATTCCAGTTCTGGAGCATTCCGTTGCTCGTCCAGCTCCGGGCGGGTATCCATCCGGATATACTGGCAACCCCGGGTTGCGGCGAAAAGATGAGCGATATGCCTGTCATCGTGGGCTGAAGAATCCCCGGCCGGATATTTGTCATCTGAAGTCCATCATGCAACGTGCTGAAGGAATCATAAAACAGCAATGACAGCCCCCATGTCGGCGTTCCCGTTGAAGGTGACCCGTTAGGGGGAGTGTAGCCGGCATTATCAAATGCACCCATGGGATACGTTTCAGTGTCACCCGGCGGGTACATCCCAAATTCGACCGCGTATTCCTGCATCGCCACACCGATCTGATGCAGGTTGGATGCACACTGCGTCCGCAGCGCCATAATCCTCGCCTGCGCCAACGCCGGAAGCAACAACGATATCAGCAATGCGATGATGGATATCACCACCAGCAGCTCAACGAGTGTAAATCCGCGGGGCCGACGCCGCGATCGCGCCGTCGCCTTCATGATATCTTTCGTCATCGTTGCGCCGGTCTGCCCCACCGCGATGCATTGGGTGCGTATGGTGGTTTCCATGATAAAGCTCCTTTTGCTCTTACGCCGAGCGATGACATCGTCCGCCAACCGGACGGACCGCGGTTTACTGCGATATGCAGCTGATAAAAACCCCTGCGTCACCGCCTGCCGCATTGATCTACTCTTCAGTTTTAAACATGGCATTCAAGAGCCATGTTACATCCATCTGAATCTGTTCCGCGACGAGCCACAGGGTGCATTAAAAATGTGAGAAGCTTCTTGACCTAGTGGCGGCGATTTTCGAGAACGCATGCAACCTTCTACAAATCACTTTAGCTCGAAAAATGCCGTAATACAATAGCTTTTTCGACGATCGGTATGGATAAATCAGCGGCCTGTAATACTCCCCAAAAACTGGGCGTGCTGCTAAGGTAGTTTTTCCCCGGTTTTCGGAGTCCATTTTATGTCGGTAAAACGTCGTCAGTTTACGTCGCA
>JAKBBN010000119.1 GCA_021808485.1 Planctomycetota bacterium | reverse complement strand
AAATAAGCAAAAATATCGGAGCGAATGCCGTTAATCCCGAGCGATCCCCGCACCCGTGGGCCGGCAGCACCCGCCGTAAAACCTTCTCACGGAAAAACGCACCCGGACCGCCCTCCGGCCAGATGAGATGATAAGAACCGTAAGCCCCACGCCCGATAGCAGATACCCCGTAAAATTTGCCAGCCCCTGCATAACAGTAGCTCCGAACGGTAATCCCCTGCGGCTTTGGTTTTAACCCGAAGGCCGGGAAGCGTCAACCCCGCCTTGCACGACACAACCGCCCGGGGCGAACGCGGCGGCAGTTCGTTCCGGAAATATTTTCACCGGTATACAGTTATTCAAACAGCCTCATTGTGCCGCTCCGGCCGGCAGGCTAAGATGCTCTTTTCTTAAACGAGGTTCGACATGCAGAATTACGGGTCCCGGGTGCGATTAATCTTCTGTCTGGCTGCCGCCCTGATGGTGGCCGCGGTGCTCCAGTGCGGGAGTTTGCGGGCGGAAAGCCTGCAACGCCAGTTTCAATCTCCACCGCTGCAACGGCGCTTGTATGTATGGTGGCACTGGATGGGTTACACCGTCAGCCGCTACGGCATCCGGCGGGATCTACACGCCATGAAAAAGGCCGGCGTGGCCGGCGCCACCATCTGCCCGATCGGTTCGCAGGCGGGTGTCGCCTCCAATATCCGCAACAGCGGCGTTAAAAAGCCGGTGGCCTATTGGAGCCCCCGGTTCTGGCGGCTGGTGCGCTATGCCGTTAAAACCGCCAAAAAACTGCACATGAAGCTGGGCATGGAAAACTGCCCCGGCTGGGATGCCAGCGGCGGACCATGGATCACACCCAAACTCTCCATGAAAACAGTCACCTGGAGCATCACCAACACCAGCGGTCCGGGAATGGTGAAAATCAATCTTCCCCGCCCGCCGACCCGGCTGAACTTTTACCGCGACATCTGCGTGCTTGCTCTGCCGGCAGCCGGTGTCGTGCAGCCGGATCAAATTCGCAACATCTCTTCGGACATGACCGCCCACGGCGCGCTGTCCTGGAAAGCACCGGCGGGTAAATGGCGGATTTTCCGCATCGGCTACACCTCCACCGCCTCTACGGATCACCCCGTGCCGGACAGCCTGGTGGGCCCGCACGGCACCGTTCATTCGCTGGAGGCGGATAAACTCAGCGCCAAGGCGGCCGCCTTCCACATTGACCATGTCATTGACGCCCTGAAGCGGCATCTGGGCGGCCATGTGGGACACACTTTTGACCACCTGCTGTTTGACAGTTACGAAGCCGGACCGCAGAACTGGACAAAAAACTTCCGGCGCGATTTTATGCATATGCGGCATTATGACCCGCTCCCCTGGCTGCCCGTGCTCAGCGGCACGGTCATCGGCAGCCCGCAGCTTTCCGCCCGGTTCAACTATGACATGGCGCGAACGGTGTCGCAGCTGTTTGTAAAAAATGATTTTGACGTTTATCGGCGGCTTATTGATAAAGCCGGCATGAAAATGTGCCTTGAGCCGTATACCGGTCCATTTAATACCATTGCCGCCGCACCCTCGTGCAACGTTACCATGGGTGAATTCTGGAACGCCAGCCGATCGGGCATAGGCTACGATGTCGCCGGCGCGGCCCGCGCCGACGGCCGGACGATCGTGGGAGCCGAAACGCTGACCGGCGGCCCGCAATCCAGCCGCCTGACGGAAACACCCGATTTCCTCCTGCCGGCGCTTAACGGCGGATTCCTGAGCGGGGTGAATTTCTGCTACCTGCATGACTGGGCGGAGGAAGCCCTTAATAAAAAATACAGGCCCGGTGTTTTGATGGGATGGTGGGGCACGCATTTCGGCGAAAATGAAACCTGGTTCAAACCCGGCATCGCCTTTTTCAGCTACATCAACCGCTGCCAGACAATGCTCCAGCAGGGATCACAGGTATGCAACGTCTGCACGCTTAATTTCACTCCCCCGGGTCTGTCCATTGATGCGCTGAGTCTGGCGCAATTCAGCAAAGCCACGGTGCGGGATAAACGCATCACGCTGCCGGATGGACGATCCTACGCCGTCATGCTGCTGCCCAACACCCCGCAAATGCTGCCCGCGGTGGCTGAAAAACTCGAAAAACTCGTGTCCGCGGGTGCGGTGGTCATCGGTCCTGAACCCACGGTGTCGCCGAGTCTGACGGATTATCCGCAATGCGATGCCGACGTCGCCGCTGTCGGCAGGCGGGTCTGGGGCGATTGCAACGGGCAAAGCATCAAGGAGCATAAATTCGGCAAGGGCCTGGTGGCCTGGAACATGCCCACCGCAGCCGTGCTGCGGCAGATCGGCGTTCCGTCGGACTTCTCGCTGGTCACCCCGTCCGCCGGCAAACTCAAAATTATCCGGGCTATTTATGCCGCGCCGCATGCCGGTCGCAAGGTCAATGTCACCGCTATTCTGCAGCATCGCGTGATGCTGGACGGCGGCAACCGCATCATCATCCGCGTGGAAAACAATAATTTCGGCGGCGACCCGGCCTATCTTCATGTCAAACAGCTGACCGTTACCTATTCGCTCAACGGCCGCCGGCGGACCATCCATCTGCGTGAGAACAGCCTGCTGACAATTCCCAGCCTGACCGTGCAGGCCATTCACCGCCACGCGCCGGGACTGGATATCTATTTCCTGGTCAACCGTGCCGATCGTGCCGTGCACATTACAGCGTCCTTTAACCTGGCGGGAAAAATCCCGGAACTCTGGCAGCCGGAAAACGGCCGCTGCACCGTGGATCCGCAATTCCGGATTGTCGGCGGGCGCACCGACCTGCCGCTGTCCATGGCGCCGCATGGCTCGGTATTTGTCGTATTCCGAAAGCCGATTGCGGGCCTTGATTCCGTCATTGCCGTTCACCGTTCAGGCGGGCCGGCGGACCACGCGACATTGCGGCTCAACCGGCGCGGCAACATGGTGCTGACCGCGGCCACCGGCGGTGCATATTCACTGCACTTTGCCTCCGCACAGGTGACAACGGTAAACGTTCCGGCCGTTCCGGCGCCGGACCATATCACCGGTCCATGGGCGGTTTCCTTTACACCCGGCTGGGGCGCACCGGCGCATAAACGGTTTGCCCACCTGGTCTCCTGGACGACTTCGCCCGAATCCGGAATTAAATATTTTTCCGGCACCGGAACCTACCGCCGAACCGTGCGCATTCCCGCCGCCTACATGGGCGCCGGCAAACGCGTGATTCTGAACCTTGGCGCGGTAAAGGATATGGCGCAAGTATGGGTGAACGGGCACAACCTGGGCGTGGTGTGGCATGCCCCGTTCTCCGTGGATATCACCCCGGCAATAAAGGCCGGCGCCAACCGCCTGCGAATCGCCGTGACCAACACCTGGGCCAACCGCATCATCGGCGATGACCAGCTTCCCAGCACGGAACAATGGGGCGGCCTGCGCGGCGGGGTCGGCCGGCCTCTGCGGAAGTTTCCAAAATGGGTTATCGACGGTACGCCGCGGCCCACCGTCGGCCGCTACACCTTTGAAACCTGGAACTATTACTGGAAAACGTCGCACCTGCACGCCGCGGGCCTCATTGGCCCGGTAAAACTGCAGGTTCAGGCGGTGACAACCATCCGGCCGCCGCGGAAATAATTTTCCGGCGACCGTACATGCGGGCGGCCGGCGCCGCCCGCTTTTTTTTGCCCGCGTATGTCGTAATTTGATAGAAATATTATTCATATTACTATTTACTTTTTCCTGCCCACCGGCCATAATAAACCCGTGGTGGAAAGCAAGGGTCGGCCGGGCATGTACCCGCGCCGCAATCAATGGCATATCCGCGGAGTATTGATGATGATCCTTCATCGCCTCGTTTCACGCACGCCGAAACTGCTTCCAACAACCGTTGCCGCGCTGCTTTCCATCGCCGCGGTGTCCGCGGCGGCGAGCCCCGTCGGAATCATCCGGCCCGGGGCACGCTGGCTGGATAACCGCCATCGGCTTGTGCAGGCGCATGGCGGTTGCATCATCCGCCGGGGCCAGGAATTTTATCTTTTCGGCGAGGACCGTTCACGGGACAATGATCCCCATAAAAGGTACGTCGGCTGTTATAAGTCAACCGATCTTGTCCATTGGATTTTCTGCCGCAAAGTGGTGGCCCTGGCCAGCCCCAACCGCCGCCTGTTCAACGGCCCGTGGATTCTTGAGCGGCCCAAGGTGTTCTTCAACCGGCTTACCCGCACGTATGTCATGTATTGCCATATTGACAACCGCTTTTACAGCCTCGCCCGGGTGGCCGTGTTTACGTGCAAAACCATTGACGGGCACTATCAATTCATCCGCAGCTTCCAGCCGCTCGGCTTCCAAAGCCGCGATATCGGCGGTTACACCGCTCCGGACGGCAAGGCTTATCTGCTGTTTGAAGACCGGCCGACCGGCTTTCACATTGCGGAGCTTTCCCGCAATTACCTGACCGTAAAAAAGAATATCTGCACCATCCGCCAACATTTGGAAGGGCTGGGCCTGGTGCATATCGGCGGACTGTATTACGTCGTCGGCTCGCATTTAACCGGCTGGCGGACCAACCCGGATGTTTATGCTACCGCCCGCGCGCTTGCCGGCCCCTGGTCACGCTTCCGCAACATCGCCCCCCGGCGCACCAACACGTACAATTCCCAGTCCGGGGACCTGTTCAAGTACAGCGGCGCCCGCGGCTCAACCGTGATCTACATGGGTGACCGCTGGACGCCGCCGCGCCTTTGGGATTCCCGCTATATCTGGATGCCGCTGCACATCAGCCACGGCCGCATGACGCTTCCCCGTCCCGCCCCCTGGACGCTCAACCTGCACACCGGCATTGCCGCCGTGCTCCACCCGCGGCCGTAGCACGCCGTGACCTTCCGGGGCAGGTCCGCAATTTTGCCGTCCTGTTACAAACCATACGCATTGTGTTATACACATACGTTTTTATTTGTGGATGTTGTTTTTTCCCACTTTTCAGGCGGATCATCATGATTCAGTTTACCCGTCCGGTACGTTTTATCTTCATCGCGGCGGCCGCGATATCGGCGCTACTTTCCGCCGCGGCATCCGCGCATTCCGCCGCCATCGCGGACCAGGTTGTTTTCGGAAACGCCCTTTCCGACCGCGGCCATCACCTCCGGGTTCATGGCGGGCGGTTTATCACCGGCGCACTGCATCAATCCGCACTGCGCCTCAACCCGCTTGCTCCCCCGCGGGACAATGGCGGCTATCTCACGCTGGTCATGCATGTCAATCCGCATCACCGGAATTACATTACCTGCCAGTTCTGGGGGTCGGATTACGGCACGCAGCGCGGCCGCCTTATTTTATCCTGCAACGGCAAACAGGTCGGCTACCAGGTTCAGGGAGATTACAACACCCTCAACGGTGCGGAAAACGCCCCGCCCGCCCCGCCTTTTCCCGGTCGGTTTTATTATGTCACCACACCTCTGCCCCTGCGCATGACCCATGATCAGACCACGGTCAATTTGAAAATCCAGGCGATCGGGCGTGAATGGCCCTATGGCGGTTACTGGAAACAGTACCAATACGCGATGACTCAACCCAGCCTGGCCATGTACCGGCTGTTTGTGGGCATCCATGGCTTTTTCACGCCGCCCGCGGATGATCCGCAAGCCAAACCGCTGCCGCCCGCCCCGGTGCGAAAAACACCCGGGCCGGCGGCGCTTACAAGGCTCAAGCAGGCGGTGAATCGCTACCTGGCGGGTATCCTGCGGAATCATCGCCTGCCGGATGGAATGAATCATCTTGATGCGCTGGCCAAGGCGTACAATACCCCGTGGAGCATCGCCTGGCATAAGCCCGCCGTCATTCAACGCTTGATCAAGGATATTGACCTTCATGCCTTGGCCGCGGCCGATGCCGCCGGTCATGGCCGCCGCTGGCAGGCCTTCACCAACGCGGGCTGGTCCACCTTTGGTCCGGCGGCGGACGCCGTGCGCCGCGATGTGCGGGCGTTTCGTCCGTTCCTGAATCAAACGGTGCGCGTCCATGGCCGGCGCGAAACGCGCCGCCGATTATGGGCAGGCGCAATCCGGGCCGGACGGGATTACCTGGAATATCACCAGCGGCTGTATTCCAATCAATGCATGATCGTGGAATACAATTTATATGTCTGCAACAAGGCCCTGGAATTAATTGATCCCCGGTTGGCCTGGCCGGAACAAAAAGCCCTGCATTTCCTGAAAATTGCCGTCGGTCTGGCCCCCTACCTGGGAAGTAAAACCGCCCACGGCTGGCAGCGGCCGGTCGGCGATCATTATTATGTCGTAACCCGGGCCGGGCTTACGCGGGAACTTGGTTACGTGGCAACCTACGGGGAAATTCAGGACTGGCCGTACCGAATGTGGCGGGCCAGCAACAGCGCCGCCATCAAAGCTCAATATGAAAAAATTTATTTGGCGCGCTGCCCGTTCCGCTACCCCTCGCGCGATCGCGACGGCTTTCGCTGCATGAAACTGGAAGAAGTCATCGGCTGGCGGCACGATCTTTATCCATCCATCATCGCCTATGGCGATCCCAGCTTCGGCAGCCTGATGGAAGGCGCCTCGGTATTCGGCATGGCCTGCCCGCAGGCCGTGGGCTACGCGCAGCAATGCCTGGCGGACAACCAGTTTTTCCGGGCTGAACAAAAGGCCCCTTCCCAGTTTTTCCGCGGTGTAACCGTGTTGACCGCATTAAGCGTACCGCAGCAATATGCCCGGGTGAAAGCCCTGCCCGCGAGTCCCTTTCGCCTTCCCATGAGCCACGGCCGGCCGAATTTTGTCTGGGCGGACCCGCAGAATGCCGTGGTCGCCGTCAAACATGGACACGATCGATTTTGGGCGGAACTCTATTACCGCGCCCCGATGGGCATTAACCGCCTCGCCCGGGTGCAATTCACCCAGCCTGCCATGGACCGGCTGGCTACCGTGAATGAAAAGGTTCAATTCACCCCCGGCGGAATGTACAGCATTCGGCCGGACTGGACCGATGTGAATTTTCGCCCCGGTTATACCCGGCAGGATCATGCCCAACAGGCCTTCGCCGGCCGGAAATTGCCGATCCCCAAATTGCCCCGCGGATATCGCATTCACGCCGCGGCCAACGGCCGAACTGCTGCCGCCGGGCCGTATCTTGGTCGCGCCGGGTTTTATGATCTGCATTTCGGCCGCTACCTTATTGCCGTCAACACCACGGACAAGATCAGCTATGAACTTGTGCTCCCCCGAAAGTTCGCCGGCGCGCGGAATTTAATTACCCACACCGCCCTGACTTCCGGCCGGCCGCTGCTGGTCCATCCGCGCCAAACCGTTGTGCTTTACGCCCGCTGATTGCATGTTGATCCGGGATTCCGGGCTTTCAACCGGTAAACGCCGCCAACCGGTCCCCACCCC
>JAKBBN010000118.1 GCA_021808485.1 Planctomycetota bacterium | reverse complement strand
TGCTAACCACCATAGTCTGATATCTGCTGGGCAATTTGTTCGCATTTATCGCCCAATTGCATGCGGCCAACGGTTTTGAATTGCTCAATTACATGGAGAATCGGAATCTACAGGGAGTCTGGTATTATCAACTCGGTTCCATGATATCGGCGACAATGACCAAGGTGCTCTATATTCTTGTGCACATGCTGCCGGACTTCACCCGGTTTAATTCCATGCATTTTATTGTGCGGTCCATGAACATGCCCTGGCAGGTTCTGGCGACGGATGTGTTCTGGACGCTGGTTTGCGTGCTGCCCGCACTGGCCCTTGGATATCTGCTGCTGAGAAAACAGGAGTTGGCCTGATATGAGCACCCCCTCCGCTCCACCAATTGCGCCCGGACCGTCCGGCGGACCGCGGTTGAATCTTGTGGCGACCATCCGCAGCCGGGTGCGGCGCGATCAGCTGATCTGCCTGATCATTGCAACCGTGCTTATGCTGGTCATTTTTACGATTCAACCATCCTTGCACGCGCGGCGCTCGCAGCTTATTCAACGCAACAGCAGCGCCAAAAATCTGGGGCACCTGCTGCTGACGTTTCCCCGCCTTGCACTGGGCGGCTTCCGCGGTGTTCTTGCCGCCGTGCTGTGGGAGGACGCGGAGCGCGACAAAAACCATCATAAATGGCGCCCCCTGGAAACGGATTACAAGGCCATTGCCACCATTGAGCCTTATTTCGGCCAGGTATATATTTTCAATGCGTGGAACATGTCGTACAACCTTTCGGCGCAGTTCCATTCCATGAATACCAAATATAAATGGGTGTTGGACGGCCTGGTATCGCTGTATCACGGCGAAAAATATGTACCCAACAACGCCAACGTGATCATGAATGAGGCCAATGATTATTTTCTGAAGCTCGGCACCAGCTTTGAGCGAAAATATTACTGTCCGCGGTGGCGCTATGATATCGCGCATCTTTACCGCTACAATCCCAAAAAAGTATCTTCCGGATTAAGCTCGCTGGGGCAGGTTTATTTCCTGGTGACGCGGCCGGAGTTCCACTGCAAGCTGCTTAAGCCGCGGAACGGCCACGGGCCGGCAGGACACGGAGTGAGCATTCACGGCGTTCATTACCGTTACGGATTAAGCCCGTTTTACTTCGCGTGGTGCGAATACAACCGGGCCTTGCATCAGCCCACGCCGCCGACGGATATGGGCGTCGAGATTCTGCATTCATGGAAGCCGATGTGCCTGCGGCTGTGGTGCCGCGACGACTGTTTTTACGCCCAGCGCCTGACGAATCGGATTTTCAATGATGATTCCGAAAGCAAGATGCTGCCGCGTTTTCCGGCGCGTGCGGCCAATATCCGGGACTGCTACCGCAACATCGCCGTCAACGGGCCGCGCAGCATTCGTGAATTTCAGATTTACCTGCACAAGTATCCGGACCAGAGGGCGGTTCACCGATCGCACATTTACGAGGTGCGTTTTTATGAGGCTCTGGCCCGCGCGGAAGGCATGCTCTTTCAGGGACTGGTGCAATGGCAAATCGATCACCGGCATTTCCGGCTTGGTGATGCCGCGGACCGCAAGCTGGCCGCCGCGGTGCCCCTGTATAATAACGCGATGCTGGCTTATCAGAACTACCTGAATGTGGCTTATCCGCCCTCGCCCACCGGGCTTCCGAATCCGGGTTTGAAGGGGCAGCGGAAATTCCTGCGGGCGATGCGCGTACGGATTGCGGGAATTGATTCCTTCCGCGTGACCGCGGCGCACCACAAGCCGGATATGAGCTTTCTGCAGCCGGTGACGCTCAGCTACAGTGATTGATGCGAACAGGCGCCAAACGTCACGGCCTGGCGTCCACGGCGAATAGGCGGTGTGCGGGCGGAAGCGTGGGGAGGGGATCAGGGCTTTTAACCCGGTCTTACGCCATGGAATAGGGGTCGACGTCGACGATCACGGCGCCGGGTGTTTCGTGCAATACGCCCGTCGATCGCAGCATTGCAATTAATTGCTGGAGCGGCGCGGCGCCGGCGGAAAAAAGCATGATTTCGCGGCGGTGATCGTCATTTATCCGGGGCATGAACGGCAATTGGGGGCCGGTTTTGCGGACGGTCAGGCGGCTGTCCGCGATGATCCGTTGAAGATGCCTGTCAATGTTTCCGGCAATTCGGTCCGCCTGGTCGGCCTGTTTGTGTGTGACAATGATGCGAATGATCCGGCCGAAGGGCGGGTAGCCGAATTCCCTGCGATGGGGAAGTTCGGATTGCACAAATCCGGGATAGTCGTGATTGGCGGCGCAAACAATCGCGGGTTCCTCCGGCTGCATGGTCTGGACGATAACAGCGCCCTGTGTATCCGCACGGCCGCTGCGGCCCGCCACCTGGCAGACCAGGTCAAATGTGCGCTCCGCGGCGCGGAAATCCGGGCTGGTCATGGCCAGATCGGCATTTAATACGCCCACCAGGCGCACGTTTGGAAAATCGAGTCCTTTGGCGATCATCTGCGTGCCCAGCAGAATATCCAGTTCGCCGGATCCAAATGCTCCCAGAGTTTTGCGGTAATCGGCGGACTTTTTCATGGAATCACTGTCCATCCGCGCCACGCGTGCCCGCGGGAATTTGCGGGCCAGTTCCTCTTCCACGCGCTGCGTGCCGAGTCCGAGTTGTATGAGCCTGGTCCGGCAATCCGGACAATAGTCGGGCAAAATCCGTGCGGTCTGGCAATAGTGACATTTGACAAACTGATCATGGGTGCTGGTTATCACCCGGTTCAGATGCACGACCATGGTGGCGTCGCAATGCTCGCACATCATTACCCATGGGCACTTGGCGCAGGCCAGATAGTGGGCATAGCCGCGCCGGTTGAGAAGCAAAATGGCCTGGCCGCCGGCGGCGAGCGTGTTTTTTAATTGGAATTCCATGGTGGTGGACAGGGCGTGCAGGCCGCGGCGCTGCCGGTGCTCCTCCCGCATGTTCACGACGGTTACCCGCGGCATCCGCAGATTGTTGGGCCGGGAATTCAATTGCAGGAGTTTGTAATGCGGATTCTGAAAAGTGTTCTCCCAGCTTTCCAGCGAGGGGGTGGCCGATCCCAAAATCACCGGAATGCCGGCAATCTGGGCGCGGCGTATGGCCACATCGCGGCCGTGATATCGCGGCGCGCTGTCCTGCTTGTAGGATGTGTCGTGCTCTTCGTCCACGATAATCAGCCCCAAATTGTCGACGGGGGCGAAAATGGCGGACCGGGCGCCCACGATTACCTGCGCCCAGCCGGAGGCGATGCTTTGCCAATGTTGGTGCCGCAGCGAGTTGGTCATGCGGCTGTGCAGCACGGCGACACGTTCAAAGCGCGCGGTGAATCGCACCGCGGCCTGGTGCGTAAGGGCGATTTCCGGCAGCAGAACAATGGCGCGGCGGCCCGCGGCGAGAACCTGCTCAATGCAGCGGATATAAAGTTCCGTTTTTCCCGAACCGGTGACGCCGAATACCAGGCGTACGGTGAATTGCGGATTCCGCAGGTGCGGCAGAATGTCATGGAAGGCCCCTGTCTGATCGGGGGTAAGCTGCGCTACGGGGCGTAATTGAAGCGAGGAATCCCCCGCTTCCGCGATCCCGTCCGCAGCGGGGTTTTGCGCACGGCTCCGGACTTCCAAAAGGCCCAGCGCGGTAAATCGCTTGAGCATTTGCCGGGTAAGGCCTCCCGGTTTGACGACCGCATGAATATCCACCGGTCCGGCGGTGAGTTGGTCCGCCGCAATCTGGTAGGATTTTTTGGCGCGGGACGAGAGCTGACAAAGAAGTTCCGCAATCCGCTCCGCCGGCTGCCCCACCAATGCGACGCGGATATCCCGGGCAATGCGGGTATTTTGCTTGACCGCGGCCGGCATGATGCCGGCCAGCACCTGCCCCGGCGGGCAGCAATAATAACGGGATATCCATTCCGCCAGATTCATCAGCTCTTTGCTGAAAGGCGCGGTTCCATCCAGAATGCACTGAATCGACTTAATGCCCGCCGGTCCCGGTTTGTCCAAGATGGCGGGAAGTGCGGGTTCCGCGGTCGCCGGATCCGCGGATTCCGTGATCGGTCCATCCCAAAAGCCGGGGTTGGCGGGCTTAACGGCTGTACCTGCGGATTTTGGGGCGGACTGATCGCGAGGTTTTATGGAGCCTGCCGGCCGGCGAGCGGGTGTCGGCAGGCCGTGGGGCGAACTTTCGATGCGAACAATCGTGCCGGTGACCAGCCGGTTACGCTTTCCCAACGGGACCTGCACGCGTTGCCCCACGGTGGCGATGGCGGTCAGCTGATCCGGTATGCGATAGCTAAGCAGCCGGTCCGGACCCTGATCCAGCGCGATAGATGCATAGGAACCCGTCGCGCCGGCCGGTGCATTGCCGGTGGAGTTGCCGATAGATGAGCTTAAATCCGCCATCATGCCGGGATTATACGATCCGCGAGCCGGTATGACAGGAAATCAGCCATGGTAACGGGTGTCATGGCTGCGGGATTTTTGTCGGGGCGATTTGATAAATATTTAATTTATGCTACAGTTTTTTATAACAGTACGGGTTGCACGGGTTGAAGCGGTTGCGGGGCAAGAGGCCGGGGCGCACCGCGGGATAATTATGTGCGGCTGCCGGTTCGCGTCATAAAGCATTATCTTCAGCGTAAGAGGAGCTGGAACATGAGAATTTCGAAAATATCCCGGATTATCGCCTGCGGTGTGATGGTAACAATGTTGCAGGCGGGCTGTTCCAAATCAGGAAAACAGTCGGCAAGCGGCAATGCGGCGAAATCCGCCGGTGCGGCCAGTGAACTGCGGATCGCCGTGATTCCCAAGGGACATACGGACGTCTATTGGAAGTATGTGCATGCCGGAGCGGCGGCCGCGGCACGGCATCTGGGCGTTCACATTCTTTACCAGGGACCTGCGCAGGACGGGGATCGATCGGCGGAAATATCGCTGATGCGGGAATTTATCACGCAAAGAGTGAGCGGCATTGTGCTGGCGCCGGTGGACAGCCGGGCCCTGTTGCCGTCCGTGAAGCTGGCCGGGTCGGCCCATATTCCCGTGGTGATCATTGATTCGGCGATCGACGGCAAGCCCGGAAAGGATTATGTCAGCTTTGTGGCCACGAACAATTTCAAGGCCGGCGAAATTGCCGGCAAGGCGTTGGCCAAGGACCTGAATTTCAAGGGTAGCGTGGTGTTTTTAAGGTTTATTGTGGGATCGGCCAGCACGGATGCCCGCGCCGCGGGCTGCATGGCGATATTAAAGAAATATCCGGGGATACACATCATTGCCAACCAGCGCGGCGGGGCGACCGCAGGCAAATGCAAGGCCGTGGCCTTGAGCATGGCGGGCAGCCTGCGCCGGGCGGACGGTATTTTTGCGGCCAATGAAACGACCACGTTCGGCATGTATTTGGCGCTGCAGCAACTTGGATTGCTGGGTAAGAAGAGATTTGTGGGCTTTGACTGGCAGTCGAATTTCAAAAGGCCGATTCAAAAGGGGCAGATCGACGGCGTGGTGGTGCAGGACCCGTACCGCATGGCCTACCTGGGTGTAACGTATCTGGTCAACTATATCCGTGGAAAAAATCCTCCGGTAAAATTTGATACACCGGCGCAACTGGTTACGCCGCAAAATATTAATTCGCCGAAAATAAAGAAACTCATTACCCTGCCGCCGATCCGTTAACGTTGCGATGCGGAACAACCCTGACCCTCGCCCCGATGGGCGGACCGGGTTGGAACAGCGTCATCAGGTGGTTCATGCCGAGTACACATGCCCAAGCAATTGTTGTCGGAGTCCCGTTGCTTTCCATGAGCGGCATCCGCAAACGCTTTGGCGCCACGCAGGCATTGGATGGTGTGGACCTGTCGGTTAATGCCGGTGAAGTGCTGGCTTTGGTGGGAGAAAATGGCGCGGGCAAAAGCACGCTCATGAAAACGCTGGCCGGCGCCCATCAGCCGGACGAGGGGAACATGTTTCTGATGGGGCGGCCCTACCGTCCCCGTGATCCGATGGATGCGAGGCGCAAGGGTGTGGCGATGATTTACCAGGAATTGTCCCTGGCCCCGCATTTATCGGTGATGGAAAATATTGTGCTGGGTATGGAGCCGGTCCGCGGCCCGCTGATGGCCTGGCGGACAATCCGGCAAACCGCCGAGAACGCAATGCGGCAGCTGGGCCGTCCGGATATTTCAGTCGATATTCCCGTGGGCAGATTGTCGATTGCGGAGCGGCAACTGGTGGAAATCGGCCGTGCAACGGCGGTCGGATCAAAAATTGTGGTGCTTGACGAGCCGACAAGTTCCCTGGCGAGCCGGGATATCGCCGGGTTATTTGCCCTGATCCGGCGGCTGCGGGATCAGGGGCACGGGATCATCTACATTTCCCATTTTCTGGAGGAAGTCCGCGAAATTGCGTCGCGCTTCACCGTTCTGCGGGACGGCAGGAGCGTCGGCGGCGGAAAGACTGCGGAGGCTTCCACGGATCAAATTATTTCCCTGATGGTGGGGCGGAAGGTTGACGAATTATATCCGCGGTCGGCTCATCGGCTGGGGGAGTGCATTCTCGAGGTTGAAGGGCTGGCGGGGGCGGCCAAGCCGTCGAGTGTGTCGTTGTCGTTGCGGCGCGGTGAAGTCCTGGGGATTGCCGGTTTGGTGGGAGCGGGGCGCACGGAGCTGGCGAGGGCGCTTTTCGGCCTTGCGCCGGTCCGGCGCGGCAGAGTAAGGATAGGCGCTTGCGTCGGCCATGCATCGCCGGTTCGGCGATGGCGGCAGGGGTTGGGCATGGTAAGTGAGGACCGCAAGTCCGAAGGGTTGGCCCTGGGGCTGACGATTGCGGACAATTTGACACTTTCCAACCTTGACTGGTTTGTCTCACCTTCCGGCTTGGCGCGACAGAGCGCCCGCTGGATTGAGCTCATGGCCATTCGATGTCGCGGAGCCGGCCAGAAGATCGGCGATCTTTCCGGGGGCAATCAGCAAAAAGTGGCCATCGGCCGGCTTTTGCATCACGATGTGGATGTCCTCCTGCTTGATGAGCCTACACGCGGGATAGATGTGGGTTCAAAATCCCAAATTTACAAGTTAATTGATGACCTGGCACTGGCGGGCAAAGCGGTCTTGCTGATCAGCAGCTACCTGCCGGAATTGATGGGCGTGTGTGATAGAATTGCCGTCATGTGCCGCGGCGTGCTTGGCCCCGCGCATGAGGTATCCACGATAACCGAGGAACAGATTATGCTGGAAGCCACTGGAGCGGGAGCGGCCGCGTGACACAATCTTTTAAGAAGCCGTTGAATGCCGCCGGGAAAACGGTGCAAAAAAACCGCCGCTGGAATATCCGATCCATGCTGGGCGTGCTGGGCCCGGCGATCGGCCTGGTCCTGGTGTTTATCCTCTTTTCACTGCTGCGCCCAGACACATTTCCCACCATCGGTAACGCC
>JAKBBN010000035.1:2239-34245 GCA_021808485.1 Planctomycetota bacterium | reverse complement strand
CATGGGTAATCACGCGATACCGGCAGGCAAGCGTGAACCTGCGGACGCAATTCCTGAAGATCATCATGCGTTCCGGCCAGAAGCCATGGCCCAAGCTGTTCCACAACCTGCGGGCAAGCCGGCAGACCGAACTGGCCGAAAGCTACCCGTTGCACGTTGTGTGCCAGTGGATCGGCAACAGCCAGTTGATTGCCCAAGAACACTATCTGACCGTCAATGACGCCCATTTCGCCAAGGCGTTAAGCGGGCCGGTTAAGGCCGAGTGCAGCGCGCTGCAGAATGCGCTGCAGTCCACAGCTGAAAGTGACCGCACAAGGCCGCAAGCCAAAAACGGTGATAGCGAAAAAAGCCTTGGTTTACCGCTATGTGCGGACATATGCAGTGATGTGCATAATATTGGAATACCCCCAACCGGATTCGAACCGGTGTATGCAGACTGAGAATCTGCTGTCCTGGGCCTCTAGACGATGGGGGCGAGTGACTTGATGAAATTTAGACGCTCAGGGCCGGCAAGTCAATAAGTACGGGGATAATCAGCCGCCAACGTTGCGCCTGGCCAATATTCCGGGCCGTGGGCAAAAGTTTTTTATTTGATTTCATGGATCAGGACTGCGATAATACAGACGGATGAGTCCCCGCAGGGGAATGAACAGGAGGTGCTTCGGCAAACAGGGGTAGGTTTTAAGACCTGTCCAAAGAACCGCGAAACTGGCCGCCGATTCGGTGTTCCACAGCTCGAAACGCCATTTTTTTGATTATACTTTTATCTTGAGCAGGAAAACCGGGTAGATTGCCGATCCGCGGTTTTTTTATGCGCCGATCAAATCAGTGCGTACAACGGTAAAATTCAGCAAAAAAAAAACGAAGTCCCGCAAGGCAGGGAACTCCCGGATTGATGATGGATTTATGCCCAAACCCCGCGGCAAGCTAAATAATCGCAAATAAGAAAAGCGCATTAAGCCGGGACCATAAGGCGCCATGTGGCGCCGCAATGATTCCGTATGGGGACCGTAGATGAATAAGGCGAAAAGCCAGCGATCAACGCTTGCTGAACTGGAACGCCCGACGGGCACCGCGCAGGCCGTATTTCTTACGTTCCTTCATGCGGCTGTCACGTGTGAGGAAGCCGGCATCCTGAATGGGCTTGCGAAGCGTTGCATCGTAAAGTGACAAGGCACGTCCCAATCCCTGCACAATGGCACCGGCCTGTCCGGAATAACCGCCCCCCTGCACATTTACAAACACATCAAGTTTGTCCGCGGCGCTGGCCGTGGAGAGAGGAGCCACAACGGCGGAGCGATCCTTGGCTTCGCGGAAAAATTCATCCAGTTTGCGGTCATTTACGGTAAATGCGCCTTGGCCGGCGGTAATGCGAACCCTAGCCACGGAAGATTTGCGACGACCGGTGCCCAAAAAGAATGTTTTTCCGCCGACCACAACCGTGTGCCGCGAACGCCGCGATTCCACTTCCTGACTGCCGGTGGTGGTTGCTGCTGGAGTGATTTCCGTCATATTATTTTACCCTTAAATAATCCGGCCCAACGGCCCATTTTGCTTTGCTGACAACTTCCGGCTGGAGAACATCGGCCGCCGGGGTTATCAAAAGTTCGATTTTCAATACCAATTACTGCTGAAGCGTAATTGTTTCCGGCCGTTGCGCCGCATGGGGATGGTCCGCATCTTTATAGCACTTGAGTTTGCGGAGCATCTGGACACCCATGGTGGTTTTCGGGAGCATGCGCCGAACCGCCATACGGAAAAGAGTATTGGGGTGCTTCTGCGTCATTTCAAGCATGGTTTTCACCCGACGGCCGCTGGTGTAATAGGTGTAGTAGTCGTATTCACGCTGGGCGAGTTTGCGGCCGGTGACTTTAATTTTGCTGGTATTAATTACGACGATGAAGTCGCCCACATCCACGGTTGGGGTGTATGTCGGTTTATGTTTCCCCATAAGACGCGTAGCAATCGCGCTGGCCAAGCGGCCGAGCGTCTGGTCGGCGGCGTCGACTACAAACCACCGGTTGTCGGTATGGCCGACACGGGCCAGGGTTGTTTTTCCGACTGAGGATTTGACCCGCACAATGGGGCGGACTGATTTCGCATTCGCGCTGACAACAGTGCTCATGATCGTATTTCGCTCGTTAAAATTCTGCCTGAAGCATTCCGCCTGCTCCGTACCCCAGCACCTGATTTACCGGCAGCTGCGATCCGAGCATCTAGGTTTTCCAGCCAATCTGGAAACATTTCAGTATACGAATCCCGGGGGATTTGTCAAACCGGCCTGATAATCTTTTTCACAGATGCGTTTAATTTACGCGGCGGCCTGATCTATTTTAACCGCGGTGCGGGGAATTCCGCCGCAGGATCAATCGCCCGCCGCAACTTACGCCAAAAATAGTCCGCCGACGGTCTAGTTGCCGGTGGACATTGCCATTCCCGCGGCCGATTGCTTGAGCCAGGTTCGCCACGGCCCGGAATGTTGCGGAAGCTTCTGGCCGGTAAGACTGCACAGAGAAGTCCATGCGGCGTGGACAACGGCGACATTACGATTATCCATCGCATCAATCAGGGAACGTATGACCGGCCGTTGGTTATAGTGTGCCAGAGCGATGGCGCAGTAGACGCGCACCTGAATACTCGTGTCGTCGGCAAGCCTGTCGCGTAAAGGCGCAATGGCCAAGGCATTGGGGACATGGGTAAGGCCCATCGCCGCACACATACGCACAAAGCTGGACGGATCGGAAAGGCCGGTGATAAGCGTGGGAGCGACCGAGGCCTGCCCGGATGTACCAAGGGCGACGAGCGCCTGCCCGCGCACCATGGGATTAGACGAGGTAGCGGCAAGCTGGTAGGCCTTCATATAAACTTTATCGTGGCCGAATTTTTGAGTGGAAATATAGGCGATGGCGGCACGCTGGGCGTCAGGGTCATCAGAATTGAACATCTGTGACGCCTCATAGGTCAGCGGTTTTTTGTCGTGCCCGGTCATTTTGTCCAACATGCCTTGCATGATGTTGTTAAACGACCCGGATTTGCCGCTATTGGAAGAGCAGCCCGCGACCATTGCCGCCAGCAGAATGCCAGCGAAAAACAGCAGGGAACCCATGGGCGGCGGGCAGACCCTGCGTGCGGCCGGCCGCGAAGGGGCGACAGGCGAGGAATTCACTTTTTTAACCATCATGCTTTTTCTTCCAGTTCCGGGCGTTCAAGCAGTTCCGGATCCACCCAAACCGGACTACCGATCGCCGCGCCTAAAAAGCGGTTTGCGAGGCTTTCAAACCTTTGTCCTTGATCCGTAACGTAACAGGTCAGCGAACCGGATTTAACCGCGGCGGCCTGCGCCGGTTGGATATTATATGGGGTCGGCGGTTGCGCGCCGGCCCCGGCCGCCGCCATTGTAGCCAAATGAGCTTTCACCACCAAGGCGGTTTGATCCGCCGAGTCAATAAGCTCCGTATCGGGTCCCATAAAACCGGCAATTGCGGCATCCAAAATAGGATAATGCGTACAGCCCAGAATAAGTGCCTGCGGATTTAAAGCCCGTAATGGTGATAAATAGTCCGCCAGCACGGCGGTTACAACCGGACTGGAATCAGGCCGGCCCTCTTCAATTAAAGGGACCAGCAATGGGCAGGCTCTGCCGACAAGGTGAATGCCTCGGTCCAGCCTGGCAATAGCCTGCGGATAGGCCTTGCTGGCGATGGTGGCTTCCGTTGCGATCAGGCCGATAGTGCAGTTGCCACGGGTTTTTTGCCGACGGGCCGCGAGAACCGCGGCCTGCGACCCAGGCTCCAGCACGCCAATAACCGGCACCGGAAACGCATCCGCAAGCCCGGCCATGGCGGTGGCGCTGACTGTATTGCAGGCGACAACGAGCGCCTTGGGTTGAAACTGCATCAAAAATTGCAGGCACTGCCGGGCGAACAGCAGCACAGTCCGCGGAGATTTTGTGCCATAGGGCAGGCGAGCGGTGTCTCCGAAATAAACGATTGATTCTTCCGGCAAATGCCGCCGCAGTGCGCGAACGACGGTCAGTCCGCCAAGGCCGGAATCAAAAACGCCGATGGGGGCGGGGCTATGGCTCGGGGCAACCGGTGTCATCTGAATTCCATGGCGAGAAAACCAGCAGCCGTCAACGCAACGGGGCATCTGTTTTTTCCACAGGCATATTAATAGTGGCTGCCCCCGACCGCAAAGCCACAACAAAGTTGCCTGATTTTCCGGCCGTGACAGCCAGGATGGGCAGCGGCAGCGGATGCCTTGGGAGTTGCTAATTTCGCCGGAATTGGCTATTGAAGGGGACACGAACGACAATCATCCGCCGGGGACGAACGGACGGCTGGGCTCCGCCGGCAGTTGACGAAAACCCCTTCACGCAGGCAAGGACAAGAATATGACAGATCGGCAGGTAACACACGGCAGCGAACGAACGGCCGGCAAGTGGTTGATGGCGATGGTGTTTTCCATCGGCATTTGCGGCCCGATCATGGCGGCCCCGAAGCAGCCGCCGACACCATCGCTGAAGCTTTCCACGATGTTTTCAAACAATATGGTGCTGCAGCGCGGGATGCGGGATCCGGTATGGGGATGGGCCAAACCGGGCGAGCATGTTGAGGTGCGGTTCGGCGGTCAGCGGCGGAGCACGGCGGCCGGAGCGTCCGGGCGGTGGCAGGTGCGACTGGCGCCGATGCCGGCGGACAGCAAACCGCACACGCTAAGGATTTCCGCCGGTGGAACGCATATCCAACTGACAAATGTGGTGGTGGGCGAAGTGTGGCTGGTATCCGGCCAATCGAATATGCAATACCCAATGGCCGGATGGTTTCACCGGACCAATCTGGCGGGCGAACTGGCCGCGGCAAACCATCCCGGTATACGCTTTTACCATGTCCCGATGGTGCCGAGCATGTTTGCCGGCCGACCGCACCTGACCGCGCCGGCCGCGTGGCAAGTGTGCACGCCGAAAACGGCGGCAGGTTCTTCCGCGGTGGGATATCTGTTCTGCAACGCGTTGCACAAACGGCTGGGCGTTCCCATCGGCATGATTGAGGCGGACTGGGGCGGCACAAGCATTGAGGCGTGGATTCCGGCACAGGGATATTTAAGCGCGGATCATTTGCCGCGGGAGAAGCGCTGGTTGCAAAAATCCCTGGCGGCCGAGGCCCTGCTGCATGGCCGGCCGGCACAGGGGAAAACCGCCGGCCTGATAAATTCACCACATGGATACCGTTATCATTTTCGCAGCGCGTGGAAGCCGGACGCCCGCCAGAATCCGACAACGCTGTTTAACGGAATGATCAGCCCGCTGATTCCCTACGCCATCCGCGGCGCGGTGTGGTATCAGGGTGAGAATAATGTGCTGGCATTCGACCGCCATTACTATCCGAAACTCAAGGCGTTGATTACCAGCTGGCGGTCAATGTGGAAGGAGGGATCATTTCCATTTTTTATCGTTCAGATTGCACCATTTAACTACGGGGTAAGCTGGTGCGGACCGCATAAATCCGATGCGCCGTATGAACCGCTGGTGTGGCAGGCGGAAGAAAAAGCGGCCGCCGATCTGCCGGATTGCGGCATCATCGGCACCATGGACATCGGGGACCTTCACAACATTCACCCGGCGGATAAACACGATGTGGGCAAGCGGCTTGCATTATCGGCGATGGCGCAGGTTTACGGCAAAAGAATCCCGGCATACGCGAGTCCGATGTTTCAATCGGCAAAATTCCACGGGCGGAGCGTCCTGATCCGTTTTTCGCATTGCCCCGGCGGGCTGACAACCGGAAACGGGGCGCCGCCAACATGGTTCTTTCTGGCGGATGCAAAAGGGCCGTATAAGCCGGCGCAGGCCAGACTCCACGGACAGACCGTAGTTCTGACGGCTGCGGGCATTTTGCATCCGGCCAGGGTCAGGTTCGCATGGAGTTGCGTAGCGCAGCCGAATTTGGAAAACCTAAAAAAACTTCCGGCGCTGCCGTTTAGATTCAATCGCAACAGGACCGGGGTAAATTAGCCGGCGGGCGAGTTTTCGCACCGCAGTTGTACGGGTTCCAAGGCCGTCAGAGGAGATGTAATCCGGCATATTGTTCGCAAAAACGCCAATGGCATGTTAAAATTTATTTAAGTTCAGCGAGCTTTGGCATTGGCCGCCACGGTTTTACTGAGAAACGGGGATTCGTGATTTGCGGTCAGCCTTTATGGATGCGTATCAAAACACCGGTTGAATAGTGGATAAAAAAATGTTGAATCGCAGCCAAAAAACAGTCCGAAATTCACATAAGCCGGAGAAATCAGCCGGTCCGCATTCCGGCAGCGGACATCTGCGGTCTGTGCGGCCCAAGCTGGTAAAGCAGGTAAATCAGCGTAATATCTTTGACATGATTCAATCCGCGGGCACGATATCGCGTGCGGAACTGGCCCGGCGCACGGGCGCGAGCATGCCGACGGCGTCGAAAACCGTCGCGCGGCTGTTACATCTGGGGCTGATTGAGGAACAGGGCCTGGTACCTGCGGACGGCAAAGGCCGTCCGAGCCAGATGTACCGGGTGGCCAGCGAAAAATCGCGTGTGATTGGCATATCCATTGAGCCGCACCGTTGCCGGGTGGTATCCGCGGGTTTGGACGGCGCTTTTGCGGCACAGGACATAGTGGAAATTCCGACGCCGCCAACCTATGTGGATTTAATCGACAAATGCGCGCGGTGCGCGGTGCGCGGGATGTCTTCCCGCGGACACAAGGCCCTGGGAATAGGGGTAAGTGTTTCCGGAACCGTGGATGCGATGCACCAGCAGGTTCTGCTTTCGCCCAATCTTCATCTGCTGGACGGCCAGCGGCCCGGAGCGGATATTGAATCAAGGCTGGGCGTGCCGACGCGGATAGTGCATGAAACCATTTCCACATGCCTTGCGGAAAGAATTTATGGAGAGGCCCGCGGCGTACGGAATTTCGTCATGATCGGCACGTATGCCGGATTCGGCCTGAGCGCCGTGGTGAATGGAGACCTCTTCACCGGCGCCAACGGCATGGCCGGCGAACTGGGCCACATTATTGTTTCGGAGGCAGGCGAACTTTGCGGCTGCGGAAACCGTGGATGCCTGGAAACCATCTCTACCGATCCGGTTTTCGTGCGGCGTGTAAGCCGGCGTCTGGGCAGGGAACTGTCGATTGATCAGATTATCGGCATGACCGGTTCCGGAGAACTTGACCCGACTCCCGAACTCCACGAAACGCTTAACGGCCTGGCCATCGGCGCGGCGGCGGCCGTCAATATTTTTAATCCGGAACTCATGGCGCTCTGCACGCGGATGTTTGAGGTTTCACCGGGCGCGTTTGAATATCTTGCGCAGCGCATCGGCGACAACGCACTTAAGCCGGTGATGCAGCGATGCCGGATTATCCGTGTGCAAGGCGACACCCTGTGCGGCGGAGTGGCGGCGGCGATTCATCACATGGTCGAATCACTCGGTCCGCGAATGAACTGGGCGGTGGAGCACGCCGCCTGATACAGGACAGAATCCGGATTTTCGCGGCGGCCAGGACCAAAGCTTGTTCAGCCGGTGCGGCATGCGGTTGCGGGCAGCGGATCTCCGGCGGCGGGACATGGCTCGAAAAGCGCCGACCCGACCCGGACGATGGTTGCCCCCTCCTCAATGGCGATTTCAAAATCCCCGCTCATCCCCATTGATAAATGCTTGAAATATTCGCCGCCGATTTTCCTTGCGGCAATGTCCTCAAAAAGTTCGCGAAGCCGCACGAATGCCGGCCTCGCGTCGGCCGGATTTTTCGAATGCCGGGCCATGGTCATCAGCCCCATGAATTTCAGGCCGGGAACATCGGCCACTTCCTCCGCCATATGGAAGGCCGCGGAGGGCGCCATGCCGAATTTGTTCGGATCGTCCGTGGTATTGATTTCCAGGAGAATGGGAACTTGAATTCCGCGGCGGACGCCGATGTCTCCCAGCAATTCAATAAGCCGCAGGGAATCCACACTGTGAATCAGATGGGAATGGGTAACGGCGGCCGAAGCTTTATTGGTCTGCAAATGGCCGATCATGTGCCACTGAACCGGCACACCCGCGCCCGGGAGGGCGGCGGCATCCGGCACCGCAAGCTTCGGGCCGGATTTTTCCAGCATACTGCGGAGGTCCGCCGCACGCGATTGAAGTTGCTGCACGCGGCTTTCACCAAAGGAGCGACAGCCGGCCTGCAGTAGTTCGCCGATCTGTTCAAGCGTGCCGCTCTTGGTAACGGCGACCAGTGTGATATCCGCCGGATTCCGCCGCGCCCGCGCTGCGGCGGCGGCGATCCGTGACTGAACATGCCGCAGATTCGCCTTCACGTCAGCAGGACTGGTGATATTTGTTTGCATCATATGTTTCATCGCATTCCGTCCGGCGGCGCCGGACCAGTGGTCCGGGCGTTGACGCGGACAATCCGCAATCCCCCGGCGGACGGCCTATTCGGCAAACCACCGGGTTTTCATTGAGCCGGTCAGGCAGCCGGCGACATAAGGCCGATATCAGCTTCTTCCTGATCCGTGCATTTCCCGGCGGCGTTGCCGCTTCCGGCAGCGCGGCGCGAGCGCAAAAATCGGTCAATGGCGGCGTCGAAATCCGCAGGGGACTCAATGACCCGCATGGAATCGCGCAGGATTCTGCACGGATTCATGTGCTTGGCATACCAACTGATCCGCTTGCGAAATTCACACACCGCCACCCGCTGATTGCGAAACCGGATGAGGTTGTAAAAATGGTCGCGCATCAGGCGGCATTTGGCTTCGATATCCGGTTCCGGCGGAATCACGCCGCTGGCCAAATAAGTGTGGATATCGCGGAATATCCACGGCTTGGACAGGGCGGCACGGCCGATCATCACGCCCGCACACCCGGTGCGCCGGATCATTTCCGCCGCATCCTGCGGCGTTTGAATGTCACCGTTGCCGATCACCGGAATCCGCTCCACCGCGGCCACCACTTCCGCGATCCCATCCAGGCGTACGGCTCCCTGAAATTTCATTTCAGTCGTGCGGCCGTGAATCGTGACGGCGGCAAAACCGAGTTGTTCGAGCCTGTTTGCCAGAAACGGAGCGACCAGCCGCTGATCATCCCAGCCGAGGCGCATTTTGGCGGTCAACGGAATGGCGCGAACGACGCGGGATACTTTTTCCGCAATGGCAAGCGTGGAATAAAGATTGCACAGCAACGCCGATCCGCCGTCGCGCTTGGTTATTTTATCCACGGGACAGCCCATATTGATATCAATGATGCTTGCGCCATGGTCTTGGGCCCAGCGTGCGGCATCACAGAGCTTTTCCGGGTCCGAGCCGTAGAGTTGCATGGCCAGGGGCTGATCCGCCGGGCAGGTGGCGGCAAGTTCCATAGACCGTTTGTTTTCCCGCAAAACCCCCTCCGGACAGAGAAGATCAGTACAGGCCAGCCCCACGCCGCCGCATGATCTGGCCACCAGACGAAACGAAACATCACAGTAACCGGCGATGGGCGCCAGCAGAAGGTTCGTGCGAAGTTTTAGATTGCCGATCTGCATACCTGTCTTCAGCTAATGAAACGGTGAGAATCATCCGCTTCCGGCCATTCGGCCAAACGCATTGTAAACGGTCCGGGCATCCGCAGTAAACTGCATCCGCGTTATCGGAACCGGCTGCATTTTTGTGAAGCCTGAAATGATTTTTGAGCGGGCGAGGGCCGGATCAACGGCCGGGCGGGCGCGGGCCGAGTTGACGGCGCATGAGGCCGTGCTGCGCCGCTTTTTGCTGCAGGGCCAGCCGCGCGGCCGGTTCTTCCGGCTCGCCGGCCGCATCCGCACCGGGCGGACCAATAATGCCGCGCCGCTGGTAGCGAAGCTCCGCCTGGGTATCGGCCATGTTTTTTGCCGGTTCAACCACGTTTTCGCACCGCTTTTGCGCCCGGACCGCCAGCGTCACAAGCTGGGCATCGTCCAAAGTGCCGATAAATTCCGCAATGGAACAGTGTTCCAAATCCGTTGCACCTTCCAGATAACCCATCAACCGTTGGGCCAGCAGGGCCAATGGCCCGGCGGTAAACAGACCAAGGTCAAATTCAGCCCCGAATTGCCGCCAGAGCGCCGGGTGATTCAGAAAAACGCCGATAATCCATTCTTCTGCGGCGAAAAGCTTATCCGTCGAAACGGCTTGTGCGGTTGAAGTATCCGAGTTGCCCGCGGGCGCCGCATCCGGACTGCGCGGCATTTGACGAACAATTTTTCTGACCTGGTCCGGAGTCATGCCGATTTTATCCGCCAGATGTTTTTCCAGCAGACCACGGCGTATCGGATCGGTCGAAGGATCGGTGAGGCCCGCGGCGGCGAGGCGCAGCAAAGTCATGGATGCGGCCTGTTTTTCCGCCAGGGACGGCGCGGCGTCCATGGCGCGGCCTATCTGTTGCCATTTGTAATCCAAAACGTCGGGCGCGCGAGCCAGCAATAATTTGAACGGTTCGGGTCCATGGGTCATGCAAAAATCAAATGGGTCCTTGCCGTCGGGTACATGTGTAATGCGGGAATCAAGCGGATATTTCAGGATCATTTCAATGGCGCGATCGGCGGCTCGCCGGCCGGCATCATCGCTGTCAAAAAGCAGAACAACCTTCTGGGCGAAGCGGCGCAGCAAGGTAACATGTTTTTCCGTCAGAGCGGTGCCTAACGTGGCGACGACATTGGTGACACCCACCTGGTGGCAGGCGATAACATCCATGTAACCTTCCACCACGACCACGGTTTTATCGCGAATAATCGACTGCCGGGCGGCATCCAGACCATACAGCGTGTCCCGCTTATTAAAAATCGCTGTTTCCGGGGAATTCAGATATTTGGGTCCGTCGCCGGAATCCGCGGCAGCAACGGCGGCGTCCGCCGAAGGAGTTTGGGCTCGAGGAAGGGTGCGCCCGCCAAAAGCAATCACACGTCCGGACTGATCACGAATGGGAAACATGGCCCGATTGCGGAATACATCAAACGGGCTGCCATCCGCCCGTCGCTTGATCAACCCGGCGCCCAGCAGATGTTCCTCGGAGACGCCGGCGCGAACGGCCGCCTGGGCCAGTGCCGTCCAGTTATCCGGCGCCGCACCAAGCCCGAAATTCCGGATTGTGTCGGTACTGAGCCCTCTGCCCACAAGATACTCCCGGCACTGGGCACCGGAGGGCTTCTCCAGATTATCCGCAAACCAGAGCGCGGCCCACGCGGCGGCGGCAAGCATATTTTCCCGCGCCGAAGCACGCTGTTGCTGCCCCGGATCGTTCGGTCGGAATTCCGGCAGTTTTATCCCGTAGCGCTGGGCGAGGAATCGTAACGCCTCGCCCGGGGTCATTTTGTGATAATTCTGTACAAACCGAAATACATCGCCGCCGGAATTGCACACAAAGCAATAGAATATCTGTTTGCCGGGATTGATATACATGGACGGTCGGCGGTCTTCATGAAATGGGCACAGGCCCACAAGCTCCCGCCCGGCCGGACGCAATGCGATATGCTCGCCGATGATTTCTTCGATCCGGGCGGCTTGACGGACAGTCTGAAAGATATAGGCCGAGTCTGACATTGACTCTATTTTATCGTCAACAAGCCGTTGATGCAGGTCAGCGGCATTTTTATGACGGACATTTTCCCGGAGGCGTGCCAACCATCCCGATTAAGTGTAAAATTTCGATATGGAAATAACGCTTAACGGCAAAATCATGACAATTGCGGATAACAGCAGCATCGCCGAACTGCTGGAATCGCATAACCTGCCGGCGGTGCGGGTAGCGGTGGAGATCAATGGCGAAATTGTGCGGCGTCATGATTTTTTTTCCATCCGCATTAAACCGCATGACCGGCTGGAGATTGTGACGCTCGTGGGCGGCGGCTGACAGCGCAAGGGCGTGGCATGGAAACGATCAGCGAGTTTCAGGTAAATTAAATGATGACGGATCAAGAATTAAAAATAGGCCCCTATACCCTCAATTCACGCCTGATTGTCGGCACCGGCAAGTATTCATCCCTGGAACTTATGCAACAATGCCACGCGGAAAGCCGGACCAACTGCGTGACCGTGGCGGTGCGGCGGGAAAGACTGGTGGACAAAAATTCTGGCCGCAATATTCTGGATTTTATTGATCCGGGCAAATACATTCTTTTGCCGAACACGGCCGGTTGCTTTACGGCGGATGAGGTGGTGCGGGTGGCGCGGCTCGGCCGTGAACTGCTGGAAGGTTCCGGATACCAGGGATCGCAATGGGTGAAGCTGGAATGCCTTGGCGACACCAAAACACTGCTTCCAGAGCCGCTGGGCACGCTGGAGGCGTTAAAAATTCTGGTGGCCGAGGGATTTCACGTTCTGGTCTACTGTTCGGATGATGTAATGCTCTGCAAGCGCATTAAAGAAGCCGGCGCGGCGGCGGTGATGCCCGCCGGATCACCCATCGGTTCCGGGCAGGGTGTGCTGAACCCCAATGCAATTCGCATAATTCTGGAAGAACTCAAACACAACGACCCGGCTTATCCGGTTATCGTGGATGCCGGCGTGGGAACCGCCAGTGATGTTGCCGCCGCCATGGAGCTTGGCGTAGATGGCGTTTTGCTGAATACGGCCATTGCCGGCGCCAAAGACCCGGTCAAGATGGCCGCGGCCATGGCGCTGGCCACCGAAGCCGGACGGCTGGCCGGTGCGGCCGGGCGCATACCGCGGAAACTGTATGCCACAGCCAGCAGTCCATGGGAAGGCCGCATCAACGGCTGATGAAAAACCACAGAAGACCTGGATCATAGCCGCGGTCAAGCGGCCGGGCTTTTGTGCTGCAACCGAATTCGTAGCTATTGGAACAATAAACCGGCGACCCGGGCGTTTCATGGTATAGATTTTATTGAAACTCCGATGAACGCGTCAGCATCTGATTCATCGGACGGATGGCAAAACCGGTCCGCGGGCATCGCAGGTTGCGGCGCTCTGTTAACTTAAACCAGGGAACTCGACTATGCCCCCAATGAACCGCCGTGATTTTGTCAAGCTTTCCAGCACATCGGGCTTTATCATTGTTACGGGTATTACGGGGAAGACCTGGGCAAGCGACGAAAAGGCGCCCGCCGTCTTGCCGCAGGCCGTCACATCGGACCAACCGGAGTCCATACCGTACGATCAATTGGTTCGTGCATTTCCTTCACCGCCGGACAGCGCCCGCCCGTGGGTCTACTGGTTTTTTCTGGACGGGAATCTGACCCGCCAGGGAGTCACGGCAGACCTCGAAGCGATGAAGGCGGCGGGTATCGGCGGCGTGCTGATCATGGAAGTTGCCCAGGGAACTCCGCCCGGACCGGTACGCTTCGGCAGTCCGGAGTGGCGCGATATGTTTGGGTTTATCTGCGCCGAGGCGGCCCGCCTGGGACTGCAAATTAACATGACCAACGATGCGGGCTGGTGCGGAAGCGGCGGTCCGTGGATCACACCGGAACTTTCCATGCAACGCCTGGTGTGGACCAGTACCGCCGTCAAGGGCGGCGGCAAGGTGGATGTCATGCTTCCCCAACCTGCCGGCAATAATGGTTATTATCAGGATGTCTTCGTGATTGCGTTTCCCACGCCGGCGGCGGCCGTTCATGGAAAACCATTCACCATTTCCGATCTTGCAGGCGAGACCGAAGTGGTAACAGAGGACGGCATCGCCGCGCAGGCCAAATGGCCCCGCCTGCCTGCCGGCGAGGTTGTGAGATTAAACCGAATCATTGATTTAACCGGCCGGACCAACGCCTATGGACGACTTTTATGGGACGCTCCGGCGAACAACTGGACGGTTCTGCGTTTTGGCCACACCACTACCGGTGTGGATAACCACCCAGCGCCGGCCGGCGGACTGGGATTGGAAACGGACAAGTTAAGCAAAAAGGCCACGGCATTTCATTTTGAACATTTGATGGCAAAACTGATTGCCAAGGCGGGGCCGCTTGCCGGCGGAACATTGGTCAGTACACATATTGACAGTTGGGAAACCGGCTCACAGAACTGGACCCGAACTTTCCCGCAGGATTTTAAGACCCGCCGCGGCTATGACCTTCGCCGCTGGCTGCCCGTCATGACCGGACAGGTGGTGGCCAGCCTGGAAGAATCGGAAATGTTCCTCTGGGACCTGCGTAAAACGATTTCAGAACTGCTCGTGGAAAATTATTCCATCTGCATGCGCGACCTGGCGGAAAAGCACGGCTTGCGACTCTCCATAGAAGGCTATTCGGGCGTGCCGGTAGACGAAATGCACTACGGCGGAACCGCCGTTGAGCCGATGTCCGAGTTATGGTCCTGGAGCCGGTTCGGCGCCGCCTATTCCGTAACTGAAATGACCTCCGCGGGCCATGTTTACGGCAGGCGGATTATTGGGCAAGAGACGTTTACCGCCGACAGCAACGAACGCTGGCAGGGACACCCGGCGGTGGTCAAGGATATCGGTGACTGGGCCTTTTGCCAGGGAGTCAACCGGTTCGTGGTGCACCGCTACGCGATGCAGCCGTTTTTAAATGTCGCACCCGGCGTTTCCATGGGGCCGTGGGGCCTGCATTATGAACGCACCCAGACATGGTGGAAGCAGTCCCTTTCATGGCATCGGTACGTCGCGCGATGTCAGCATCTGTTGCGGCAGGGCCATTGGGTGGCGGACGTTTTGTACATGCAGCCCGAAGGCGCGCCTTCCGGCTGTCCTTCCATCCCGGGCGCCGGTGATCCATCTTATGTACCCAATTACAAATGTGACGGCTGCCCGGCGGAGGCGGTGCTTACCCGCCTGCGGGTGGACAACGGAGACCTGGTTCTGCCCGACGGCATGAAATACCGCATGCTGGTACTGCCGGATTCGCCCTGCATGACCGCGGAATTGCTGACCGGAATAAAAGCCCTGGCGGACGCCGGCGCAACCATTGTCGGTAAAACCAGGCCGGTCAAATCGCCCAGTCTTTCGGCTTACCCCGCCTGCGACCGGAAAGTTTCCGAACTCGCGGATGAGATCTGGTCCGGCGGCAGAATGATTACGGACAAAACACCCGCGCAGGTCCTGAAGGAAAAACGGATTCCGCCTGATTTTACCAGTGATTCGCAATTGCACTTTGCACATCGGCGAACCGACGATGCGGATATTTATTTTATCGCCAACATGACGGAAAACGCCGTCAACGCCAACTGCACATTTCGCATAACCGGACGCGAACCGGAAATATGGAATCCACAGACGGGCGCCATTGAGCCGGCGGTAATCTGGTCGCAGGATGGTAACCGCAAGGTGACACATGTCGCCTTACGGCTGGAATGGAAGGAGTCTGTATTTGTTGTGTTCAGCCGCGCCACGCAAAGCAGGGGCGGAATTGCACGCGTCACGCTTAATAACACCCCTGTTTTTGGATCGCCGGCCCGTAATGCCGCCATCGAAATTCTGCACGCCACCTATGGACCGGCGGGCGATCCGGCCCGAACCAAAAATGTGACGGCCATTGTGGCCAAGCTTGTCCGTGAAGGGCACAGCGTATTTCCAGTGGTGCAAATTGCCCAGATTGGCGGCGATCCGGCTTTTGATGTCGTCAAGACCCTGCGGATTGAATTGACCATTGCCGGTCAACGGCGGCAACTTAGCTTCCTTGACGGCCAGACCGCGGATCTGCTGACAGAGGGCAATGCGGCACTTTCGATCAAGATCACACACTTTTCCGGCAAAGCTCTGTCCGCAACCGTGTTTGTTCCGGGACATTACGGATTCTCCACCTGCGACGGCGCGGTTCGCCACGCACGGGTCGCATCGCTTCCGCGGCCATTCGACTTATCCGCGCCATGGGTCGTGAAATTCCCGCCGGGCCGCGGCGCGCCGGCACAGGTGGTGCTGCCCAAGCTTATAAGCCTAAGTGAGCATCCGGTGGACGGAGTTAAATATTTTTCGGGAACTGCGGAATATTCCACGGAATTTACTGCACCGGCTGAAATGCTCGCCGGCCACATCCGTCAGTTTCTTGACCTGGGCAATGCGGCGGTAATGGCGCGGGCGATACTTAACGGACACAAGCTGGACCTGCTTTGGAAGCCGCCTTGGCGCTTGGATGTTACCGGCGTATTGAAGCCGGGCCTAAACACATTGTCCGTGGAAGTGACCAACCTATGGATAAACCGCATGATTGGAGATCAGTTTTTACCGGAAGACAGCGAGCGCAATCCGGATGGAACACTGAAACAATGGCCGAACTGGCTGCTGGAAGGAAAGAAAAGTCCCACGGGCCGGATCAGTTTCACGACATGGCAGTTGTGGCATAAAAACGACCCGTTGGTTGCGTCCGGATTGCTCGGACCGGTCATAATACGCGCCGCCGAGACTATTGCCTTGACATAGACCGCGGTTGGCACGGTGCGCCACTTGCCAACCCGGCCGCGGTCAATCTGCCGGACAACACTGCGGTCGGCGGGCCAGCCAGCTCCCAACAGAGGCCGGCGATCAAGCCGTGACGGCCGCCCGCAATACTTCCGCAATCCGGCCGCGCTGATGGGGTGGAATGAGCCGGAGTTGAGCACACAAGAGGTCGGCCAGCCGAATCGGTTCGGCCAAACGGTTTTCCGCCTTCAGGCAATCCACCACTGTTTTTAACGCCTGCTCCGCCGAAATTCGGTTACCCGGACTTACATACAGGGGATCATGCCCCGTCCGCGGACGAATCGCATAACCGGCCAATCGCTCTCGCCCCTGCCAGGTACACATCAGACGGTCCAGCGCCATGTCAGCCGGCGGCAGTTTATTCGCGCCTGCCAACCACCCCGTCAGCAGGCTTTTGGCCACGCCGATTGTCGGCAAATTTAATGTGACGCCAATGTGCGTTGCCAGCCCGCAACCGCGCGGATGGGAAATCCCGTGGCCGTCAATCAGCCAGATATCCACCGGATGTGTGATTCGGCGGATCGCCGCCATCATCAAAGGCGCTTCGCGAAAAGAAAGCAAGCCGGGAATATACGGGAACGCAACCGTGCGACGAACGCTGACCGCCTGAACGCAGCGACGGGCTTCCAGGTCCCATACGACCGCGGCAACGACCGCGTGCGATCCTACCGCCCCGCAACGAATGGTCGCGTGGCGCGGATTGCGGCTGTAGGCCATATCCACACCGCCCACAAACCGCACTGTTGCCGGTGCGCCGGCTGATTGGAAGCGAAGAGCCATGCTTTCCTGTCGCCTGCGGGCGACCTGTACACCATGTGATGAAATATATTTTCCCATGATTCACCGGCTTGCATTCCGAACGGTCCAAAGGGCGGCAAATAAATTCCGGGCAAGCCGATTCACTGATTTTTCGCCTCAGTCGGCAGGGTAATATCGCGCAGTTGCACGCGGCGAAAAAAGACATCTCCCTGGTTTAAGTAACTGAAAAAATCGATTCTAACCCACTTAATGGGATGTTTGGCATTTAAACTGCGCATCGCCCGGGGCGAAAAATCGGCTTCGGTAGTGGACCAGCCGTGATTGGCCGTCAGCGGAAGCAACTGGTAACGATAAATTTCTTTCCGCTGACTGGCCAGGTTGTTGTCACTGCTGAAGGCGTCCGGCCAGTAGGCAAATCCTTTTATGAAAATTCGCACGCGCGGGGCGGTGCTGTGGTATTGCACCGCAAAGCGGTATCGGTGGCCGTCAACTACGGGTATCCAGATGCTTTCACAGGCCAATCCATTATTTTGCGCGGTATTCAGGCTCGTGCGAAGCATCAGGCAATATCCCCGGCTATGACCGGTTCCGGCAACGCTTTGCGGCACAATGGCGACGGAATCCGGCTTAAGCCGGCCGGCCGCGGCGGATGGCAGCAACGGCGGATGATAATCCTGTTTCATAAGAAACATTTGCCAGTCAGGTGACGCCCGCAAAGACCGGCGAGCGCAAAGCCGGAAATTCGGGTCAGGCACCAGGTTCGGCCGCGTTTTAAAAAGCTTTTCAACAACGGGATTGGAGTGATCCACCTGCCGGGAACTTACATGATGAAAGGCGATGTGATCCAGTTTTGTCAGCATGGATTCGACGGTAAGACGCGGGCTGGTGTTATCCGGCGGAATAGCGGCGGAAATGGTTTTGGTTAAGTGGGTCCCGACGAAAAGTTCCAGTTTAAGGGTGCGACCACGCAAAAAACCCATGACAGTTTGAGACGTATCCAGGTTTTTTATGACGGTGATGATATCCGACTTATGTACGGGGGCGGTCCATGGGATCTGCAATGCGGAGATCATGCTGTCCACATCGTGGTCATCAAGTCGTTTGAAATGACCGTTGCGGGACATCTTTTTTCCCACGGCAAAGCGCATGCGGTCCGCGAGTCCATGGGAACTGCCGGATTCCGTGACGAACGGAAGAATTGCCAACGTGGGCAGCTTGGTAGTCGCCGGCGCCGCCGCCAATATTTCGGAGTCAATCATCATGGACAGGCAGACAATGGATAAGCAAATAAATGCTGCGGCGACGAATTTTTTCATACGCAGGTCCTTTTTGGCCGACCGCCGTGCAAGAGCGGTGAAACATCGCTGCAATTGTAACGCATTGGAAATGGTTGTGATGCACGGGGTTCCGGCGGGGATTCAACGGCCGGCAGGCGGCGGGTATGGGAAACATCGCGTGCCGTTAAAACCGGATTGGAACATCGGATTTGGGCCATCCGCGTCGGCGGAAATCCCGATACGCGGTTTTTTTCATTTTGATAGAATCCTTGGGAAACGCCCGGCAGCCTATGATGTGAATATGAGCCGCCCCACGGAATGCCGTCATGCACCGGAGAGGTCCGCGTTCAGGCGGGCCTGACGCAAAAGCGGTTTGATTGGCTATTGACGCTGTCCCTTTGCGCCGATAGGTTAATTGTGGCGGTTGGTCTGGGATTGTGCATACAGCCGGGCCGCCGGTTTAAGGAGTTCCTACGTGATCATCACATTGACTGGCCGCCACATGGAGGTCACCCCGGCAATCCGGCAGCATGCCGAGGACAAGGCCGGCAAACTGCCCAAATTCTATGACCTTATAAAGGAAATTGAAATTATTCTGGACGGCAGTTCGGGGAAATCCAAACGCGTGGAAATTATTGTAAGCGCGGAACATCGGAACATGTTCGTTGGAACAACGGATGGAGACGACCTTTATGCCTGCATAGACATGGCGGTGCATAAAGTGGAGCGCCAGATTTCAGAACATAAGAAAAAATTCCGGAACCGTAAGCACCCGGAATAAGCGGTGGACGATGAGCCGGGTTGCGTATCCCCAATGCCGCAGCCGGTGGAGAACGGGGTGTTTAGCAGCGAGGCGTCACCAATAACTAGACGAGGAAATCAATGAAGTTCTCGGAGTTTATAATCAAAGAGGCCATCGTACCGGAGCTTAAGTCTTCCGCGTGCGAGGGAGTTATTCGCGAACTGGTAGAATCATTGGCGGAATCCAAAGCCATTGCCAAGGGCGACGTGGACACGATTTGCAAGGCAATTCTGGATCGGGAAAGACTGGGCAGCACCGGTTTCGGCAAGGGTGTTGCGGTGCCGCATGCCAAGAATGCCCTGATCAAGAAGCGCGTTGGAACAATTGGCCGCAGTGCCAATGGGGTCAATTTTGCGGCTCTGGACCAGGCTCCGGTCTTCAGCGTGGTGCTGCTGTTATCCCCGGCCGACAGCCCGGACGGGCACCTGCAGGCGATGGAGAATATATTTCGCCACTTGCAACAGGATAATTTCCGGCGGTTTTTGCGCCGCGCGGCAACGCAGAAGGAAATCAGCGATTTGCTGGAAGAAGCGGATCAGGCCGGCATCTGCCGTTGATGCCCAAAGCGGCAGGTGGAACGCGGGATGAACCGCCGGAACGTCTGCCACGAAATGGAAGCTCGGGGCTTTTTAGAACCAACTAACAAAAGCGGCACTTGCCACCATGGAAAGAGAAATCAGAATATCTAACAAACTCGGGCTTCACGCCCGGCCCGCAATGCAGTTTGTGGATGTGGCCAATCAATTTCGCAGCGGCATCCGCGTGTGGAAAGCGGACCAGTGCGTCGATGGAAAAAGCATCATGCATATGATGATGCTGGCCGCCACGGAAGGCACCAACCTGAAAGTTCAGGCGGATGGTGACGATGCCGCCGCGGCGCTGGATGCACTGGAAAAGCTGGTCAATGGCCGCTTTGGCGAAGAATAACGCATTGTGCAATTCGTCCAGTTGTTCGGCAATTCCCGCCGGGGTCCCCAGCCGCCGGATGCGCGTTTTTGACCGTTGCGATCCGTACTGTAGATCGGGAGTTTAACGTGGCAGTTTCACCTGATGCCGGCAAGCCGCCCTCCGCGGACAAGCTGATAGATATGCGGGCATTGACCCGGGATTACCTGGCGAAAATTCCGGATACAAATGATCCGCGCCAGGCTGTGGCATTCGGCACCAGCGGCCATCGGGGAACGCCGATGGATGGGTCATTCACCGAAGCGCACGTACTGGCCATTGCCCAGGCTGTTTGCGAATACCGCAAGATGCAAGGCGTGGACGGCCCGCTGTTTCTGGCTAAAGATACGCATGGCATCGATACACCCGCCCATGACACCGCCGTGGAAGTGCTTGCGGGAAATGGCGTGGAATTGCGCATCGCGGAGGCCGACGGCTACACACCCGTGCCGCTGCTTTCACACGCAATTTTAACCCATAATCGCGGGCGAACTTCCGGCTTGGCGGATGGCATAGCGGTTACACCATCGCATAATCCGCCGCGGGACGGTGGAATAAAGTACAACCCCCCGACCGGAGGTCCGGCCGATGTGGATGCGACCGGGTGGATTCAAAATCGGGCCAATGCCCTTTTGCGAAATGCCAATCGGGAGGTGCGGCGGCTCCCGCTGGCAAAAGCACTGACCGCCGGCGCCACTCGTTTTCATAATTTTATCCGCCCTTATGTGCTGGACCTGGGCAATGTCATTGACATGGACGTTGTGCGGGATTCCGCTTTGCGTATTGCGGCCGATCCGCTGGGCGGCGCCAGCGTTCACCTGTGGAAACCTGTCGCGGAGCATTACGGGCTGAATATCACCGTGGTGAATCCAACCGTGGATTTTACATTTCGCCGCATGCGTGTGGATCATGACGGCGAAATTCGCATGGATTGCTCCAGCCCTTATGCCATGGCCGGACTGGTTGCGCTGAAGGATGATTATCAGGTTGCCTTTGGAAATGATACGGATGCGGATCGTCATGGAATTGTCGCACCATCCGTGGGACTGCTGCCGCCAAACCATTATCTGGCCGTCGCCGCACGCTATCTGTTTGCCAATCGTCCCGGCTGGCCCGCGGCGGCGATGGTGGGCAAAACGCTGGTCAGCAGCGGCATTATTGATCGCGTGAGTGCGGCTGCGGGCCGGCGCGTTTATGAGGTTCCGGTGGGCTTTAAATGGTTTGTGAGCGGCCTGTGTGACGGCTCTCTGGGTTTTGTAGGCGAGGAATCGGCCGGCGCCACACTGCTGCGAAAGGACGGCGGCGTATGGACCACGGATAAGGACGGACCGGTGATGGATCTGCTGGCGTGCGAAATAACCGCGCGCACGGGAAAAGACCCTGGCCTCCATTATGCCGCAATCGAACAGCAATTCGGCCGTTCATTTTATATTCGCGAAGATCAGCGATGCACATTGAAAGAAAAGGAAAGTCTAAAAAAACTTTCGCCGACTGCGGTGGTGCAAAAGTCGGTTGCGGGAGAAACGATTACGGGGGTTTTAACCAATGCTCCCGGCAACGGCGCGGCGATCGGCGGATTAAAGGTAGTAACGAAAAACGGCTGGTTTGCAGCCAGGCCTTCCGGCACGGAAGCCCAGTACAAAATTTACGCCGAAAGCCTTAAGAGTCAGGAACACCTGACGCAATTGGTGACCGAAGCGCGCGATCTGGTAAAAAATGCGCTGGCTTGAATGCGGCAGCCGGGAGAAACGCCTCCCGCCGCAACGGGTGATGACGTGACAGGCGGAATCATCCGGGTATTATGTTGGCTGCGTACGCTTTACAGGATGAGCACGGGATGAATGAACAAGCGCGAAACTACATCGTGGGCATAACAGTGGTGCTTGCCCTGGGCATGGTCACATGGGGCGCCTTTTTACTTGGAAGGTTGCCGGCACTGGGCCCCAACGCTCCATATCTTATCACGGTAGAAACACCCAGCGCCGACGGATTGGTATATGGCGACAGCGTGAGCCTTAACGGCGTAAATGTCGGCAGCGTCCGCAGTGTGGCGCTGGGCGCAAATATGCGGGGAGCAGTCCTTATCTTGGGCATTTCTTCGCAATATCGGCTTCCGGTGAATACAACCGTCCGTATCGCCTCCAAGACAATTGGCTCGCCCTATGTATCGTTGTTTGTGCCGCCCGGCGGAAAGGCGGAATATCTGCCCACCAACGGCACGGCTACCCTGCATGCCACCGTCGCGTCCAACAGCATTATTCCGCCTTCGTTCGCCACGAATTTTACCGCTATCCGCTCCCAATTCGGCGTCCTGAGCGGCAAACTTGACCGCGTCGCGGATGATCTGCATATGCTGCTCAAACCCGTATCGGCTAACGCCATGCACGAATCCGGTGCGCCGGACGCCCGGGCCGATATGGATAATATCAGTGCGCTTATACATCGCCTGAATAAAACAGTGGCCTCCGTTAACGGATTGCTGGCCGACAAGAAAATGCAGGGACAGGTTCGGGAAATTGTGTCCAATGTGGCAATATCCTCCACGGAACTTGCCGCCACCCTGAAACGGCTGAATGCCACCGTCACTCGCGTAAATCATGTCATGGACAAAGCCGGAGCGGCCGCCGGTGATATTGACACCGCCGCGAAAACCGCCAACAGCCGACTGGTGACGGTAAGCCTTCAACTCACCAAGGTGCTGGAAAATCTCAATGAAATCACCACTTCCGTGGCCCAGGGCCACGGTACGGCGGGACGACTGGTCAAGGATCCGCGGCTCTACAATGCCCTGCTGGACCTGACACACCGGCTGAACAAGACCGTTGACAGCCTGCATGCCCTGGTCAAACAGATCAAAGCGGAAGGATTCGCCCTTCACGTGGGAATATAATGCGCAGGCCAAAAGCACCCACCGGCCGGATACCCGCCATGCCAGGAAACAAAAAAAAAGTTGCTGCGGCATCCGGGCGGTCCAGTTCGTACACGGTTCCCGGACCGGGACAGACTGACCACGACGTTTTGGAGGCCCGGGCCAGAGCCTGGGCTGGAAGACCGGTCCTGCGGGCAGTGTATGCGGCCTATTTCCAGAAAATGGTGGAATGCATGACCGTGCGCGATGCGGATGCCTCGCGACCGCACGGATTGGTTCTGGAATTAGGCGGAGGCGCCGGTCATTTTCGCGACAGTTATCCCAAGGCCGTAGTCACCGACCTGGTTCCGAGCCGGCATATTGATATGGCCGTTGATGCAATGCGTCTGCCATTTCCCGATACCAGCGTCGACAACATTGTGCTCCATGATGTGCTGCATCACCTGCCCTACCCGCTTGTTTTCCTGGCTGAAGCGGCACGTGTTCTGACGCCCGGCGGACGAGTGGTGATGATTGAGCCGTATATTTCCGCGGTATCCGGCGTGTGCTACCGGCTGGCGCATCCGGAACCGGTGGACATGAAAGCCCAGTTGTTTCCTCCGGCGGGTGAAACGAACGTCCAGGACCCCGTGGCTGTGCGCGGGGCAGGGGCATTTGCCAGCAATCAGGCGGTGCCGACACTGCTGTTCTATAAATATGCCGCGGATCTCGCCCGCCGCTGCCCGCAATTGTCGATCATTCGGCGTGACGTGCACAGTATCATCATGTATCCGCTGTCCGGCGGATTTTCCAAACCGGTGCTTTTGCCCCAATTCGCCATGCCGGCGGCGCGAAAAATGGAAGACTGGATGTCGCCGCTGGCTCCGTGGATGGGCTTTCGAATGCTGGTTGTGCTGGAAAAAACCGGCGACCGCACCGGGAGCCATTAACAAGGTTAGTTTTCACCGGCATGCATGCGGCCGTCATCGGCATCGTATGCGGAAGGCACGGTTGACCCGTGCAGTTCACAGCGGATCGTGCCGATGGCCTTGCCCGTTTGCTCATCAACCGTGGTCAGCAGGCCGCACAGGCGCGGGTCCCCGGTGGCTACATCAAAATGAAACGGCATGCCCGTAATCAGGTGCTTGAGCACACGGTCCTTGCGTCGCCCCAGAATGCTGTCATATGGGCCGGTCATTCCAACATCCGATACAAAGGCGGTGCCTGCCGGAAGAATACGGGCATCCGCGGTGGGTGTGTGCGTATGCGTGCCGAAATTAATTGACACCCGGCCGTCCAGATGCCATCCCATGGCTATTTTCTCACTGCTGGCATCGGCATGAAAATCGACAACACGAATCTTGACATCGCGCGGCAATTCTTCCAGCATGCGGTCCATCCGTGTAAACGGATCGTCAGCCGGATTCATATAAACCCGTCCCATGACCTGCATGACGGCAATTCTGATACCGCTGCGGGTCGGCCGGATCGTCCAGCCGCGGCCGATGGACTGCGGCGGATAATTGCCCGGTCGGATGAGTCGGTCGGAAGTTTCCAGAAGCGGCAGAATTTCCCGCTTGCGATAGGTATGGTCCCCCATCGTGCAGACATCCACACCTGTGGCCAGAATTTTATCAAAAATCGGAGGGGTCAGACCGGAACCTGCCGCGGAGTTTTCAGCGTTGGCGACAACAAAATCAATATTTTCCTTTGCGATAAGAGGCGGCAGTAACTCCGCCAAAGCCTGACGTCCTGGTTTGCCGACGATATCGCCGATACAGAGTATTTTTATCGCCAAAGGGCGGTCCTTTCCGCGGAGTGAGACAAATTTAACCGCCGGGTATCGGCCATGCCCCTAGTTTACCCCCCCCGCCGGACTAAGCAACCCGGGGCGCAAGCCCCATGACGGGCTCGCATCGAATTGCCGCCGGTTATTGGCCGTGATCCTTGACTCCATCATAAGCGGATGGTAGTTTCAAACGGTACGCTTTTCCGCTGGGGATACCAGCAGCGGGACTTTTCCTCAAGGAGTTTCCAAATGCGCACGATCGTCGCTCGGCTTGCCGGCACCAATATCGCCTTGGCAGCCGCAATGGTTTTCGCCGCCACTGCAATTCCAACGGTTCCTGTCCGTGCCGACTCCAGCAGCCCCGCGGCCGATTCGCAACCCGCACCCGCTCCAGCCGCGCCCTCGGGCAACGCGGCGGCAACCGCACCGGCGAGTCAGCCGGCGGCTTCAGCGCCTGCAACGGCGCCGTCCACCGGTCCGGCCATCAGCGCGCCGCTTTCCAGTGGCAGCGTGTCTGTACCTGTTCCGTCCGGGGGGAGCCATTCCCATAAAGTTTTGTCCAGGAAAAAATCACTCCGTAAAACCGCGGGGAAAAAACATCCCGCGGCCGTCAACAACACGTCCTTCATCGGGCAGGTAAATGCTTCTCAGGTGAATGTGCGCAGCGGCCCGAGACTGGCCTATTATCCGGTAGGCCAATTGACACGCGGTGATCTGGTGAAGGTTGTGGGCACGGTTAATTCGTGGGATCGCATTGCAGCGCCGGCCGGAACGCGGTGCTATATTTCACGGCAATTTGTGCAGATTTCGGCGACCGGCGACACAGGTCATGTGTCCGCCGATTATGTCTACCTTCGGGCCGCAAGTCCGCTGACACCGCACAGCCATTATGCGGTGGTGGGACTGGTACGGCGCGGCACCCATGTATCCATTACCGGTCAAACAAAGAGTTTCTATATTATTCGCCCGCCGCACGGCACGGATTTTTATGTAGCTTCGCAGTTTATTACACCGGCCCCGGCGACGGCCACATATATCACCCCCAGGATTTCAATGCCCGCCGGATTCAAAGGACCGGGATTGGCTTCGTCTCAGCCGACCGGAAACGGCATGGTTGCGGCATCCACCGGGGCGGGCGGCCAAGCTGCACCGTCCACGGCTCCATCGGGCAACGGCGGTAACGGCCAGGTCATTCCCATACCATCCGGCGGAACGCCTGCTCCCGCCGCCGGCCAAACCAGTTCGGGTGGCGGTATAATTCCCATTATTCCGGGTGTCGGAAAAGCCAGCCCCGCAACAGCACCGGCGGCCGCTCCAGTAAAGTATGACACAAATGCGTACACCGCTTTCAGCCGTTTGAACCGCGCCACTCAGAAAGAATTTCGCAAACCGGTGTTGCAACGGCAACTTGCACCTTTGCTTAAGAAATACAAAGCCTTGGCCGCGGAACCGAATTTACCCCCATCCGTCAAGCAGGGAACGGCCGAATGGATTAAAGAGATCAATAACGGCATTCAGGTGCAGAAGCTGGCTGAAAGCGCGGAAAAAACTCCCGCCATAGGCAGTGAAATCGCGCCGTATCAGCAAAAATGGGAACAATCACAACATGAAGTCAATCAAGCAGTTACGCATGCTCCGTACCTGGCGAAGGGCATTTTGAAAACCAGTGATGCCATTCATGACTACGCCTTGGTAAGCCCTTCCACGGGCCGGGTCGTAGCATACCTGAAACCAGCCAGCAAAATTGATATTTCCAAATTGCTTGGATCCTATATCGGTGTAAAAGGTGTGGTGGATGGAAAAACGGGCGTGATGGTACGACTGATTGACGTGTACACGGCGACTTTGCTGCCATTGCCTCGGCCCGCCGGTCATAACCCAGCCGGCGGCCCCACGGTTCCGTGAGCCATGGTTAATAAGCGGCAATCACCGCGCGATCTTTGCATATGACCGAACGGAGTACAGAAGCGAAACCCTTTGGCTCGCGGTTAGCGATAACCAAATATTTAATAAAGCTGCGACAGCGAAGCCAAAAAAAATCCGCCAAGTCCGGGCCGGGTTGGTTCAGCCGCAGCTAAGCTATCAGGAGATAAAGTTGGCCGCCCGCACGGAATTGCTGAATAATATTCTGGAATTTAACCGGCGATTTGTCACCAATCGCGAATACGAGCAATTCGAGACAGACCGGTTTCCGGATAAGAAAGTTGTGGTTCTCACCTGCATGGATACCCGGCTGGTGGAATTGCTGCCCCGTGCCATGAGTCTGCGGAATGGCGATGCGAAAGTCATTAAAAGCGCCGGAGCGGTTGTATCGCACCCGTTCGGCAGTATCATGCGCAGCATTCTGGTTGCGGTGTACAGCTTGGGAGTCAAGGAAATCATGGTGGTCGGGCACCATGATTGCGGAATGGCCGGTCTGGACTGCGGCCAGATATTGGAAAAAGCAAAGTCCCGGGGCATTTCGCAGGATACGATTGATACCCTCATCCATTCCGGCATTGATCTGGAAAAATGGATGACCGGCTTCAGCCGCGTGGACGACGGAGTTAACATGAGCGTGAATTTGATCCGCCGCCATCCGTTGCTGCCGCGCGATGTTCAGGTGCACGGATTGCTGATTTCGCCGCAAACCGGCGAATTGGAACTGCTGAGCGTTCCGGGTTAACTGCGATACGTGACTGTCGCGATTGGATACGCCGGTTTCAGCCGCACGCGATGCCAAAATGGATTGCCCGCCCGTTTTATACGCAAAGCGGCGGCTTGGTGTTATAATCCGCTATCAGTCCGGACGCTGTCCCGTCGGCAAAGCGCCGAGGCGGTGGTACGGGCCATGTTTGAAAACATCAGGCCCGTGCGATCCGCTTATCTAAAAATGCGGGAACAGCGTCGGCGCGGCCGAGCATGGATGGCGCTGCGAATATGTACAAAATTGTGACGTGTCTATTCTGTTTTATGCTGATGGCGGCGGTGCTTTTTGATCTGCGCCGCACCCGGCTGGATGTCACCGCCGACTCCGCACGTCTGTTTCACACCATCGGTCAGCGGCGGCATATTCTGTGGGACCTTCAAACGCGGCTTTCCGCCCAGACAAACCCCATTATATTGACCAAACGGATCAAGGCGCTGGACGCGCGGGCGGCGGCGGATGCCGCAACGGATGCGTCCCAGCCGGCGACTGTCACGCCCCAGCCGGTAACTCCGGCTGATGGTAATTCAACGCCCTAAACGACAGATTCACGACCAGGCGTGTCATGAATTCAGGGCGTACGGTAAATCGTTATCGAGCAGGCACATGCCGAAAATCAACCGGGCAAATTTCCTTTCCTCTCTGGTGCTGCTGAGTGCGGCGGTAATGCTGGTGGCGCTGCTCGGGCGCGTCATGTGGCTCCAGACGCATGTATCTCGGGCGGACGTTTCCAGCCTTCGTTCGGAACATGAAGTCGGACTGAATCTGATGGCCCGGCGGGCATCCATATATACCGCAGATTCCACGTTGGTGGCCGGGTCCGTGCGGGTGTACGGCATGTTTGCCGATCCCGGTTTTATTTTTGACCCACAGGGAAAATTGAGCGCACTCGGTGGACGACAGCTTGTCGCGGCCCGGCACATCATGGCCAGGCACGTGAGCAAATTGCTGGATATGAAACCTTCCGCCCTGCTGAACTGGATCCGCGGGCAACTTTATTATCCGGCTCCAACAACCGCGACTTCGCAGCCCGCCGCGGCAAACGGGCCGCTGCGGCGATTCATGTGGCTGAAAAGGCATGTCGGCCATGCGTTTTATGCCCGCTTTGAACGTCTGCGCGCGAGATTATGGAAAAAATCACGACTCCTGGCCCGAGAACATCAATTCAAGCTTTCCGCCGAATATTTCCACGCCCTGGACGGGATTGGATTCAAGCGGTCTACCCGGCGCGTGTATCCGCTGGGCAGCTTCGCCGGACAGGTCATCGGCTTTGCCAATTCGCATGTCGGCCTTGATGGTCTGGAAGCCCAGCTTAATTCTCTGCTGGAAGGCCGCAAAGGAAAAGTTATTTATGTCAAAGATGCCGCGGATCGCGCCCTTTGGGTGGATCAGCGCGGCTACCGTCTTCCGGATGACGGAATGAAAGTGTGGCTGACGCTTAACACCATGATCCAGGGAGTTGCGGAAGAACAACTGGACAAGGCTTGCGCCAAATTCGAAGCCCGATCCGGCGTTGCCGTCGTCATGGACCCGCGCAACGGCAACATTCTGGCAATGGCCAACTATCCGACCATGAATCCCAACGACTACCAGAAGACTCCGCCGCAATTCCGCCGCAACCGGGCCGTAACCGATCCATTTGAACCAGGATCCGTGTTCAAGCCGTTTAATCTGAGTTTTGCGATCTTTGACCATGTGGTAACCCTGCAAACGGAATTCAACTGCCACCACGGACGCTACCGCGATCCCACCGGCCGGCTGATTGAGGATGTGGGCGGTTACGGCTACCTGACTGTAGAAGACATCCTGGTGCACTCCAGCAATATCGGTATGACGCAGATAGGCTGGCGCATGGGCATCCGCCGCCTGTGCGACGGGATTCATGCGTTTGGCTTCGGCCGCATGACCGGCTGCATTTTACCGGGCGAATCCCCGGGTATTGTGCGGCCCCTGGGCCAATGGACAAAAGGGACGCTCACCTCGGCAAGCTTCGGTTACGGCGTGGGGGTTACCGCATTGCAGCTGGCGCGCGGCCTTTGTGCGATTGCCAACGGCGGCCGCCTGTTGACGCCGCAGATCATCAGCCGCATTCAAACCCGGGGCGGCCGTTTGGAAACATGGGCACAGATTGCCGGGCCGCAGAAATCGACCCGCATTCTGCCCGCCTGGGCCACAAATCAGGTCATTACCGCCATGGAACAGGTGATGGTCCGTGGCACGGGACAGTATGCCATTTCACCGTTGTACCGGCTGTTCGGGAAAACGGGCACGGCGAATCTGGCGGTGGCCGGGCAGGATCGCTACCATTCCCACGAATACAATGCCACATTTATTGCCGGCGGGCCGACGCCGGATCCTCGGCTGGTGTGCGTGGTGGCCGTCCACGAACCGAATCCGCGCAAAGGGCATTACGGCGGAACCGTTGCCGGGCCGGCCTGTTCGCACATTCTCACCAGTGCACTGCAGTATCTGCAGGTGCCGCCGGACCAGGGACCGGCCACCGACCCATGGTGGGGCAAAGAGGACGAGTTGAAAAATCTCAAGGGCCTGAGTCATTAGCCGCGGCCGCAGTGTCCGGCAGATCAAGGAAAGACAACCCGCCATGGGGAAAAAACTCTCAGACTTGCTGACCATCGTCCAGGAGCGTCATCCGGGACTTTTCCATGCGGAAAATCCGCAGGATAAGGTTGTGGAATTTATCACGGACGATTCCCGGCGCATCGCACCCGGTGCGGCGTTTGTGGCTCGCAGCGGCACCCATGCCGACGGCGCCGCTTTTCTGCGACAGGCCGTTGCAGGCGGTGCCACGGCCGTGGTCTTTGATCCGACCCACGCGCCGGCCGGGTTTGATGTTCAGGCCCGGCAAGCCGGCGCCGTGCCTGTATTCAGCAGCAAGCCGGAGGTTTTACTGGGCTATTTGGCGCAGGCCATGGCCGGCAATCCGGCGGACAAACTTCAAATGCTGGCCGTTACCGGGACCAATGGAAAAACCACGACAACTTTTTTAATGCGCAGCATGCTGCGTGCGGCCGGCCGGCGCTGCGGATTGATCGGCACGGTCGAAACGGACGACTGCCGAACCATCGTGGAAAGCGCCATGACGACGCCCGGCCCCCTGGAACTTGCCGGCATCCTCGCGTCCGTGGTGCGAAACGGCGGGACGGCCGCCGTCATGGAAGCCAGCAGTCACGCCCTTTCGCAGGATCGGCTGGCCGGCCTGCGGTTTAACGTCGCCATGTTCAGCAACCTCACCGGCGACCATCTGGACTACCACATTACAATGGAGAATTACGCCGCCGCCAAAGCCCGGCTTTTTTCCGACCTTGATCCGGGATCATGGGCGGTGGTGAACGCGGATGATCCGTGGAGCGAGCGCATGCTGCGGGACTGCAAAGCCCGGGTTCTGACCTATGGCCTGGATCGGGAGGCTCAATTTAAAGGCACTATACGGCGGATGAGCGGCGGCGGAATGGACCTTGAAATCCGCGGACCTGATGCGGCCAATCATGTCATTCACAGCAGCATGGTGGGCCGGCACAACGCCCAGAACCTGCTGTGCACCATCGCCGGGGCATGGGCCGCCGGACTGACATGGGACCAGATACTGCCCGGACTCGACGGCATGGATGCGGTACCCGGGCGACTGCAGCCGGTTCACCCGCCCGGCATACCGCCGGAAGAAATGCCGTTCCACGTTCTGGTGGATTACGCGCACACGCATGATGCCCTGAAAAATGTGCTGACCGCCCTGCGTCCGTGGACACGCGGCCGCATTATTCTAGTCTTCGGTTGCGGCGGAGACCGGGATACCACCAAACGGCCGAAGATGGCCGACGTGGCCCAGCGCCTTGCGGATGACATCATCGTTACACATGACAATCCGCGCACGGAAGATCCGCAGTCCATATTAGACATGATTCTTGCCGGCTTTTCCGCCGCGAACCTGCCCGGGATCTCCGTAATCCCGGACCGAGAAAAGGCGATTGAAACTGCCATCGACGCCGCCGGTGAAGGGGATATTGTATTGATTGCCGGCAAAGGCCACGAAAACTACCAGATTATCGGGAAAGTCCGGCATCCGTTTGACGATGTAAAAGTCGCTGCGGCGGCTTTGCATCGCAGATTGACTGCCGGACGAACAAAGACCGTCGGCAACATGGGCAAAGGCGGGTGAAGGATGAAACCATGGCCGTATGAACAGATCCGCCGGGTGACATTGTCCCGATGGCTCGGCCGCGGAACGCGCGAACCGGGCGGCGGCGTGTGCACCGACTCCCGCCGGATAAATCCGGGCGATCTGTTTATTGCGATTAAAGGCCCCAACTTCGACGCCCACGAGTTCCTGCCGCAGGTGATCGCGGCCGGCGCATCAGGCATTCTGATTGATCAGCCGGCGACAGCGGAAGTACTGGCGCTGGCCGCGCGGGAATCGGCAAGCGTTCTGCAGACAGACTATACAATTCGCGGATTGAACCGCCTTGCCGCGGCATACCGCAA
>JAKBBN010000035.1:0-2229 GCA_021808485.1 Planctomycetota bacterium | reverse complement strand
GCAAGGATGTGCGCGCAAAAATAATCGCCGTGGGCGGCGCCAACGGCAAGACATCAACCAAGCAAATGATTCATGCCCTGCTGCAGGGCCGCTTTTCCGGCGTGGCCAGCCCGAAAAGTTTCAACAACAACATCGGCCTGCCGCTGACGGTATTAACCATTGAACCACAGCACGACTATGCCGTGCTGGAGGTCGGCACCAACGCCCCCGGCGAAGTCGCGGCATTGGCCCGGATTGCGGCGCCGGATATTGCGGTAATTACGGGGATCGGCCTGGAGCACCTGGAATTTCTGCAGAACTTGGCGTGCGTGGCCAAAGAGGAAGCATCACTGGCGCGCTCCGTGCCGCCGACGGGCATGCTCATGCTGACCAATCATTCACCGGAATTGCTTGATGCACTGCGATTTTTCAAACATCCGCGGTTGACCGTGGGAACCGCCGAAAGCGCTGCGGATTATGCCGCATCCGAAATCCGCGAGTCATGGCGGGGATGCAGGTTTGTGATTAACGGCCGGCAGCAGGTGGAGATACCGCTGCTAGGGCGGCATAATGTTTTTAACGCCATGCTGGCAATGGCCGTGGCGCGCCGCATGGGCTTAACCGACGAGGAAATAGCCTGCGGACTGGAAAAACTCAAACCCGCGCCCATGCGACTGGAAATTCAGACGTGCGCCGGCCATAGGGTTATAAACGACGCCTACAACGCCAATCCGACAAGCATGGCGGCGGCAATTGAAACGTTCGGCAATCTCCCTGCCCCCGACGGCGGCGGCCCGTGTCGCCGGGTGGCGGTGCTTGGCGACATGCTGGAACTCGGTCCGCAGGGGCCGGATTTGCACGCGGAAATCGGACGGCTCGCGGCGGCGCGCGGATTGGATTTTTTGGCGGCCGCGGGCCCGCTGATGCAGTTTGCCGTGGATGCGTTTAAGGCCGAAGGACGCAGTGCACATCATTTCCCCGATACGGCCGCAGCGGCGGCCGCACTGCCGGAGTTGTTGCGGACCGGCGATCTGATCCTGCTGAAAGGGTCGCGTTCCATGCGGATGGAACGGATACTTGAAAAGATGACGGAAACCGCAACGGCTGGACCGCTGCGATGTTCAGCCGCACGGACCTAATTGCGGATGTGAATGGAGAACAATCCTTGCTTTACCTTATTTATTCGTTCCTTGCCGCCCATCACTTGATTGCCCATGGTTTTCCGGTGCGAATGGTGATATTCCGGTCCGTGCTGTCGGTAATCTTCAGCTTTATGGCCGTGGTGCTGGCGGGCAAACCGGTCATTCAATGGCTGCGCCGGCAGAAGCTGGGGGATATTCCGCAGTACAATCATGAAAAACTCAACAGCATTACCAGCAACAAGGTGAACACCCCCACCATGGGGGGAATCATGATCATGGGGTCCATTCTGCTTACGACCCTGCTGTTCGCCCGCATCAACAATTTTTATGTCATTGGGGCGCTGGTCTGCATGATACCGCTGATGGGAGTGGGCATGTTTGATGACTGGCTTAAACTCACCGCCAAACGGCGCAATCCAGGCTCTCGCGACGGCCTTTACTGGTGGGAAAAAATGCTTTTCCAGATCGGTCTGGGAATGGTGCTGGCCATTTTCGTCTACCACTACGGAGGTTACCGGGAGGCCCATTACCTCAACTGGCCGCTGCTGCCGCGTAACATCGTGCTGCCGGCATCGCTGTTCGCCATTATCGCCGTTGTTGTCATCACCGGCACCAGCAATGCAGTCAATCTCACCGACGGCATGGACGGCCTGGCCAGCGGATGCGTGGCGATCGTCAGTTTTGCATTTATGGCGCTGGCCTATGTGACCGGTGACGCCCGTTGGGCCGCGGCACTTAATTTCAACCATATTCGGCATTGCGGTGAACTGGCCATTGTGTGCGGCTCCATGACCGGGTCCTGCCTGGGCTTCCTGTGGTATAACTGCAACCCGGCGTCCGTTTTCATGGGTGACACCGGCTCGCTGGCCCTGGGAGGCGTCATAGGCTATGTGGCGATCGTAATCCGGCAGGAACCGATGCTGCTTCTGGTCGGCGGCATATTCGTCTTCGAGGCCCTGAGCGTCCTTATCCAGACCACCTATTTCCGCATGAGCGGCGGCAAACGTGTGTTCCTCTGCAGTCCGATCCACCATCACTTTCATCTTAAGGGGTGGTCGGAACCGCAGATTGTGGTGCGGTTCTGGTTGTTGTCGATTTTCTTTGCCGC
>JAKBBN010000034.1 GCA_021808485.1 Planctomycetota bacterium | reverse complement strand
TTATTCATCCACCGTCGCGACCGCAATGAGTTGGGCGGCGATGAAAAATTCTTTGACCTGCTGGAAGAAACATTGAAAGATTCCAGCCCCGCCGCAACAGAGCGACTGGGCGTGTTTTACACCTGCCTTGGACTGGGCTTCACCGGCTGGTATGCGGGGCAGCCGGAATATCTGCGGAAGAAAATGCGGGAAATCAAGGCCCGGCTGGATGGGGGGGCCCGGGATGCCGACGCGCGGAAAATATGCCCGGAAAGTTATGATAATGTGAACACGATTGATCTTATTGAGCCGCCGGGAGTGAAACTTTTCGGTATCGCGGTGGTGCTGGTCATCTGTTCCGTGACGCTGCTGGTCGCCAATTTTTATCTGTTTCACCGCGGGGTGGGACAGCTGAATCAGGCATTGAACCTGATTCTGCACAAATGAACGGCGGTCGCGACGGTGGATGAATAAATCCGCCGCCGACCGCCGGATAAATGGATGTTGCTGCGGATAAAACTGCCATGAATTTCATGTCACTGTTCGGAAATCTTTCCCCGAATGCCAAGCTTGGCGCCACGGCAGGGGGCACTGCGGGTATCGTTGCGGCCGCCGCGATGGCGATCACCGGTCATTGGCAGCTGTTGCTTTTGTTGCTGCTGCTGGTGGTGATGGCCGTGGCGGCATTTGTAATATTCCGCGTCCTGCTGGGATGGTGGGAAAAGCGTAAATCCCGGCCGATGGAAAAAAGTCTCGCCGGCAATGCAAGTTCATCGCCGCAGCAGGTGAGCGGGGCCAAAAAACTGGCCGACTTGGATTCCCTGCGGCGCGTATTTGCGTCCGGGGTGGAAAAGTTCCGGTCGGCGGGCAAGGATCTTTACAGTCTGCCCTGGTATGTCCTGGTGGGTCAGCCCGGGTCGGGCAAAACGGAAGCCATCCGGCATTCGGCCATCGGCTTTCCGCCGGGGTTGCAGGATCAACTGCAAGGCGCGGGCGGGACGATCAACATGAACTGGTGGTTCACCAATCATGCGATCATTCTTGATACCGCCGGCCGCCTGATGTTTGAGGAAGTGTCACCGGGATCGACCAGCGAGTGGCAGGAATTTCTTAAATTGCTGCGGCAGCACCGGCCGAACTGTCCGATCAACGGCATGCTACTGGTGATTCCAGCGGACAGTCTTCTTAAGGATTCCACCGAAAACATCGCAAAAAACGCGGGCAAAATCGCGCAGCAACTGGACAACATTCAGCGCACGCTGGGCGTGCGGTTTCCCGTGTTCATATTTATCACCAAATCCGATTATTTGCCGGGATTCAGCCAGTTTTTTGATGATTTGACGGATCCGCAGCTCCAGCACCAGATTATGGGCTGGTCCAATCCCGGACAGCTGGATGATCCGTTTAACATCGAGGCGGTGGAAAGCCATCTACGGCAGGTTCGGGACCGATTGACCGAGCGGCGCGGCCGTCTGCTGGCGGATCCCGTGCATACGGAGGACCCGGCCGGCCACCGCATGGACCAGGTGGACGCGCTGTTTGCCCTTCCTGAATCGCTGCTCAAAATAACTCCCCGGCTCAAGCAATATCTGGAAACGATCTTTGTGCCCGGTGAGTGGTCGGCCAAGCCGCTGTTTCTGCGGGGTATTTACTTCACTTCATCCATGTCGGATGGAAAATCGCTGGATGCGGACCTTGCCGCGGCGCTGGGCGTGGCCGTCGATGCGCTGCCGGCCAGCGGCGTATGGCGGCGTGACCGGGCCTATTTTCTTCGCGACCTGTTCCTGCAGAAAATATTCAAGGAACGCGGGCTGGTGACGCGCGCCAGCAATGCCATGAAACAGCAGCGCAGGCGAAAAATGGCCGTTCTGACGGCCGGATTTCTGGCGGTCGCCCTGCTGTTGGGAACCACGTTTTACGCATTTTACGAATTGGAAAACAGCGTGGGCAATCTGGGCCAGTACTGGCAGGCTGCCGCGAAGGTATATACGTCATCGGGCCGGCGATTCATGGCGATGATCGTGCCTAAAAACAAGACCGTGGGAAAACCGGCGTACGTTTACCAGGGGCACACAAACAAGCTTCTGGGGCAATCGCTGGCGAAGTTTTATGCCCAGGGCTTCAATCTGGTGGAGAAGCCGATAGCCGTCCCATGGATATTCAAGCCGGTGGCGTTTCTGGGCGGAGGAGTTAACACGCGACAACGCCGCGCCTATCTCCGGATATTCAATGCCGCGGTCATTGCTCCGGTCATTAAGGCGGCCGGCGCCAAGCTGAGTGTGGCGCCCCTGCATGACACGTCGCCGAACATTCAACGCCTGGAAATCCGCACGCGGGCCCTGCAGGAACTTATTAATATCGCCGCCTGTGAATACCAGCCGCGATTGTCCGCGGATGCGCCGCGCGGCCGCAAGGATTTTGACGGGCTGGTGCGTTACGTGCTTTCACCGGCGGACTATAAAATCTACAAAACATATCAGGCGGATTCCGTTCGCACCGTGCTTAAAACGCTCTACGCCTCCCGGCATAACTGGCCGCCGGCGGGAATCGGCCCGGCTGGATCACCGGAGCTCGCCGCCGTTATTGCACATGGCATTCGCAGTGTGACGGCGGGCTGGAACCGTGCGGTGGGAACCGGCAATCAGTCTTTGCAACGGCTGATTGAACTGAAAGCTTCCCTGCAGCAGTTTCAATCGTCCGAACAGGCTCTGATGCGGTGGGCTTCCACCTACAGCGGCCCGAATGATGTCAGTGCGGCGGAAATAAGGCGCGTGGCGGGATTGTTATCCCAAATGCAGGCCGCGGACGCCAAAATTCGCCTTGATCTGCCTTCCATTGGTTCCCATGGAACGTTTTACGGAGCGTATCTGGCGGACGCCCGTGCATTGCTGGATCGGCGCAAAGCCGTTTTCAAGCAGCTTAACCGGGATACCGCATGGATTGATTCGCTTACCAAATCACCGGCGACCGCGCCAGCCGGAATTCCGGGCATGGCCGCAGCACATCTGGGGATGGCGAACGAACCGCCGGCCAAAGTGCGATTGATCCTTGCCCAAGCCAGATCAAACCTGCTGGCTCAAATCGCCGGGGAACACTCGCCAATTGGCGCCCAGGGCCGGCAGGAAATAAACGGGCTGGATGGGCTGTTTTTAAGCCGGGCCGGCGCAAGACGGCAGATCACTTTGCGTGAGGCTGTATATGCCGCCATAGCCGCGCTGCGTTCCGGACCGGCGGCGCCGGATTCAATCCTCGCCCTCAAAGCATGGCTGAATGAATTCAGCGACCTGACGGAGCGAATCCACACACAGATTCACCGGACAGCTGCAACATTAAAGACAACCGGCCCGGCCGCCGCCCGGAATTACAATGCGCGGGCCATGCAGGCGGCTGACGCAGCCTTCGGCTTGTTGCAGTCCAACCGGCTGGGAAATGTACTGGGCAAGGCCATTTCCCAGGCGCCATCAACAATGGCGGCCGCGGAAACCCTGGTGACGCAGGAGGTGACCGCGGGGACATTTCGCTCACCGGTCAAACCGGCCATTCTCTTTGCACCCGGAGCCGGCCGACCCTACGCCGCGCAGTTTTGTCCGGCCGCCGCGACCGCATTGCTGGACGGCTGGTACTCGATGGGATCGATGCTAGCTGCAGCCGGCGGGGCAAAATCCGTTCCGATTACCGGCGCGGCGGGCCTGATGCAAAGATTTCAGTCGCATTCGACCGGTCTCAATGGTTACCGGCAGGCCTATTTTCATTACTGGCTTTCCGAACTGCGCGAGGGGCTGGGTGTAGCGCCGCCCGGCAATCATTGGACGGCATATCTGTCGCAGTTGCAGGCCGTACAAATTGACCAACTGTTTCTGGCACTGGAAAAAATGGGTAATCAGGCGGCCGCCGCGATTAAAGCCGCTCCCCCGCCCACGTCGCTTTTGCGCCGCACGGCAGCGGCACAGCGGAACATCCGCGCCGCCGACGGGATGTTGAACCAGCGGCTGTTCGCCCGCTCCGTCCGCCACCGGCTCAACCGCTGGACGCAGTTAAGCGCCAATCCGGATTCCGCCCGTGATCAACTGCTGGCCCAGACGCCGATAAATTTGTACCACCGTTACATTTTGGCGACGCCTGCAAATCCGGATTATGCGTCCACGTATATTTCATCGCTGCTTATGGCCGGCCTGCGCACACTGGCGCAACACAGCCAGCGGCAGGCTGATGCGGTGCTTTCCGCCGTGCAGGCGGCGCCCTATTTCCCATTATTTATTCCAACAACTCCAGTTGCGCCGTTTCAGCATGAATGGTCCGCCGCCGGATTACGTCGTCTGGCCCACGGTCTTTCCAGCCTGCCCCGCGCCGCAACGTTGTCGGGAACGGTTCTTACTCCAAATTCCGCGGTCAACCGGCAACTGCGGTTGTTGCAGGGCAACATATCGTACTGGCACTTCGGCTATTCGCGCGCCACCGTGGCGGCGATCCGGAAAATAATGACGGCTTTGTTGGGCAACGGCTCCGGCCGCCCCCTGGTGTGCCGCCTGAGGATCACCCAGGCGATGAAGAGCGATCTGGCCGCCAATACAGTGCAGGTCATCTGGCCGTATCTGACCGTCAACGACAACGGGAATCGAATCGGCACCGCCAATTTCAGATCCGCGACGGCCGAAGACCTGGGCAAACTTTCCCTGCCGGAAAAGCCGGGAGCGATTCTGCGGCTGAATTTTTACGAGACAGACCCGGCCATGGCCGGCGCAAAGGTCAATCATTCGCTCGTATTCCACGGCCCCTGGGCGGCGCTGAAACTGCTTGCCAGATACCATGGCCGGACGACCGACGGCAAGCTGTGGGTCGTCCACATTGTTACCAAGGACCAATTCGGTAAGACACGGACGATGCGATTGGAACTGCTGTTTTCCCGTCCGCTGCCGCCGCTGACATCTTGGCCGCATGCAAAAAAATGACTGGAATCCGCCGGTGTTTGGATATGCCGGCCGATCGGGTGAAGATTTGGGCGCTTTCTTTCAAAAACTGACTTCACGGATCCGGCCCGCCGGATCCGCACAACCTTCGCTTGATTTGTGCCTGTTCGGCAAACATCCCGGCTGGGATGATCACATGGAAGATATCGGACGGCAAAGCCGGGAATTGCTGGATTTTAAGCGGATGCTGTATGTCGAGGGGGTGGGCGGCAATATCGATTCCGGAAATTGGGCGCACCTGCCGGAATCCGAACGGCTGGCCCGGTTTAATCACCTATTGATCGCCACCAGGGATGATTACTGCATTATGGCGACGCTCACCGCGTCTGCCGACGGCAAGGGCCGAAACCTGTATCCAATTGTTGCCGCCGTGCAGGCCCGCCGGCTGAACCTTGCGGACCTCGGCAGGCTTGTCGGGCCGCTGCTGCTGGATATGCGTGAGGCGGTGCAAAAAACCAGCGCCGCGGCGGAGGCGCAAAGTATCGTTTCCGGGTATCAGGGGCATCTGGACGCGCTGTTGCCGAATCTTTCGCCTGCGGACGCCAGGTCGAACCGGCTGCTGACGGGGCATCAGGCGGAGCGCCTGTTTTCGTCGGATACCGCCGCCGCCCGTGTGATATACGCTCTTCAGCGGGCCGTGGAATCGATCGGGCACGACGCGTCCAGCGCGCGGACGGAAACGTTGCGTGCTCCCTTGGACAGCCAGCAACCCTGGTTCGCAGCGCGCCTATGGTGTGCGCTGGCGCGATCACTGGTGGGGCCGGATAAGGCCGTGACAGCGGTGGAATACCGCCATGAGACAGGCATTACTGCCGCCGCGATCCCCAGCGGTTTTGTTGACCTGATCATCGGTAATCCGGGATCGGCGGCGCTTTTTGGGCTTCGGGCCGGAGCGGCGAGGATCCCGCTGGTCAGCGACATACCGTTTGAACTTGATGAATCGTTTAAAACACAAATCCGCCAATACCTGGCGGCATGCCGCACTGCGGGTGATAACTTAGCGCCGGCGTTTCCGGCCATGGCCTAGATTTTCATCGGCTTGAGCGGATTCCGGGCAATCCGAGCCGCAGAAACTTGATATTGACATGTCTATTTTATGTATACATATCAGATTCATTTGGCCGAGTTTGTCGCGCGGCGGGCATCGTTCCATTTTCTTGACTTTTTCAGGAATTTGGATTATTTTACCGGTTTTAGAGAGGGTTTGGAGTTGAGTAAAAACATATCCGGGTGGCAGTTGTTTGAGCCACCGCAGATTTATCAGGAATTTTCGTGATCCAACAGCAAGATCGATTGGATAAGGGCATGAGGGCGGGAAACTGCGCGAAAGGACTTATATGTTCAGGGCAAGCCGCGAATTCAATCGAAAGGGGAAGTTAAATTCCACCGATCCATTAATTGCATTATCGCCGCATCGAACGCATTCAATTGCCGCCGCGGCTGCATTACCTTCCGCGGCAAGGGCCATGTTATGTGCCATGGTGGCCGCGGCCGCGATTTCAGTTCCTCTTGGGGCGACGGGAGCAATCCACGCCGATGATGTGGAAAATATTCTGGCGACAAATGCCAAATTGTCCGCCGCCGCCAAACATCCGCAGAAGGCGGAAACCGCCGCAACCCAGGTTTCGCATCCTGCCGCCCGCCCGGCGGCAGCCGCGCATCCGCCGATGGAAAAGCCGGGTGAAACTAAAATGGCCAAGCCCATGCACCCCGGGCCGGCCGCACCGTCGGCAATGTTTGCTCAAAAGCCGGCAAACCTCCCGGCCGCGGCCGAAGCGGATGGTCCGGCTTATGGCGTCTCGCGAATTGTGCTTTCATATAAAAATCCACGAAACGAGTTGCCGGCGATGAGCGTGCTGATGCATCAGCCGTTGCTTTTGGCGCGAAGTGCGACCGGATTTGTGGCCCGGCGCACGGCCGGGACCGGGGCGGCTTTTCCGAGTGTAACTGTCACGCTGGCGGAAATAAACGCGCGGAACGGTTCGCTTGAGTTCCATTCCAGCGCATTGCAAAGCATCGAAAGGCAAATTGTAGAAGAAATCAACAAGGCTGGAATAATCGGGGTATATGTTCAGGTGTCCGCCCGGGATTTTCGCGGCCTGAGAGATATCAGGCCGCATGGCGACACGGTTCTTCATCTGGTGATTCATCAGGCGATTGTGGAGGAGGTGCGCACGATTGGATCAGGCGCGGGTCTGGCCGGCGGCAGCACCATTGATAACAAGGCCATTGCATTCATCCGCGATGCATCCCCGATTGTTGCCTCGCCCAAAGGCAAGGCTGGTCTGCGCAGCCGCGATATTTTGGTTCGCCGCGAGCTTGACGATTTTATTCTCCGCTTGAACCAGCAACCCGGACGGCAGGTGAGTATCGCCTTATCACCGGGCATATCCAAGGATTCGGTGGTGCTGGATTATCTTGTTCATGAGGCAAAACCGTGGCTTATTTACACGCAGATTTCCAACACCGGTACGCCGCAAACCAATCCATGGGTGGAGCAATTCGGCTTTATTGACAACGAATTGACCGGTCATGACGATATTCTGAATCTGAATTACAGCACGGCCGGCTTTCATGCCACGCAGGATATAAACGGATCGTATCAATTTCCGATCTTCGGCATTGACCGGCTGGAGGCCCGGTTTTTCGGCGGCTACGAACAATACAATGCCTCCAATGTCGGCTTGGGCGGACTCAATTTCAATGGCCGTACCGGATTCGGCGGCGGAGAACTCAGCCTTAATTTCGCCCAATTCAACAATATTTTTCTCTACAGCGTTCTGGGTATGCAATACCAGCACGTAACGGTTGACAACGTAAGTTTTCAGCAGGGAGGCGCGGCTGATTTGCTTCTTCCCTACCTGTCCCTGCGGATGGATCGCACCGGTAAAACATCGCGTCAGACCGGCGCGCTGACAGTGCTTGGCCAGTACACCGGCGCTTCCGAACAAACGCTGAATAACCTGGGCCGGCTTAACACAAATCCCACCTGGGCGATTTTGCAGGGAAGTTGCACGGATTCGTTTTATCTGGAGCCTCTCTTTGACCGTACCGGCTTTTTGGCCGGTCGCAGCACCCTTGCCAACCAGATTGTGCTGCGGGCTACCGGACAGGAGGCTTTTGGACAGCGGATTATTCCCCAGGAAGAAACCGTTATCGGCGGACTGTATTCGGTGCGCGGCTATCCACAATCCATTGTCGCGGGGGATAGCGGCGCTTACGGCACGATTCAATATAACCTTCATATTCCGCGACTGTTTCCGGTGAATCCCAATGCCAGCACCACGCTGTTCGGGCGTCCCTTTCATGTGGCCCCGCAGACGCCGTATGGACATCCGGATTGGGATCTTGTGCTGAGCGCATTTGTGGATGGGGGCGTAGTGGGTCAAAGCCAGCAGCAATCTTATGAGACCGGCTCCACATTGCTAAGCACGGGATTAGGCGCAAAAGTTGTATTTGAGAAAAATGTAACCGCAGAAGTGGATTGGGGAGTCGCGCTGCACTCCGTCAGTCCCCTGGCCACCGGAGAGGGCGGCGTAAGTGCCGGTTCCAGCCAGTTTAATTTTATTTTTTCCGTGAGTTATTGATCGCCAACAGATTATAATGCAAGAGTCATTCGCCAACATTCAACAACCTCATGCCCCATGGAGGGCGGCAAGAATCGGAGATAGCTGCCATGAACCGCATCCACAACTGCGTGCAGTGCAAAACAGATGACGCGACATTTTCATCGGTCAGGAGGGAAAATCGGCGGCGAAGATGGATTCTTGCGGCGGCGGTCGGGGCCGCCATGCCCGCCGGCATCGCCCTGGCCGGGTCACCCATACAGGTGTCACAAGTTGCGGCCGGTGCAGCCGCATTTCGGCAGGCCGGCGCCACCACCACCATTACCGCGGCCAACAATACGATTATCGATTATCAACGCTTTAATATTCCCACCGCCAGTACCGTTGATTTTGTTCAGCCTTCGGCAACCTCGCGCGTTCTGAATCGCATTATCGGCCCGTCGCCAACCCAAATCGACGGCAATTTAAATGCCAACGGCATTGTTTATTTTCTGAATCCCGCCGGCGTTATGTTCGGCCGGGGTGCGGTCGTCAACGTCGGCGAGTTGTATGCATCGGCGGGCCATTTATCAAATGCGAACTTTCTGGCGGGGAATAATGTTTTCTCGCAATTGACCGGTGATGTTGCAAATGCCGGTCAAATTCAGGGTCATGATATCACATTTGTCGCGCAGCATATTGTGAATACCGGGTCCATTGTTGCGCCACGCGGCATGATTGCGCTCGCCGTGGGCAATCAGGTGTACCTGAACAAGCTCGGTTCTCCGGTAATTGTAAAGGTGGCCGGCGCACAGGCCGGCGGAACCGGCGTGCAAAACAGCGGCGTACTTGATGCGGACGGGGGCCGCGTGGCGATTCGCGCCGGTGATATGTATTCACTGGCGATTGATACGACGGGTTCAATTACCGCCGGGAATATCGGCCTGAAAGCCGCCGGCGATCATTCCACCGTCACCGTGGCCGGCAAGCTGGATGCGGCAAATCAGGGGGCCGGGGGCGAAGGCGGCACGATCACAATAAATGGCGGTAATATCGGCATCGGCGTCACGCCGGGTGCGGAAGGAATGAGGTCGGCCCCGGTCGCATTAAACGCATCGGGCGCCGCCGGCGGCGGAAAAATTCTGATCGGTGTTAAGCCGGATTCAAGCTCCTCCACCGGTTATTCGGATGCAAGTCAGTACGATTACATTAATTCAGCGGCTGTTCTGGATGCGGCAGCGCTGTCCTCCGGCAATGGGGGTCTGGTGGATACCTCCGGCAATGTGCTGCAGATTGATCCGGGGGTTACCGTCCTGACGGCCGGCGCCGGTGGCGGAAAGGCGGGTTCATGGCTGCTGGACCCGGCAAACCTTACGATCATCCATTCGAGCACCTCCGGAACCATCACCGGGTCCGGCACCTCCACCGTGACATTTCAGCCGGGCACAGGCGTGGCCTCCGGCACGGTTTCAGACAGTGATATTACGGCGGATTTGGCTGCCGGCGGAAATGTGCTTGTGGAAACCGCCAATAGCGGGGCCAGCGGCGGCAGCCCGGGCAATATCACGGTTAACGGCACGGCGGACACCGGCGGCGCGGTAGACATCAATCCTATTCTGACGGCCAATGTCACATTAACGCTGCAAGCCAACAATGCCATTGACATGCACAGCGGCGCCGTAATTAATCCCAGCACAGCCGGCGCAGCTTTGCTTAATGTTGCATTTAATGCAGACAATAGTTCAAGCGGCACATCGCCAAACATCACTTTGGACGGCAACATCGCCACAATTGGCGGCACTTTTTCCGCCTCCACCGCCGGGACAGGAAGAATTGTATTGGGAGCCGCCGGCACGGCCGTGGATTCAGGGGCCGGTTCGCAAACCTTCACCGGCCCGGTTACGCTGAGCACCCCGACCACGCTGCTGGCGGGCACGACTGCCACGACCGGGGTGACATTTAATTCCACAGTCGACGGCGCCGATTCCCTGACCGTCGGCAATTCAACCACCGCCTCCGCGGCTGTCTTTACCGGAGCGGTCGGCAGTACCACGCCATTGGCAAGCCTGCAGGTATTCGGCGCAACATCATTGACGGGAAATGTCACCACCAGCGGCAACCAAACATATACCGGCGCGGCCACACTCGCCGCGGCGTCAATTCTTGCCGGCACCGGCACGACTGCAAATATCACTTTCGGTTCCACCATCAGTGGCGGCCACGCCCTGACGGTGGAAGCGTCAGCAATCGCCTTTCAAGGAAATGTCGGCACCGGTACCGGAATTACCGCGCTCGCCGATCTTTCCACCGGCGGTTATTCTTCCAGCAGTCCGAGCGTCCCCACCGGTGCCGGCACAGCCACGCTTGACGGCAACGTCACCACCAGCGGCAACCAAACATGGGCAGACCCCGTCACGCTCGGCGCCGCAGTCAACCTGACCGGAACAACCGTCAACCTTTCCGGCGGCGTGACGGGAGCGACCAATAATTTGACGGTGACCGGCGCGGGCACGTTCGGCACAATTTCCGGAGTCGGCACGCTGACGGATACGGGCAACGCCATTTTCAACGGCGCGGTTTCCAGCACCGCCGCACTGGATGTGACGGGCACTTCGTCAATTGCCGCCGATATTTCCACCACCAATGGGCAGACCTATGGCGGCGCGGTAACGCTTGCGGGCGCCACCACACTTGCCGGAACAACCGTCAACCTTTCCGGCGGTGTGACGGGAGCGACCAATAATTTGACGGTGACCGGCGCGGGCACGTTCGGCACAATTTCCGGAGTCGGCACGCTGACGGATACGGGCAACGCCATTTTCAACGGCGATGTTTCCAGCACCGCCGTTCTAGTTGTTACCGGCGCCGCGGCAATTAATTCCGGCGCCATCACAACATCCGGAAATCAAACATGGTCAGGTTTCGTTACCCTGGGCAATGGCGTTACCCTGGCCAGCACCGGTCTTGCCGGCGCCATTACGTTTGGTTCCACCATCAGCGGCAGTAATGCCTTGACGGTGGAAGCCTCGGCAATCACTTTTCACGGCAATGTCGGAACGGGCACCGGCTTAACCGCCCTTGGCAGCCTTTCCACCGGCGGCTACTCCAGCACCGGCCCCACCGCAGCGGGCACAACCACGCTGGACGGCAATGTCACAACCAGCGGCGGCCAGACCTACGCCAATTCCCTGTCCGTTGGTTCAGGCGCATATACACTTTCGGATTCCAGCGCAACCGGTATCAGCACAGATGGCATAACCGGAGCCGCGGGCACGGCCTTAACCATTGCGGAAACCGGCACCGGAGCAGCGATAATCGGGGGCGGCGCATCGGCACTGGGCACACTTGATATTTCCGCCGGCGGAACGGTGAAACTCGGCGGTAATATAATCGTCACGAATTTTTCGCTGTCTTCATCGGCGGTTACGCCTGTCTCGCTGCTCGCCTCGCCGTTAAATGTATATGTCGATACGTTGAGCTACATCGCGAATGGAACCACCGCTGTGTTGAATTTCCCCGGGTTACTGGGAAGCGGGCTTAAAGTCGCCGATTCCGCAGGCACGGCTGCGCCACTCAGCCTGACGTTGATGCAGTCGGCTTCATTTGTGGATGCAGACCTTCCCGCAATTACATCCTTCCCCGGCGGCAGCCTTGCCGGCACAAATTACACGATCGAATCCTTATCCGGGAATATCAGTCTGGGTGTTTCCGCGGTTGCCGCTGTCAACAGTTCCAATTTAACCCTGCTGGCGCCGCAGGGGAACATCACCATTGGCACATTCGGTCTTCCATCGTTGGATTCTCTGGCGGCCACTACGCTGTCAACGGGCGCCATTAATCTGAACTCAAATGTAACCACCACCGGCAATCAGACCTATGGCGGGCCGGTGACGCTAAGCAGTTCCGTTGATCTCATCAGTACCGGGGCTTTGGGCGCCGTCAATTTCAATTCAACCATCAGCGGCACACAACCCCTTGTCGTCGAAGCCAATGCAATTAATTTTCAGGGCAATCTAGGCAGCGGCGCCGGCCTTTCTCCGCTTGCCAGTCTGTCCGTGGGCGGATATTCCGCCGGCGGCCCCACGGCCGCGGGCACAACCACGCTTGGCGGCAGCGTGACAACCACGGGCAATCAATTCTGGAACAATCCGGTCAACCTTGCGGGTGGTACATGGACACTGGCGGCTACGGGCAGTTCCCCGGCAATCATTTTTGGCTCATCGGTAAGCGGAGGCGCCTCGTTGACGGTGGAATCCCCAAGCGCCCTTTTTGACGGCAATGTGGGAGGCGGAATCGGGCTTACACCTTTAAGCAGTCTCACGGTCGGCGGCTATTCCAGCACCGGCCCGACCATCTCCGGAACCGTGCAGATAGGCACAGGATTAAGCGGAGGAAACGTCAGAACGACCGGCAGTCAAAGTTTTGACGCCATGACGCTGAATACCAATGCAGTTTTTGCATCAAACGCCGGCGGCAGCCTTGCATTTGTTTCGGTTGCGGGCAGCGGAACAGGTTTTACCGCCACCACCAATGGCGGCGGAAATATCAGCGTCAATGGATCGCTGAATGTAAGCGGTGGGACAGGGGGCGCGGGTGCCTATGGCGGGGGGAACGGCGGGGGCGGCGGGAACGGCGGTGCAATCAGTATTTCGGCCGTTAATGGCGCAATCAGCCTGCAAAGCCTCACGTCGGATGGCGGGGCCGGCGGTAACGGAGGACGCGGTATAAATAGCATCGTAATCGGCGGCAGCGGAGGCAACGGCGGCGCCGGCGGCGCCGGCGGAAGCGGAGGCACGATTACAATCAATGCGGCCGGCGCCATAACCGCCGGAAATGTCAGCACCATCGGCGGTCTGGGTGGTGCGGGTGGTAGCGGCGGATTCGATCTATTCGTCGGTTTACCCGGCAGCCCGGGCGCCGGCGGCAACGGCGGTTCGGCCGCGGCCATATCCATTACCAGTTCAGCGGGCGCGGCGGCCGCGGGCGATGTGGCAGCCACCGGTTCAGCCGGCGGATCTGGATTGATCACGGGATCGGCGGGCAGCAATGCCGATTTCACCCTTAGCGGCGGCAATGGTTTTACACTTAACGCCGGAACGGGAAATCCGATCACCATCAACGGCCAGACGATTGCCATCACCGGCTCAGGCGTCCTTGATGGTGACACCATCATTATCGGCACAACGCTTAACAGCGGAACTACGGGTTTTTCCGTATTGTCAGGCAATTCGCACAATTTAACCCTGCAGCTTACGGGTGCTGTAAACCTTGGAACATTGACCGGGCTGAATACATTGCTGGCGGCAAACAGCGGTCCATTTACTCTTGGTGGAAATATCAGCACCATCGGCAGTCAAACTTTTGACGGTCCGGTTACGCTGGCCGCACCGGTAATACTGACAAGTTCCAATGCCGGCGGCATTCTATTTTCCGGATCGTCGGCCACAATCAATGGCAATAATCCGCTGACTGTCAGCACCACCGGCACGGGTGGAACATTCGGCGCCGTAACGTTCGACGGCATTATCGGCGGTACAGCGCCTCCGGCATCGTTGACGGTAACGGGCAGTGCGCTGCTGGGCGGGAATGTAACAACCGTCGGGGCACAAACGTTTAACAACAGCGTAACCCTGAACGACGCCGGCCTGCCGACAACGTTCACGTTTCTTGCGGGTGCCAGCACCGTTTCGTTCCAAGGCACCTTGGACGGCCGGACAAGCAACAGCTCGGCAGTGGTAATCGGCGGCGCCGGACAGCCCAGCGGCGCCCTGTTCGGCGGAAATGTGGGCGGAATTAATGAGTTGTCCACACTTACCGCCAACGGCAATGTGACCATCGGCGGGAATGTGGCCACCACTGGAAATCAAATCTATCTTGGGAATGTCGTGCTTACCGGCACCTCGGACACCTTACTGGCGAATTTCATCGCGCCGGCCCTGGTTAAATTCGGCGGTACGGTGGATGGCGCATCGGCACTGTCCATTGGTGAAGCAAGATTATTCGGCACCTCCGATGCGGAATTCGATGGGAACGCCGGTTCACACACACCGCTGAGCTCGTTGCTGGTAACCGGCACTACGCAGCTTGGAGGAAGCGTAACCACCATCGGCACGCAGACCTTCACCGGTGCGGTAAGCCTGGCCGCAAATGCCACGCTGGCCAGCAGCGGAACCGGAACCAATGGCGATATCCTCCTGGGTTCCACGGTTGACGGCACCGGCGGACTTCCTTCACTTACTGTTTCCACCGCCGGAAACACCATGTTTAACGGGGTCGTCGGCGGGTCACCGGCAACACCGGACATTTCATCGGTTGATGTAACAAACGGCCAGACGGTCCTTTCCGCCGGTATAAGCACTGCGGGCGGGCAGACCTACGCCGGCGGTGCGATGGTGAGGGCAAACCTGACGCTCACCGGCACAGCGCTTAATGCTTCACCCGCCGCTCCGGCCGTATTTACAGGCACCGGCACGCAGGACCTTACACTCGATTTCAGCAACTCATTGAATTTGAGTCTCGCCGGGTCCGCCCTTCTGGGCAATTTAGATCTGTCCAATGCCAGCGGTGCATTAACCATCCCGCAATCCATCAGTATCAATTATCCGTTGACGGTTGCCGGACCGGTCACGCTGGGCCGCAATTCCGATCCGGCCGGCACAAACCTGGCATTGCAAGGGCCCTTGTTCGCGTTTGAGAATACGCTTAATGATGCCGGAGGAAATGATAATCTTTCCATCACACCTGCAACCGGCGCAACGTCCGGCGGTGATCTGATGTTGGGAGGAATTGTGGGAGGAACTACGGCAACGGACTTTGCATCCATCGCCGTGGCAGGCGGCACAACAATCACCGTACCGGCTTCCACGACATTGCCCGGTAACTCCTATGCAATCACCACGGCGGGCGGCCAGCTGTACAGGGGAAGCATCAGTATCAACCAGCCCTCGCCGCTCCCATCGCCATTGGAAAATTACACCACGGTATTCACCAGTACCGGCGCCGGGATCGAAGAGGATGGCGGAATCACCAACGCTGTCGGCGGGGTTACGCTCCAACCAACCTCCGCCCTGGCGGCTCCCACCTCGCCGCTGGGCGGTGCAAATAACGGAGATTTCCGCACCAATGCCTATTTGACGCTGAACGGAAGCATTTCCGCCAAAGGCAATGTTTCGCTGGCTTTTAACCGGCTTACCTTTAATAACTCCACCACCTTCACGACTTCCACCGGATCGGTCATTGGCGTGGTTCCCGATATCGCCACCATTGTCACATCGTCCGGTGGGATAGCCGTCAGTGGGCAAACCGTGAAAATAGGGCCTTACCAGAAATGGACATCTTTGGGCAGCCTGTCCATCAGCGGCAGCAAGGTCTTTTTGGGCGATATGAATGTCGCCGGGACTCTTTCCATTGCTTCGCCTTCTATTTCCATGTGGCTGCGTCCGGCCGGATCGCTTCTGGTAACCGGCGCAGCAGGCGGCAGCAGCCTGGGTCTGCACACGGATGCCGCCGGTCAGGAAGGTGTGGATATCGTGGCTGATTCAATTTCCATGACCAGCACACCGGTCGGCGATTCAGCTTATTCCACCGGATTGGCGCCGCAATTCGCCGTTGGCGCCGGCGGATCAAGCACCGTGCAGCCTGTGCATGATTATGGCACGCAAATTTTCGCCTCCAATCTGGAGACCGCCAATTCCACCGGTTCCGGCCCGGCGGTGTACTATTTTGATCTTCAGGCCAAGGGCCCGGCCACATCCAACGTATTTTTCACCGTTTCCCCGATTATCCCGCCCCCGGCCCCGCAAATCAGCACACTCTCGATTTTGTCCGAATCACAGCGCAGTATTCTCCGCGCCGCGGGCATTAACGCACGCAACACGCCGCTGGCGGACATGCTGGACCTCTTTGGCGGCAGGGCCGTCTTTAATGACGTGCCCACCAGTGACGGCATGGTGATCATTCATCCCACGTTACTGGATTATTACGTCACCACCGGCCGCCTGCCGTACGGGCAAACGCTGGATTTTATCGCCATGTATCGCCGCATTTTTCTTATGGTGAAGATGGATCCCAAAACGCACAAGCCCGTACTCGATAAGAATGGCAAACCCGTGTATCAGTCCCGCCGGTCTGAATTGCACAAACTGTTCCACAATTCATTTGCCGCTTATGAAAAATCCGTCGGCGCCGCTCATGCCAGCGCTGCGGGTTACCGGCAATGGCTGCTCCACACCCCCAGCCAGGCCATGGTGCTTGACCTTATCAAACAACTCCGGGCATTGTTGCGCCAGGGACGGCTGCTGGGTCTTGCACCGCGCGAACTGCAGCTTTCCAGCAATACCATTCTTGCCGAGCTTAACCCGTCGGCACTTTCCCGCAGGCAATTTGAGGATGTGGTAATCAAAGGAAAAATCCGATAGGGCGTGCCCGCGGTTGACGCGCACGGTTCTTCCCGCGGCTTGCCGCCGCTTGTCGGTAAATGGTATACTCCGCCAAAACAGGGGTGCGTTAAATGTCCGATCTGGATGTTGATCAGCTGCTTAAACCGATCTCCGCCGAACAACCATGCGGCGCCGACCTTTCCTATGATCCGGAATTTCTTGAACTGGAACGGCTGATTCAGGGCACGCCGGAACGTGAAATGGGCGAGGTGAAAATCGCCGCTGAAGAGCCGGACTGGCGGGACATGTCCCGCCGGGCCAGGGCCCTGCTGGCGCGATCCAGGGACATTCGGGTGATTGTTTACCTGACGCTGGCGGAACTGAAACTTCGCGGCGCACCGGGATTTCTTGACGGCGTGCGGCTGCTGCACCGCAGTGTGGAAACATTCTGGCCTGAACTTTACCCGCCGCTGGATCCGGATGACAACAACGATCCGGCACTGCGCATAAACGCCATCGCCGCCATGTCCCCGCAGACCGATGTTTACGGCGATCCGCTGGCCTTTCCCGAACGGCTCCGAACCATGGTGCTGGCGGATTCCAAACAGATCGGCCGGATTCGCCTGCGCGACGTTCTGATTGCGACCGGTGAATTGTCCCCGCGGGACGGTGAAACCAAGCTTGAGCCCGTGGCCATTGATGCGGCATATAAATCCGCGGATTCAGCGGTGCTTGCCGCCACAGCCGCGGCGATTGATGACGCCATCACCGCATGGAATGCACTGGATGCGGCTTTGACCGCAAACGTCGGTGCAACACATGCGCCGGACCTGCAAAGCACCCGAAAAATCCTTGCCGCCATTCAAACCGTGCTGCGAACGCGCATGGGCGGTGCCGGCGGCATTTCCACCGCACCGGCCGGGCAATCCGGCTCAGACCAGCCCGCCGTCGCGGTGATAAAATCCGCGCCGGCCGCGGGAGGCCAGACCGTCGGCTTTGTTTCCAGCGCCATACAGTCGCGGGCGGATTGCCAGCGTGCCATTGATGATATTTGCCGTTACCTCGAAACCACCGAACCATCCAGCCCGGTGCCGTTGCTGCTTAAGCGGGCCAAACGTCTGATCGATAAGAATTTTATCGATGTCATTTCCGATTTGTCGCCGGATATGCTCGCCGCGATCAAGGCCCTCGCGGGCATTCGGGATGGCGAACAATAAACCAGGGCGGCGATTGTTTAGCCCGGTCAAAACCGGCATCAGCAAGCAGGTGGGCACATTTCATCGTGATATTTGCGACTTGCCTTGTTAAATTGCGGCTTCAGGAACCATCTCGAAACAGTAAGGACCGGTACAAAAACAATTTTATGCATATTGGCAATGGAAAAACGGCATGTCGGCACAAGGTATGAACAGGCGCGGCATGAAGACCGTTTCATGGCCAATGCACGATGTTATTACGCCGGGGCTTAGGAAATGGCCATCCTGCGGGAATGTTTTTTTTATGTTGCAAAAAGTCAAGCGATTTTTTGCGGTTCTGCGGCGGCAAAACATGAAAACAGGCTTCCTTGAATTTTCCCACTGTTTCGGATAGCTTTAAGGGTCAATCTTTCGGGGGCATAGCTCAGTTGGGAGAGCGTCTCGATGGCATCGAGAAGGTCAGGGGTTCGAGTCCCCTTGCCTCCAGTCAGTCAAGGGCCGGCCGCCGCAGGGCGGCCCGGCCTTTTTGACTGGCCACACAAAACTGTGGTTCAGGTCGCAATTATTGCTCAATTATCGATAATTGAAGTCAACCGGCGGCGATGGATGCAGGTTTTCGGCTGCGACCGCCCACCTGCACGCCAACCGAAGCAGTGCCGTCCGGCATTGCCGGCGAACAGGCTGCCGGGCGAAAGCAGAGGACCTGCATGGCAAAAACACTCCTGCTGCTGGGCGGCGGGCACGCACATCTGCCTGTATTGGCCAACCTGTCCGGGTATAGGCGCGCGGGGATAAGTGTTACGGTCGCCGCGCCGCGATATTTCTGGTATTCCGGAATGGGGCCTGGAATGCTTGGGGGCATGTACAGCCGCACGGAGGCGACAATTGACCTTGCGGACATGGTCCTGAAGGGGAGCGGGGTATTTTATGATGACGCGGCGGTCGCGATCGATCCATTTTCCAAAACGGTAACATTGGCCGGCGGTGAGGTGCTGCATTTTGACGCCGCTTCCATCAATATCGGCAGCGGCATTTCATTGCGCGCGATTCCAGGAATGGAGTATGCCGCATCGGTAAAACCCGTGGCGAATTTGTATCGTTTGCATGAGCAACTCGACATTGTGCGTCCGGCGGAATTGACGGCGGTGGTTATTGGCGGCGGCCTGGCGGGGATTGAAACGGCGGCCAACCTGGCCGGCCTGCTTAAAGAGCTGCGCTGCCGATGGAGTTGTTTTCTGGTGCTTAACGGCAGTGAGCCGGCCCCGGGGTTTCCGGCCGGATTTCGCCGGCGTGCCCGGCGCAAGCTTAAACGGCTGGGCGTGACGATCATTTCAAATGCCACGGCGATCGATATATCGCCGGAAAGCGTGCTCCTGAACAACGGCGACCGGCTGGAATCACAGTTGACGCTGGCGGCCACGGGTGTGCGTCCGCCGGACATTCTGGCCGAAAGCGGCATATGTGTTGACGACCAGGGCGCAATCCTGGTGGGCGACACACTGCAAAGCGTATCGCATCCATTTATCTTCGGCGGGGGAGACTGCATAAACATGGCGGACGCACCAATCGCCCGTGCCGGCGTTCATGCGGTACGGCAGGGATCGATATTGCGGCACAATTTGTCAGCCTTTTTATCTGACCGCCCGCTGCGAACGTACCGTCCGCCCAAAAAGATACTGCTTATCGCCAACATGGGGGATCGCACAGGGCTGGCCAATTGGGGCGCGATCACATTTGCCGGGCCGGCGGCATTTTGGTTAAAGGGATGGCTGGACCGGCGATTTATGAGGCGGTATGTGTCAAAATAGCCTGACCGTCAAGAGTTTGAAGGTTCAAGCGATGAACAACAGTTTGCGCAGGCTGTTTCCCGACGCGTAAATCAGCGGTGACCGCAACAACGCAACTGGGGCTTTAAATTTCAAGTGAACCACCGGTCTCAAACGCAAGCGGCCCGGTTAATCAGCCAGGCTGAAAGTCAGCGGTTGGGCGGGGGCGCTGCGAACCCAGATACCGGTACGTCCTCGCATGAAGATTTGACGATTTCCCGGGCTTACGATAATGGCCGCCGTGCCGGGTGGTACGGTTACCCGGTAAAGAATTGAGCCATCCGAAGTCATGCGGCCGGCGGCAAGGATGGGACTGTTCCATGTGATTAAGCCGGAGTTGGAAAAAGGGGTGGAAGGGCCGGGTGTGGGTCCGAACTTCTGATTCAATACGGCCAGGTATTGATTAAGGGCGTCATCATCCTGCACATCGGCCATTGGGGGTTGATTGGCGCCTGCGGCACGCGGATTCCAGTACAAAAAGCGATTGGCTCCGCGCACGGCAAGCTGGTAAATCAATTCCTTGTAATAAGCCGGAGCAGCGGCAAAATGGGCAAAACCGGGATAACCGACCCAGGGGACCACGGGAATGCCGCTCGTGCGCTGAATCGCCTGAAGATAGATCAATTCATAACGGAGAACGGCAAATGGACTTGCGCCGTAAGGTGCGCCGCCGGGACTCATGGCCGCAAGCAGTCCTATATCTCCGTAAAATGCCGGACTTTGTGCGTTACCGAATATTTGATCAAGGGGCTGAAAATGGCCGTTAATATCCGGGGCGACATTGTTTCCGAGCATGGCGATGCCGTCGTAATTACTGGCCCCGACGTTGGGAAACGCAGCTGCAGCCGGCAGGAAATAGGCTTGATTAAGGGCTTTGGTGATCTGGCTGCCGGCCCACTGATTCCAGGCCCGCCGCGCCGGACCGGGTTGAAATATCCGCTGAATATTCGAAAAGCCAAGCAAGGGGCGCAAGGCGGGGTATCGCGGATCACGACTTATTGCCTCGGCATTTTGCCGGGATAACTGCCAGCAGTTTACACCTGATTCACTGTCCAGAACCAGATAATTCATTTGACCGCCGGCGGCGCGATAACGCTGGAAAAAGCCGGTTAATTGCCGGGCGAGGCTCGCGGCCCCGGCTGAAAACCATGGGCAGGGAAAACGGGCATTGCCGGCAGATCCGCGGCAAAAATCCGCGGGGTCAGTCAATAGGGAATTGCCGGCGTGCCATAAAAACAGAGCCGCCATGCCGGACGGCAACTGCCGAGATTGGGCGGCAATGGCCTCCGGGTGGGCATAATCTCTCCGGTAAACCCAGAGCATGGGATAAAGAAATGGGTCATTGCCGGAAGGGGCCGTCCAGCACCAGGCCCAAAAGGCGGGACCGGTCGGCGCCGATGTGGCCAGGGGCAGCGGCTTGGCGGCAGGCCAGGGGCTAGCGGGGGGAAGAAAGCTGGCGGCGCGGTCCGGCAGTGGCGCGGACTGACGGATGGGGAAATTAAGGTAGGCGCAACCGCCGGAAATAATTAAGAGGAGAAGCAGCAGCGCGCTGGTCGCGGCCGTTATCTGCGGGATGTTGGCGATACGGATTTGTCGGTCGGCCATCGGTATACCCTGCCCTGTTGCGGTTGCGGCCGGTCTATGGCGCTATTGCAACCTTCCAACATGATTGACACACAGGAATTATACCCCAGGCGCGGCCTGCAAGAGCGACATTTGGGGCGGAAAGACTGGTTCACGACTTGGCGAGCCATGCAAACGGCGGTAGGATTCTCCACAGCAGGTGCCGACGGCCGGATTCTCGAATTGTATCGAACTCAAGCATCAATTTAGATCACATGCAGGCCAGTTCCCGGCACCATGCACATGAGGAGACGGTATGGGTTCCAACTGGATATTGGCGGTATGCCTGCACTGGATGGGCGGGTTGGCATCGGCAAGCTTTTATGTTCCATACCGCAAGGTAAAGCGATGGTCATGGGAAACGTATTGGCTGATGGGCGGCATATTCAGCTGGCTGATTGCGCCAATAACTTTCGCGGCCATTCTGGTTCCGGGATTTTGGGGCCCGATTTCCGAGGCATCCGGGAAAACCGTCTTTTTTACTTATTTCTTCGGCGTTTTGTGGGGGCTGGGCGGCCTTACATTCGGGCTGACGATGCGCTTTTTGGGTGTGGGGCTGGGAATGGCCGTCGCCCTGAGCTATTGCGCCGCATTCGGCACGCTGGTGCCGCCCATTTTTCTGGGCACCTTCGGCGGGCTTGTGAGCACAACATGGGGACTCGTGACGTTATCCGGTGTATTCGTGTGCCTGATGGGCATTGGTGTGAGCGGAATCGCGGGCATGTCCAAGGAAAAGGAATTGACCGGGGAAGCGAAAACCGCGACGGTTCGCGAGTTTAACTTTCCGCTGGGCTTTGCCGTAGCCACTTTTTCCGGCATTATGAGCGCCTGTTTTAACTTTGCGCTGACGGCCGGCCACTCAATTAATGTGCTGACGGGTAAACTTCTGGCGAAGGAGGGCGGCTCGCCCATGTGGCACGGATTGCCGACGCTGATCGTTATCCTGCTGGGCGGCTTTACCACGAATTTTATCTGGTGCCTGCTTCTGCATATAAAAAATAGAAGCGGCAAGGAATATCTGGTGCCGAAGGCGGAGCCGGAAGAGCTGGGCATAATTACCGGTGTGGATGGACCGGGTTATGCAGCGCCCGCGAACGGTTCCGCCGCCGCGGCGATTCCCAACCCGTCGCCGCTACCGCTGAATTATCTGTTCTGTGCGCTGGCCGGCACGCTGTGGTACCTGCAGTTCTTTTTTTACACCATGGGCCAGACCAAGATGCCGCTTAAATTGAAGTTTTCCGGCTGGACACTGCACATGGCCAGTATCATTATTTTTGCCACGCTATGGGGCATATTCCTGCATGAATGGAAAGGGACAAGCAAACGCACCCATGCGTGGATCACACTGGGACTTTGCCTTTTGATCGGTTCTACGATCATTGTGGGCTGGGGCAACCATATCAAGGCGGAAAACACCAAGGCCAAAACCGTAAAGAAAGTCGCCTGGGTCACGCCGGCCGATCGGACGCACCATTTGACTCCCCGGCTGCAGGCGAAGGGTATGTCCATCCGCCTGAAATAACCGGCCGTCCGCACCGACGGATGCACGGGAAGCGTCCGGCCGGGCGGCGGAATCCATTTTGCGCCCGGCGGCTTTGTGACGGCGAAATGCGAGCGGTTGATGGTTCAACAACCTGATGAAATTGATCCCGCAAAGCGGCCGACGCCCACAAGCGTTCCGGTGGACAACGCGGTTGAAAATGGGGGCAAAGCGGCGCGCCATTCCGACCGCGGCCGCCGATACCGGGGCGGACCGCTACTCCTGTTTTTTTTCATATTGGCGAGCGTAGGCCTGGTGCAATGGCGATCCATCTGGCGGACGATTCGGGTGTTTGACGGCGCTGCACCGGCAAAATCGCAGGTTGCGTGGATAAACAACATGCACACGGCCATGCTGCGGGCCAAAGAACAGCATCGCCTGATCCTGGCGGATTTTCACGCGGATTGGTGCCTTCCGTGCCGCCGCATGCAACGGGAAGTGTGGACCAGCCCACGGGTGGGGGCATTGGTAGCGGCTTCATTTATTCCGCTTTCCGTTGATGTTGACACTCAGGAGGGAAAACTATTATCGCACAATTTCATGGTTAACCTGTTGCCATCGGTATTGGTTATCAACACGCATGGCGAAGTATTAACGGCCGGCAATTTCATGGACAAAAGTCAGATGCTGGCGTTTTTGCGGCAGGCAGCGGGCCGGACGCCTGCGGGCAAGCCATCGTTGCACCCATAAACCACAGAGCGGCGGCAGGACCATTCGGAATTATGCCGGCGCCGGCAGGGTGGAGGTACACTGTGCGCATTTTGTGGCCGCCAACGGAATATTGGAAAGGCAATAGGGGCAGGCCTTGGTAGTGGGGGCGGCAACCGGCGCCGGCTTGGAAGTAAATTTTTTGATTTGACCGATGATGATCACCACCAGAAGAAACAAAGAAATCGCGACAATAAAGAAGTTAAGGACCGCGGCAAGGAAGAGGCCGATTTTGATTTTTCCACCGGCCAGAGCCCATTTGGTATAGCCCTGATTTGGAGTAACAAGGCTGATGGCCGGCATAATAATGTCGTTGACCATGGCGGTAACTATGCCGCTGAAAGCGCCGCCAATGACAAACCCAACGGCAAGATCAATGAGGTTTCCCTTAAACGCGAAGTCCTTGAAATCCTTGGTTAAGCTCATGGTCGTAGTCCTTCAATCTCAATTACAGGGCCGACACAAGAATTATGTCGAACCAATACACCAGTGTATGACACCAAAATCATAAACGATTTATTGGATAAGGCAAGAGTGCCAAGGTAAGCGGGGGCATTGCAGGGTATGCCTGTAATTATCTGGAGTTGTTCCATTGCCCGCGCCGCGGCCCTGTGAGCTTAACGATGATCACCCGCCCGCCGACCTGGCGCAAGACTCGACGGATTAGGCAATTATGGAAAACAATCACCCTCAGGCTTTTCGCCGGAAGCGCGGCAACAGTGCCAAGCCGACCATGCCGGCCAGAATAAATGCCCATGCGCCCGGTTCAGGCGTTTGTACGGAAGATTGAAGATATCCGACCGGTAAAAAGCCGGGGGTAACCAGACCGTAGTCGGAATTCATGGTAAGCGGTGCAGCGCCGTCGCCTATAGCGTATAACGTACCGGAGTCAATTCAATATGGTTGCCGAGCCGACGGGGGCGCCAAAGGCGACCGCCGCGGCCGCAATCGCAATAATCTCAAAGCGTTGCATACCAATTTCTCCCAAAATATGTAAATCACTGGTTTCAGCTTGGGCCGATGGCATCCCGTCCGGACGCGCATAGGCACGGGTGCGGCTGGTCCTGGCCCAAGGAGCCGGTTTGGGCAAATTTTTATCCATCCTTCAGGGCGCGATGGAGCCCCGGGGGAAGGTATCAGTCGGCGGCGAGTGTGAGCTTCATTTGCGGTGCACCCCGGGTATGTGCAAAGTGGGCCGGGCCGGCCGCCGCGGGGGAGCCCGGCCGCTGGATACCGGGAATAAAAAACCGTGTCAGGCGAATATGAAACAGGCCGGTTCGCGGATTAAATTTTTCGGAGAATACCCTGCACATTTTCAGCGCGGTGACGCGCGGCCTGTGCCGGGCGTACCCGCTGACGGTCACACTGGTTTCCTGCGGCGCAACATGAATTGCCAACCGTACGGACCGTTTGCCGGCATGAACGGAAGTAATGCGGTCCGCTCCCATGCTGACAAATCGCGAAGTGTCTCCGAGCAGCGCAATACCACAGGGCAAAAGCGGGGAAGCTACAAAATATTTCCAGCCGCCTTTTTTCAGGCGGCCGTCGACAGTGCCGCCCGTCGGCACCAGCCAGCCGGTTCGCTTAAACCAGTTGTAGATATAGCTAACCGCACCGGCGCTCCGCGGCGCGGTGAAGGAAAATTCCGCTTTGTCCATTTTTCGGCGGTACACAAACAGATAATGCACGCGCACACCGGCATCGGAAAAAGTGCGTGCAACCAACGGCAGGCGCCGTCCGGCGGCATCGTTGACAATTGTTCGATCGGTTACGACCATGGGCCGATTGGGTTTTACAATCAGACCATCGGGCAACACCGCCCGCAAAATATTGCGGCGCGAAGACTTGCCGATTGGATCTCCCACGCCCACAGGCCCGCCGGAAAGCACCGCCAGAAGCATGTTGCCTGTCTGCGGGCTGTTGAATACGTCCACCCACGGCCAGATGCCCAGCGCGCGGGCATAGGCCGCAGTATACAACTCGGCGTTCCAGCGCGCGGGCATAAAATGGTCGTCACATACACGGATTGATGTGAGGTTCGGATATCGCGAGCCTTGTAAAAAAAACCGGGCGGTGGGCATGCAGTACTGCATGTCAATGCCGTTGGCGGCCATGGCCGCGGCCATTGAATTGGTGAATGCGTCACCCGCCCAAAGGGTGCTGCCGAATTGAGGTGATTCTTTGTAGATGTCATTGAGCCAATCATGTTCGAACAGTTTTACGCCGCTGTTCCGCAGATAACCCGCCACATGGCGCCAATAGCGCGGGTCCACCGCCGCGACCCCGCTGATCTTGTATTGCGCATGGTATGGACTGCGATGGGCGATCCAGCGGCAGTGCACCCCAAGCGGAATGCCGCCGATGCTGCGGTCAAATGCCGCCAGACCATGCGGAAACAGTTCTTTGGCGGCGTGGTATCGATAGATGCCGCCATACACATTCCAGCTTTGCGCCGGCAGGCGGCCGTTCATCGGCCGCAGTTTGCTGCCGTTGAAATAATGGTCGGACTTGGGATACCACCAGCTGTCGAGCTGCATGTAATGCAGGGGGACCAGATGGGCCCGGAAATAATTGTAAACTTTCCGCAGAGTGCCGGCATAGCCGAGAGATTTCTGATAGTTGTAGTAATAGGTGGCGCCGTTATCCGTCCAATAGCCGAAGTATTTCAGAAACACATCCGCCTGATTTCCCGGCCGGCGGACATTTTGGATTCCGTTCAGATCCCGGCCCCAGGCATCCAAGGTTCTTTCGATGCCCTGTCCGGCAACTAAAATGGTACGGTGTGTAAAACCGGGCGGTACGCGCTTGATGCCGGAATTAAGCGCATCAGCGGCCATTTTTATGCCGTCACCGCTCATGCGTGACACCATAAATTTTGACGCCGGGGACATGATCCATGTTCGGCCGGCGGGGCTGAAGGAAATCCACGGGGTGGCGGTATGCGCCAGGGAAAAAGTGTGCGGCGAAAAGACATGATTGGCATAGCTCATGTGCAGCGGCATTTTCGGCAGCCGCGACAGCTGCGGGAACACGGCCGCGGAGGCCGGCAACCGCCCGGCGGTCTTTACGGAAAACAGCACACAGGAGCGATGAGTATACGCCCGGATGGAACCGGTCAGCCGGGTGTGGTCAACCGTCCACTGAAACGTGGTAAGTTGGTAGGCCCCGAGGGAGTCTTTGCCGTTGGTGCGCGTCACATGCCGCACAGGCGACGGCAGCGTGCCGCCGAATATCATGCCATGGCCTGCAAACTGGACGCTGTAGCCTGTTCCGCGGCCGATGCGGACTTGCGGCGCGCCAAAAGGCTGTGCGGCGGTCAGCGCGGCGGCCGGTAAAGCCGCCGCAAGGGCGGACATAATAAAGGCCCCGGCAGCTGGACGGCCGCATTTCAATAACCCGGTTCGGCGGACTGGGGTACGCATATCGGTTCTCCGCATTGTTCATTTTCCATCGGCCGCAACAGCCATTCCTGAATCCGCAGTGTAATTCCGGAACTTGGGCCCGGCAAATGTTCGGCAAGCTCAACTTCCAGGATTTTACGCACCGGTCAACCCGCCTCATTGCGCGGGCGGGTTTTCCAGCGGCGGTGAATCCAAAGATATTGGGAAGGGTCTTCGCGGACGAATGTCTCAATCGCTTTGGTATAGCGTGCGGTTATGTAATAAAGTTCATCCGGTTGATTTTGCCAGTCTTCGGGATAAATAACATCGGAAATGCCGACATCAAATTCAAACCGGTCGCCGCGCCGCCGTGCATAGCCAATAATCACCGGCACATTGAACTGCATTGCGAGCAACCCAATACTCTTATAGGTACTGGCCAGCCGGCCGAAAAAAGGCACGAACATGCCTTTTCGACCCGCGTCCTGATCGGCGATGATCGACAGCACGCCGTTGGATGCGAGCACCTGCTGGGCGGTGGTGGTCACGCCGCGTTTGGAAAGAATTACCTGCCCTTTTTTTTCCCGCACATCAAGCAGCCAGGAATCAAAATGCGGATTATCAATGGGCCGGGCGATGCTGTAGGACTTGAACCCGAGCGTTGCGAGTGTGTAACCAAGTATCTCCCAGTTACCGTAATGCCCGGTGAGCATAATTGCACCGCGACCGGTCAGAAGCACATTGAGTCCTTCGGCAAGTTCGTTCAGGTGCACATACCGGTGATAGGTCTGGATGTTGATGATGCGCGTGGAGAAAATGACATCCATCGCCAATTCGCAGAAATGTTGAATAGATCTCCGACCGACCGCCTGCAGCCGCGATTTGTCGAGTTCCGGCAGGCTCAAGGCGAGATTTTCCAGTGCGCGATCCCTGTGTTTGCGGTCCACCGCCCACAACAGGGATCCGAAGGCCCGCGCCGTGCGTAAATTCGCGTTCACCGGGAACAGGCCCAGCATCATGCTTGCCCATCGCGCCGCCAGATATGTTGACCAGTCCAATGCAGGATTCTGACTTTTCATTGGTGATTAATTTAGCAGACCGCGGCAGTCTTGTAACGTGTGCTTGCCGCGGAATGAAAGGGAAATAAAACGGTTTGCCGGGCGTTGCCCATTAGACGCGCAAACCTGCGGCACGTGCCGCCGACTCGCCGCAAACGGAGAATTTCGTGAAATTAACAATCGTCACCGCCGGCGCCTTGCTGTGCTTTGCCCTTTTCACCGGACCGGCCGCGGAAATCGCGGGGCAAACGCCGACGGAGAACATCATTTTTCCGCCGCATTCAGGCGTGGTGAATGTGGCGGTCCGCTATGGGGCGAGCGGAAACGGCAAAACCGATGACACCGCCGCCATACAACGGGCGATCGATGACAACGAAGGCAAATTTCGTATTCTCTATTTTCCCAACGGCACCTATCTGGTATCCCGACCGCTTACACTGGGCAAGGATCTGGCGAAATGCAAGCAACTGGTGTTTCAGGGCCAGAGCGAACAAGCCACTATTTTGCGCCTCGCGGATCATAGTCCGGCGTTTGCGGACCCGGCGCATCCTGAACCGGTGCTGAGTTTTTTTGACGGGCAGTCCACCGGACAGGCATTTCATAATGCGGTGTTCAATATGACAATCAACACCGGCAGGGGGAATCCCGGCGCAACGGGCCTGGAGTTCATTAACAACAATCAGGGCGGTCTGTTTAACGTGACCATTGCCAGCGGCGCAAAAGACGGCGCAGGGGCGACGGGGCTGGACCTGGACCGGCGCTGGCCGGGGCCGGGATTGATTCAAAACCTCACGGTGCGCGGCTTTAACATCGGCATTTATATCAGCCAGTATGACTATTCCATGGTGTTTGACCGTATTACGCTGATCAAACAGCACATCTGCGGAATTGAGGATGAAAATGAACCGGTCACCATTCGTCGCCTCGTGAGTTACAACAGTGTGCCGGTCATCAATGTACTGGACCATCTGGCGCAGATCGCGGTTTACCATTCGCGGTTCCTGGGCGGGAGTGCCGCCCGGCCGGCGATTATCAACCGTGCCATGTTGATTTTGCATAACGTTCGACAGCAGGGTTACCGTGACATGGTGCACAACATGAATACGACCAGCCCGCAAAGCCTGACATTCGGCGCGATCCGGCGATTGCGTGCGAATCATGTCAAATTGTATCTTTCCCGGCCGGGGCGATCACTGTTTGGAAACAAGCCGCATATGCTGAATGTTGCGGTAAAAGACCCACCGGCCATACCGTGGGCGGCGCCAAACCGTTGGGTCGCCGTGCGAATTCATGCGAAAACAGGTTCCACGGCGGCTATTCAGGCGGCATTTGATCGGGCCGCCCGGGAACACAAATCGACGGTTTATTTTCCGGGCGGGCGGCCGCAGGGAACGTACACAATCCGGCATACGATCATTATTCATGGTTCGGTGCGCCGGGTGATAGGTCTGGAATCCAATTTGACCGTGGCTTCGCCGTTGCGGCGCACAAAGAATCCGGTATTTCTAATCCGGCGCCTTGCGCACAAGGCACTGGTCTTTGAGCGTTTCTGGATGACGCCGTGGAAGGCGAACGTGTCGTACCCCATGCAATTTGTCTGGTTCCGCAACCAGACAAAATCCGCCCTGATCCTGAAGCATCTGATGGCCGACGCGACGCTTTACAAAACCGCCCGCAACGGCAGCGGCCCGCTGTTTATTCAGGATGTGACGACGTCCGGCGGCCTCATCCTTTCCCACGGACAAAAGGCATGGGCGTGGCAATACAATCCTGAATCCGAAGGCACGCTTATTCGCTGCAACAATGCGCAGTTCTGGATATGCGGGCTGAAAACGGAAGGCCGACCCATTGTCGCGGATATATCCAACCATTCAAAATTGGCGGTGCTGGGCGCTTATATTTATCCAAGCTGGGCCGGGAGTCCGCAGGCGGCGGCCATGTGGCGGATAAGCGACTCGCGCGCATCCCTGGTATATGTGGAAGGGGCGATGACGAACAACAACAATTACCCGGTGGAGGTTGCGGAAACCCAGGGATTGCAGACGCGTTTATTCCGGCGGGGCGGGCCGGGGTATTATTATCGCGGCGCCGGCGCGCTTATGCCGCTGTTTTACGCCGGTCCGCCGGGAATCCGCCGGTCCAAATAGAATTGCGGCGGTTGCACGGGCGCGGGGGGTTATTTCGCCGGTTTGCGGTGGGGGGGATTAAGGAGGAAAATAAGCGGAATGCAGCATGCGCAGAGAACGGCCAGCAGGCGGAAGTCATCCACAAACGCCCACAAGGAAGCCTGCTTCTGCACCATTTCATAGGCCAGTGCCAGGCTTTGCCGGTGAACGGTCGCCGCCGGGCCGGTGTGGGCCAGCATCGCCTGCAGACGATTGATCGTGTGTCGCCAGCGCGGATCTGTCGGCGTGGCGGAGGCAACCAGCAGGCTCTGCCGGGCCTGGCTGGTGCGGGCCAGCATGGTTGTCGTAATGGAAATGCCGATGGCTCCGCCCATGTTCCGCATTAAATTGTAAATACTGCTGCCGTTGCCGATCTGTTCATTGCGCAGTGTACCCATGGTTGTGGTGGTCAGCGGGATAAACAGCAGGCTTGTGGCAAAACCGTTGATGATAATCGGCCAGGTAACGGTGAACATACCCACCTGCAGCGTAAGGTTCCCCAATAGCGCGCTGGACCAGCTTAGCGCGGCCAGAGCCAGTATCATAAAGAGCCGCGCATCAATAATGCCGAGCATCCGGCCGGCCAGCAGAATTCCCGCCACCGATCCAATGCCGCGAGGACTCACCGCCAGGCCGCTTTGCAGCGCCGGATAACCCATGAGCGTCTGTAAAAACAAGGGCAGGAGCGCAGTCGTACTGTAAAGAACCATGGCGACAACGGTCATGATCATGGTACCGGCGGCAAAGTTTTTATCTATCAGCACGCGCAAATCCACCAGCGGCTCGGCGGCCGTAAGTTCCCATGCGATGAAAGCCAGGAATCCGATCACGGCGATAACCGACAATGTGCAGATTAAAGGTGAACTGAACCAGTCTGCATCCTGCCCCTTGTCCAAAACCACCTGCAGGCAGGCAACCCATGTGGACAGAAGGCCAAAACCGATGAGATCAATTTTGGTTTTGACTGCATTGCGAATATAGGGAGGGTCTTCCACAAATGCATCAATCATCATGAAGGCGAGAATTCCAATCGGTATATTGATAAAAAATATCCATCGCCAGCTGAATGAATCGGTAATCCATCCGCCAAGCGTGGGACCGATGACCGGGGCGAAAACCACGCCGAAGGTGTAAAACGCCATGGCCGAGCTTCGCTTTTCCACCGGAAAGCTTTCCAGCAGAATGGATTGCGCGCAGGGTTGCAGGGCGCCGCCGCCGATTCCCTGCACCACCAGCGCCATAATCAGAAGCCCGATATTGGGCGCCAGCCCGCAAGCCAGCGACGCAACAATAAAAATCACTATGCACGAGAGCAAAAACCGCTTGCGGCCGAATTGCCTGCTGAGCCAGCCCGTAGCCGTGAGAACGATGGCGTTTGAAATCAGATAACTGGTTAAAACCCACGTTGCCTGATGGGGGGTAATGGACATGGAGCCCGCAATATGCGGCAAGGCGACATTGGCGATGGAAGTGTCCATCACTTCCATAAATGTGCCCAGCATGACCGATACGGCTATCAGCCATGGGTTGGCGCGCGGCACCCAGACAGCGCCACGGCTCACAGCCTGCTTGCCCGCAGTTGCACTCACGACCGCAATCCCCTGCTTTCAGACCGCCGGCCATAAGCGGGCGGTCGCGATGATAGTTTACCGCGCCGTTTTGCGGCCGGGATGCCCGCGGACCTGGACCCCGGACCGGTCACGGCGTTGTCTCGCTGTGTTTGGGTCAATTCATGGAGCAGCCGGGCAAGCGAGCCGTTAAGCTGCGCGAGTTCCTTTCGCTGCACACGCCGGGTAAACGACCACAACAGTGCATAATAATCCGGCAGGATCCCGGCCAGCACCCTGCGCCCTTTCCCGGTGATACCGACACGCCGCATGCGGCCGTCCGTGCTGTGCGCGGCAAAGCTTACGAGCCCCGCCTTCCCCAGACCGCTTAACAGGCCGGTCATGGTAGCGCGGGTTACGCCGCAGTGATGCGCCAGGGCGGCGGCATTCAGACCGGCGGCCCGGAGACGCAGGATCATCAGAACGGCCAGACGGCCGCGGGAGATGCCGCGCGCCGCCAGTTGACGTTCCACACGGCCCACCATTTCGTGCACAACACGCAACAGCAGGAGGTAGCATTCCACATCCCGTAGATCCGCATGGGGATAATCCGGCAGCAGATTGCGAACCACCGGATCGCGCGGCGTTTCCCGCAGGTAGATAATCGGTTCAGCCATGCCTGTATTGTAAGCCTCCTAACTATATTCAGGCAAGGTGTGGCATGTCCGCTTTCGCGATGCTAAAATACATCGGTTAATCGGAGCACGCTGATATGACGGAAATCCGGAAATCCATCACCCGCGGCGTGGGATGTGTATCCTACCTGAATTCCAAACCACTGATCGAGCCGCTGCTGAACCACCCGGGAATACATGTCCGGTTCGCCGTGCCTTCCGCCCTGGGCGAACTGCTGACCCGCGGGGATGTTGATACGGCGCTGCTGCCGATCGTGGATTACCAGACCTGCCCGACGGAACTTGTGCTGGTGCCGGCGGGATGCATCGGCTGCCACGGCCACACGCTGACGGTGCGCATTTTTTCGCGGGTTCCACCGCAGGAAATAACCCGTCTATATGCCGACACGGACAGTCATACCAGCGTGATACTGGCGCAGGTGGTGCTGCGGGAGTTTCACAATACCGGGCCGGATATCCATGCCTTGCCGACTGCGGATTTCCCCAATTGGGACGCCATGGAATCCGTACTGTTGATCGGGGACAAGGTGATTAATGCGGCGCCTCCGCCTGGACTTTATCCTTGGCAGCTTGACCTGGGAGATCAATGGTCCAGAAATACGGGCCTGCCGTTCGTATTTGCGATGTGGATGATGCCGGCAGGCCGCCCGGATATCAATCTGGCGCAACAACTTGCGGACGCGCGGAAGACCGGTGACACGATGACCGATGAACTGGTGGCCAAATATGCGGCGGCGAAAGGTTGGCCGCCGGATCTTTTGCATCGGTACTACCGGCATTATCTGGACTACCAGGTAAAGCCGGCGAGCCGGCAGGGAATAGAGGAGTTCTATCGCCTCGCATCCAATTACAAACTACTTTCCGTGCACAGGCCGGTACGGTACTTGGACATCCCCTGAACGACTCGGCCGATCAGCCGGACTGAAACACCCACCCGGCCGATCGGATTTATCGCGGGCTGCGTGATACGTAAAGCTTCTGATTGCAAACGTGTATTGCCCGGGGCGGGAATCGAACCCGCACGACCCGAAAGGGTCACAGGATTTTAAATCCTGAGCGTCTGCCGTTCCGCCACCCGGGCTGCCTGGCGCAGCGTTCTTATTGTCGGCATTACCGGCCGCTTGGCAACCGTCCGGAAATCCAATGCCCGCCAGAACAGGCTGGCTGGGGGCGACAGTTTGTGCACGGGGTGCTGCAAAACCAGCCTCCAAAAGGCGCAATTCAGCTGTTCAAAACCAACCACTGGTTTTCTGTCATAAAACGCCTAATTAACCCACCTGAACCTTTCCAGACGACACGCAGTGCCGCAGTGCCGGCTGACTCCGGGCCATTGCCGGTGGATTCCACCCGGCAGGGTTACCCGGCCCGGTCGGCCTGCAGCGCCGGAATTACTGGAAAAAGAAGGCTCCCCATTAGCGCGGCACGAGCCACGCTGAATTCATTGCCCGGCGGCCGATCGCCTCGGCCCTGACCACGCCGTTATGTAGCCGCACTACAATGGGCGTCCGGGCGAACCATTGATGGCTGGCATCCAACGCAGCGTGCATGGGAAGGCTGGAATGAAATAGGCCGTGCGGGGAAACACCAGATTCGGACGGCACACGAACGAAGGCGACAAGCGGCTGCTGAAAGCCGGTTCCCTTTTGGGAGGGCTTGGCGTTGGAGCGGTCGATCCGGCCTTTTTTCTTGAGCACACGATAAACGCTCGACGGGCTGGCGGCTGCCACATCGGCGTCGAGCAT
>JAKBBN010000033.1 GCA_021808485.1 Planctomycetota bacterium | reverse complement strand
CGTATGCTTATGACTCAGCGACACCGGGCTGATATTCCGGCGCACGATGTTCACCCCGTCCTGTGCAGGCGTGGGTAAGCCAGTTAAGCCATGGCGCGATCTGATTCTGGATTACGGAAATTTCCAGCAGTGGAGCGGCGGCATTTATTCTTTTTAAATCCGCACGGAACTGCTGCAGATCGAAAGGCACATGAGCCAGCAGATCAATTTTGTTCAGCAGGATGGCGGCGGCGACCAGCGGCAGGTACGGATGCTTTGCCGCCTTGTCCGCACCCTGGCAAACGCTGAACATCCCGACTTTGCTATGCTGGCCAAGATCAAAACCAACCGGACAGATGAGATTACCGACGTTTTCAATAAACAGCAGATCCAGTGACGCAATGTCCAGCCGTCCCATGGCCTGACGCACCTGATTGGCATCCAGGTGACAGCCGTTGCCGGTGTTTATTTGAACAATATTGTCGCAGTATCCGGCCAGGCGTTCGGCGTCGCGGGAGGTGGCGGGGTCGCCGGCAATCACGCCGATTTCCAGGATGCCGCCGAGTTTCTGGAGTGTCGCTTCCAGCAGCGCGGTTTTTCCGCAGCCCGGCGCTCCGATAAGGTCCACCACGTAAACGCCCGCGGCTTCAAATGCCAGGCGATTCTGCCGGGCAATTTCGTCATTGAGTTTGAGTACATTTTCAACCACCGGGATTTTCATAAACCACCTCATTCTGTCATTGCCGCGGCCGGCACGCCTGCCGCATCGGGATTGTCGGGTATTTCCACATGACAATCGATCACTTCCAGTTCGCGGCCCGCAATGGCAAGCACGGGTCCGGCCCCGCATTTGCAAACCAGGGATGTTGTGTCGGCACGATTGGGCCGCCACTGATGCCCACACGCACCGCACCGCACGTGCCACGGTACGATCTGAATATTCAATTGTGCTGAAGGCATTCCGGCGGCCGAAAGCACGGCCCGCCACGCAAAATCCAGGGAATCGGCATCCACTCCGGTCAATTCACCGATGCGCAGATTCACCGACTGAAGAACCGCGAACGGCGGAAGCTGCGGCTGGAGCAAATCCAGGATTGACTGGGCTATGGATAATTCATGCATGTGCGAGTCGCCTTCACAGACCGCGCCGATTATTCGCCGGACCAGCTTTGCAGAATATGAATGTAATTGCCGCGTTCAAACAGTTCCGGTCGCGGCATGCGCTGCAGGCTCATCACACCCAGTAATTCGCGCAAGGACTGGTAGTCGTGCTCCTGCATCCAGTCGGATATCTGGGAGCGAACTGCGGCCAAATGCCGCGGACCGGCCTTCAGCAGGGCGGAAACCATTTGAACGGCCTGGGCGCCGCACATCAGGGCGCGAATAACATCGCGGCCATCGTGGACGCCGCCGGTTATCGCGATATCCGCCTGCACATGACCGTACATTGCGGCAGTCCAGCGGAGGCGCAGCGGCAGTTCAGCGGAGGTGGATAACGCAAGGGAACGGGTAGGCGCAAGCTCTTCAATATCAATATCGGACTGGTAGAAGCGGTTGAATATCACCAGGGCGTTCACACCGCTTTGTGCGGCACGGCGCGCAAAATTAACCGGTGAGGAGTAAAACGGCGAGAGTTTGACCGCCAATGGAATGCTGACCGCCTCCCGTACGGCGCGAATGGTGTCCAATTGATCCGATTCCAGTCGGGCGGATGTGCGGTGCGGATCCACCGGCATGTCGTAAAGATTCAACTCGATGCCGTCGGCGCCGGCCTCCTGAATCATGCGGGCATAACTGATCCAGCCGCCGGGGGAACGGCCGTTGAGCGATGCGATAACCGGTACGCTGACCGCGGATTTTATTTTCCATATCTGCCGCAGGTATTCATCCGGGCCGAGGCGGAATTCCTCCGGTCGGGGAAGAAACGTTCCGGCCTCGAAATTGGAGTAGTCGGCATGTTCCATCGCCCAATTGAGTGAAACCTGCTCTTTGATCAACTGCTCTTCAAACATGGAATGCATGATCATCAGGGGCGCCCCCGCATCTTCCAGACGCCGCACCATGTCCATATCGTTTAGCATGGGTGAGGCGCCGGGAATCAGCGGATTGTCCAGGTTAAAGCCCATATATGTCGTGGAAAGGTCGGTCATAAACAGCACTCCTCGAAAAAAAGCGACGACATTGTCACGCTGGATCCGCCGGAGCCGGAGCGGGTGCGGCCTTGCGGCCGTTGGTGGCGGCCGACGAGTCCGTCGAGAGCGGCAGAACTATTCGCGAAAGTTCGGTATACAAAGCGACGCGGCGGCCGGCATCGCATACCGCCTGCTCCGAGAGCGTATGAAATCGTTCGGAATTGATCTTTTCCACCATCGCAAATCGGGTTTCATTGCGCATATAGTCCCGAACAGATGCGCGTGGCGCGGCGGAATCGAGCTGCAGGGGTGGCTTGCCCAGCTCCACAAGCCGCGGATCGTAGCGATACAGCGGCCAGATACCGCTGTCAACGGCCATTTTCTGCTGCTCCAGGCCCATGCGCAGGTCATAGCCATGCGCAATGCAATGGCTATAGGCAATGACCAGGGACGGTCCGGCATAGGTTGCAGCCTCCGTGATGGCTTTGACGGTCTGGTTATCGCCGGCGCCCATGGCAACACTGGCGACATAGGCATGGCGGTAACTCATGGCCATCAGGCCCAGGTCCTTTTTAGAGGAGGACTTTCCTGCCGCGGCGAATTTGGCGGCCGCACCGATCGGAGTGCTTTTTGAGCTCTGTCCGCCGGTATTGGAATAAACTTCGGTATCCAGCACCAGCACATTGACGTCATACGGCAGGCTCAGGACATGATCAAGACCGCCGTAGTCGATATCATAGGCCCATCCATCCCCGCCGATGATCCAGATTATTTTGTGAACCAGATAATCCGCGAGATCCGCCAGGACCCGGGCGCGGGGATCATCCACGGATTTAAGAGCCGTGCGCAAGGCGACGACGCGCTGCCGCTGCCGGGCGATCTGCTCTTCGGTTTGCTGGGGACTGTCCAGCAGTTCATTTACCAGTGTGTCACCCAAACGCGCGGTCATGGCGGCAAGCAGACGCCGGGCGTTGCGGCCGTTCTCTAGGACTCCAAGGCGCATGCCAAGGCCGAATTCCGCATTATCTTCGAACAGCGAATTGCTCCAGGCCGGTCCGCGGCCGTCGCTGTTTTTGGTGTAGGGAGTGGTGGGCAGATTGCCTCCATAGATGGATGAACAGCCGGTGGCATTGGCGATAATCAGCCGGTCCCCAAACAGTTGCGTGAGAAGCTTGATATAAGGTGTTTCACCGCAGCCGGCACAGGCTCCGGAGTATTCAAACAGCGGCTGCATGAACTGGCTGGATTTGGCATCCAGCCGGGTGATGCGGGTACGGTCCAGCTCGGGAATAGCGAGAAAATGCTTGTAGTGAACGGCCTGCCTGTGACGCAGCGGCCGCTGTGGTTGCATCTGGATCGCCTTGTTTTTTGGATTCTGGCGGTCTTTGGACGGACAGACCTGAACGCACAGTCCGCAACCGGTGCAGTCCTCCGGCGCCACCTGCAGTGTGTATTGCATGCCGCGAAGATCGGGCGCTTTGTACGGCATGGATAGAAAGCCGTCCGGAGCGGCGGTCTGGACGGCCGGATCGAATACCTTGGCACGGATGGCGGCATGAGGACAGACGAATGTGCATTTGTTGCATTGAATACAGATATGGGGCTGCCAGACCGGAATTTCCGACGCGATATTGCGTTTTTCCCATTTTGTTGTGCCGGTCGGCCATGTACCATCCACGGGAAATGCGCTCACCGGGAGCAAATCCCCTTTTCCAGCCATCATGACGCTCTGGACGCGCCGGGCGAAGTCATCCATTTCCGGGGAATCGAATCCGGTTTGATGGATCAATGAATCCGCGGTCTGCGGTGTCGGAATGGCATGCAGATTGGACAGTGTGCGGTCCACCGCCTGAAAATTGCGGGAGACTATTTCCGCGCCGCGCCGCGCGTAGGTTTTTTCAATGGCATGTTTAATGGCGGCAATCGCCTGGTCACGCGGCATGACGCCGGAAATCGCGAAGAAGCAGGTTTGCATGATGGTATTGATACGGCTGCCCATGCCAACCTCGCGCGCTACAGCGGCCGCATCAATGGTGAAAACCGTGAGTTTGCGGTCAATGATTGTCTGTTGGATTTCCCGGGGGATCGCGGCCCACACCTGTTCCGGCGGCAACGGCGCGTTGAGCAAAAACACCCCGCCCTCCGCGGCGGCTTCCAGCACGTCCATCTTTTCCAGAAATTCAAACTGATGGCAGGCGATAAAATCAGCCCGGCGGATCAGATATGGGGCCTCAATGGGTTCCGGCCCGAAGCGAAGATGTGAAATGGTCATGGCGCCGGATTTTTTGGAATCGTAGACAAAATAGCCCTGGGCATGCAGTTGTGTTTCGTCGCCGATAATCTTGATTGAATTCTTATTGGCCCCCACCGTGCCATCCGATCCTAAACCAAAAAATATCGCCTTGACCGTCCGGGGTGATTCGATGTCAAAGTCGGGATCAACCGGAAGCGACAGATGGGTAAGATCATCGTTGATACCGACCGTGAACCTGCGGCGCGGCGCGGGGCGCTGCAGTTCATCGAAGACCGCTTTGACCATGGCCGGTGTGAATTCCTTGCTGGACAAACCATATCGGCCGCCGATGACGATGGGCATGGCGGCCGTTTGGGTTTCGCCGGTTTGCCGGATTTCCAGAAGCGCCGCACAGACATCCTGATACAGCGGTTCTCCCACCGCACCGGGTTCCTTTGTGCGGTCCAGAACGGCGATGCGGCGGACCGAAGCCGGCAGCGCCGCGGCAAATTGGGCGGCGATAAACGGTCGATAAAGCCGCACGATCACGCATCCGACTTTTTCACCGCGCACCGCCAGATTGCGGACGGTCTGGGCGGCAGTGGCCGCCCCGCTTCCCATCAGCACAACCACCCGCTCCGGATCGGAATGTCCGACATATTCATAGGGTGCGTAGGATCGTCCGGTGATCTGGGCGAACCGCTGCATTTCTTCGGGGACAATTGTTTCCAGGGCAATGTAAAAGCCGTTGATCGCCTCCCGTGCCTGGAAAAAGGTGTCGGGATTTTGGGCGGTGCCACGCAATACCGGATGGTCAGGGGTCAGGGCGCGGGCACGATGTGCGTCCACCCATTGCTGCGGGATAATCCGGCGGAGTTGATCATCATCCAGCATGACCACCCGGTTCAATTCATGCGATGTGCGAAAGCCGTCAAAAAAATGCACAAAAGGAACACGCGAGCGAAGGGAGGCGGCCAGGGCGATGGCGGCCAGATCGTGTGCTTCCTGCACTCCGGTTCCGCCCAAAATCGCGAAGCCTGTCTGTCGGCAGGCCATGATGTCCGAATGATCACCGAAGATGGACAGGGCGTGCGCGGCAAGCGAGCGTGCCGCGACATGCATGACAAAAGCGGTGAGTTCGCCAGCGATTTTATACATGTTGGGGATCATCAGCAGCAATCCCTGCGATGCGGTGAATGTGGTGCAGATCGCCCCGGCGCTCAATCCGCCGTGAACCGCGCCTATTGCGCCGCCTTCGCTCTGCATTTCCACGATCGTCGGCACGCCGCCCCAGATAGTAACCCGGTTTGCCGCCGCCCATTCATCAGCGAGTTCTCCCATGGTGCTCGAGGGCGTGATCGGATAGATGGCGGCGAGTTCGCTTGTGCGGAAAGCGACGCTCGCGGCGGCCTGATTGCCGTCGATGGTCATCGTGGGGGATGGTTGTGCAACTTTCATTTCATTATCCTTTCAACAGGCAGTTATCCGCAGTGGATATCATGGAATCCCACGTGCGGCGTGAAACTGCGGAGGACCACGGATTCCAGGAACGCAACGGCTGCGCGACCGGGTGATGAATCAGGGCGTTAAACAATTGCTCCGCCAGATTGTGGACAAGAGCTTTAAGCGCGGGGCTCAGCGGATCTCCGTACCCAAAGGCCCGGGCGCCCAGCGCCAGCACATAAGCATCCGGGGCGTCGCCGAAGTATCGGCGGCAAAGTCCCAGCAGACGCCCCGGCGTTTCATAGTGTCCGACGCACGGGGTCGCCGGGACGACCGGATCCGCCTGGATCGCGTGGACCGCCAGCCGTGCCGGCGGTGGCCGGACGTCCGCGTCAATGAACAGGGCGCACCGCGTGCGTACCAGATCGCAGACAAGTTCGGGCGCAAGCTGTGTGACAATGCGCGTGGCCACTCCTTCTATCGGCCGGCTGTTAAGTTTCCAGCGAAGCCGCTGGACCACGGCGGGTCCGGCCCCGTCATCACCACGGAGCGAATTGCCGATACCGATGCAAAGCAGACTCCAATCGGCCGTTTGAAGCCGGCTAGTTGCGCGTAAGTACATCGTACACCTCCCCATCGGCACCTTGCAACGTAATCCGCAGAGGCATGGTTCCCAGGGCATGGGTGGAACAGCTTAAACACGGGTCGAAGCAGCGGATAACGGCTTCCACCCGGTTGAGCATCCCTTCGCGAAGTTTGCGGCCGTCCACAAACCTCTCCGCGACCTGCCGGACGCCGCGATTCATGGCCAGATTATTATGGCCGGTGGCGATGATCATGTTGGCCCAGGTCATCAGGCCGTTGCGGTCAATTTTGTAATGGTGAATCAGCGTGCCGCGCGGTGCTTCGGATATTCCCACACCCTCGAAGCGGTTGGGTCTGGCGCGGGCACGCACGTGGTCGGAAAGAATATCCGGCTCCTCAAGAAGCCGGCGGATCATCTCAATCCCGTAGAGGATTTCGATGAGTCTGGCCCAATGATAATGAAAGCTGCTTTGCGGGGCCCGGCCCAGACGTGAGCGGAACAGGCCCAGTTCGCGGTCCGCAAGCGGCGTGCCGCATCGCTCGGCTATCACCAGACGCGCCAGCGGCCCGACGCGGTAAATGCCGCCCGGATAACCACGGGGAAGAAAGTACGGAAATTTTAGAAAAGTGAAATCCTCAACGGCTTCGCCGATAAATTGGGGATACTCGCGCGGTGCGGAAAGTTCAGCCACCAGCCGGGCATGTTCGTCGACAAACCGCAGCGTCCCATCGTAATGTTCAAGCGTGCCGTCCGGATTGCTTAACCCGGCGAACATCGTGGGAAAATTGGCGAATGCGTCGGCTTCGGCGGGATAGTTGTCCTGAACGGCGTGAAAGCGATCCAGTCCGCGGCCGATACGCTCAAGAGCTTCCGGAATCGAAGCCAGAATCGCGTCGCGGTGCGGGGCGGCGAGCGGAGCGCTGACGCCGCCCGGCACGACCCAGGCCGGGTGAATCTTTTTTCCCCCAAGCAGGCCGATGATTTCCTGCCCGAACTTGCGCAGCATAATGCCGTCGAGCGCGAAATCCGGATGTGAGGCCGCCAGATTGAATATATTGCGTGATGCCGGATTTGAATCCATGCCGTAGATCAGATCCGGACTTGATAGATGGAAGAAGGACAACGCGTGGCTTTGCACAAGCTGCGCGAGGTTCATAATGCGGCGGAGCTTGACGGCGGCCGGCGGGAGTTCCACCGCCAGAATATCATCGCAGGCCTTGGAAGATGCCATCAGGTGGCTCACCGGGCAGATACCGCATATCCGGGCCATGATACCGGGCATTTCCGGCAGCGGCCTGCCCTGGACGAAGCTTTCAAAACCACGGAATTGTGTAACGTGAAATTGCGCATCCCGGACGGAACCATCGTCATTGAGTTCAATGGTGATTTGCGCATGGCCTTCAATTCGCGTGACGCCCTTGATGGTTATGGTTTGTGCCACGATACAATCCTTTATCAGCAGCGGCTGCAGGCCGCGGTTAACGTCCAAATCTTGTGACGGCGCAGATATCCGGCGTTTTTCCCGCAAGCAGTTCCGTAAGCACCTGCCAGATCGCATCCGCCGGCGGCGGACAGCCGGGTATGAAAACGTCCACGGGAATCACCTCGTGCAGCGGCACCGCCTGCGCCCGGAGCGGCGGCACAACCTTCAGTGGAATACGGGCTTTGCGATTCGCCGCCTCGGCGGGCGAAGTGGCCTTTTCAACATAAGCGGCGTCAAGCAGGGCGCGGGGTTCCCATGTGTTGCGCATTCCGGGCACGTTGGCGGTGACGGAGCAATCCCCGAATGCAATCACAACGCTGCTGCACCGCCGGATGAGGTTGGCCTTGTGGAAATCTTCCTCGCTGCTGACCGCCCCTTCCACCAGCGTCAGGTCCACATGTTGCGGAAATTCCTTCGGATCAACCACCGGTGAATACACAATGTCCACCAATGACGCGAGGGTCACCAGCCTTTCGTCCAGATCCAAAAAGCTCATATGGCAGCCGGAGCAGCCGTCCAGCCAGACTGTGGCGACTTTGGGTTTGTTCAGTGGCGCGGTCATTGATGAACCTCCCGCATAAGCTTGAGATAGGGCAGGAACTCGTGCTTTTTAATCATTTCGCCGATGGCGGTTCCGCGGTGGGTCAAAGCCCCGGTGGGGCACACATTGACGCATTTACCGCAGCTTGTGCACGTCTGACTCTCCACCCACGGCTGATCCAGGTCATGGATGATCGCGGCCTGTATGCCGCGGCCTTTCACATCCTTGGTGTGCGCTCCTTCAATTTCAGCACACACGCGCACGCAACGCGTGCACAGAATGCAGCGGTTATGATCCAGACGGAAAAAATCATGCGAATTGTCCACGGACAATCGCGGAAACCGGTACGGCAGATGCACGTGATCAACGCCCAGCCGCTGCGCCATGGCCTGAAGTTCGCAATGGCCGTTGCTGACGCAGACACTGCACACATGATTCCGCTCCGCCAGCAGCATTTCCACGATCGTGCGGCGGTAGCGGTGCAGCCGCGGGGATTGTGTATGAATGACCATGCCTTCGGTGCACTGGGTCGCACAGGCCGCAAAGAGCCGGGGAGAACCTTCTATTTCCACCATGCAAAGCCGGCAGCCCCCCCAGAGGGTAAGACCTTCCAGCCAGCAGAGCGTGGGAATGTCGATGCCATGTTCACGGGCCGCTTCCAGCACCGAAAGGCCGTTGCGGCAACTGATGGCGTTCTGATCAATGGTAAGCGTGATGGATTCCGCTGTTGCGTGTTTTCCGCCGTTCATGAAATGACCTCCAGTGGCACCGTTGTCCCGGAATCGTGCGGCCCGGAAAGCGCCGCTTCGCGGTCCGCGCGGCCTTTTTCAATAAGCGCCAGATAATCAGATTCAAAATTCCGCAGTGTGCTGAGCACCGGATTGGGCGCGGACTGCCCGAGCCCGCATAAGCTCGTGGCTTTCACCATTTCGCAGAGTTCCTTGAGTAAAACCAGATCTTCGGGAGCCCCGTGTCCTTTGTAAATGCGATCCAGCAGATGGTGAATCTGCCAGGTTCCCACCCGGCACGGAACGCACTTGCCGCAACTTTCGCTCATGCAGAATTCCATGAAGAATCGCGCAACATCCACCATGTTGCTGGTGTCGTCCATGACGATCATGCCGCCGGAGCCCATAATGGAGCCGATGGCGGCCAGAGATTCATAATCAAGCGGGATATCGAGGTTTTGCCCGCAGATGCAGCCGCCGGAAGGGCCGCCGGTCTGTATCGCTTTAAACGTTCTTCCCGCCGGCACGCCGCCGCCCAAATCAAAAACAATGTCGCGCAGGCTGATTCCCATGGGGACTTCAATCAGACCGGTGTTTTGGACCGCGCCGGTGAGGGCAAAAATCTTCGTTCCTTTGCTCTTGGCCGTACCGATTGCCGCAAACCAGGCGGCTCCTTCCCGTATGATCGGAGCGATGGTGGCGTAGGTTTCAACGTTATTGATCAGCGTGGGGCAGCCGTACAGGCCGGAGTTCGCCGGATATGGCGGACGCGGGCGGGGCACGCCCCTGTTGCCCTCCACACTGGCGATCAGCGCGGTTTCTTCCCCGCAGACAAACGCACCGGCCCCAAGCCGTATTTCAATATTGAAGTTGAAACGCGTGCCGAACAGGCTGTTGCCCAGCAATTCATGCCGCATCGCCTGATTGATCGCACGCGTAAGACGTTTGACCGCCAGCGGGTATTCCGCACGAACGTATATCACGCCGTGGTCGGCTCCGACGGCATAGGCGGCGATCGCCATGCCCTCAATGACGCGGTGCGGATCGCCTTCCATCACGCTGCGGTCCATAAACGCGCCCGGGTCTCCTTCGTCGCCGTTGCAGATGACAAATTTGCTCGGGCCGCCGGCTTTGGCGACCGTGCTCCACTTCAGGCCGGTCGGAAATCCGGCGCCGCCCCTTCCCCGCAGGCCGCTGAGGGTAATCTGATTGATTACGTCGGTCGGGCTTAGCTCCGTCAGCACCTTGAGCAGGGATTCGTAGGCCCCATGGGCGATGCAATCGTTGATATCTTCCGGATCTATGAGGCCTGAATTCGATCGAACGACCAGTTTTTGCCTGCGGAAAAACGGCTGGTTCAGGTCGCACAGCAGGTGCCGGAGTTGCGGATTGCCGAGCGGTGAATCAAGACCGTCTAATATCGCCGCACAATGTTCCGGCGTGACGTTTTGATACATCGGGGCGCCGTCATCGATTTTCACCATGGGGCCGTTGCCGCACAGGCCCATGCATCCGACGCCGACCACGCGTACATCTTTCTGCAGGCCGCGCGACTTGACGAGTTCATTAAACTTCGCGGCGATCTGATCGCTTTGCGAACTGACGCAGCCGGATTCGGTGCATACACCGATCCGGTGCTTGCAGGCGGCGTTAATCGCACGTTGCTTGTCGGCCAGGCTTGCCAAGTCTTCGGGTTTCATGATTCCGCCTTTCCATCGGTGACGGATTGCAGCCTTTTCAGCAGCAGATCCGTATCGGTTTTGGCCAGCACCTGTCCGTCCAGGACTGTCGCCGGAGCCAGGCCGCAGGCCCCGATGCATCGGGCCACAAGCAGTGATACCCGGCCGTCCGCGGTCGTCTGACCGCCTTGGATGCCCAATTGTGACTGAACACTTTCAAGAATCTGCCGGCTTCCCTTGATGTAGCAGGCCGTACCCAGACATACCACGCAGGTGTGTTTACCCTGCGGCTTGAGAGTGAAATGGTGATAAAATGTCGCAACGCCCTGAATTTTTGATAAGGGCACGCGCAGGCACGCCGCCACCCATTTCATGGCCGGCTCGTCAAGATAACCCATCGCCTGCTGTACGCTGTGGAGGCTTTCAATGAGAGCCTGGGGTTCAAAGCCGTTGCGGCGCATGGTTGCCTCCACAATGCGCCATCGCTTGTCGTCGCTTGGCGGCTTGGGAATCGGACCGGTCGGATACATAAGGTGGTTCCTCGAAAATAATCCATTCAGCAGATTCGCGGCAGTTGCTCGCCATAGGGTTTCTGCAGCAGCCGCCGTCCGCCGATGTGCGTCCACATTTCTGCAAGTCCGTCGTTATCGCCGGCGACATGGCCGAACACGCAGGCGTCAAGGCCGTTGGGGTTGCCGCGCAGCAGGTCAAGCACATATTCGGATTTGTCAGCCGGAACAACGATGACCGCTTTTCCTTCATTGGCGATATCCAGTGGATCCAGCCCCAACATGGCGGCCGCGTGCTGCGCTTCGGGTTTGATTGGAATCAGGGCCTCTTCTATGACAATCCGGCGGCCGCTCTGCCTGGCGAGATCCGTCAGCAGTCCCGCCAGACCGCCGCGGGTCGGGTCACGCATGAATCTTATTTCCGGTACATGGCGGAGAATGTCCGCAAGCATGATGTTGAGCGGTGCGGCATCGGAGCGAAGTTGGCTTTTGACTTCCGGCATGTCACGGGTAAGCATCACCGCCAGCCCATGTTCGGCAATCGCGCCGGTCAGGATCAGCAGATCCCCGGGTTCGAGCCGTGCGGGATGCAACTGGATGCCGGGTGGAATTCTGCCGATGCCCGCGGTGATCACATACATGCCGTCCGCCTGGCCCCGGCCGACCACTTTTGTATCGCCGGTAATAACGGAGACCCCGGCTTCTTCGGCGGCGGTGCTGATGGAACTGACAACGCTGTCCAGCACGACTGTTTCCAGCCCCTCCTCCAAAATCAATCCCAGGGCCAGGCCTGTCGGCAGGGCGCCGGCAACGGCCAGATCATTCACCGTGCCTGTCACGGCCAGGCGGCCAATATCACCTCCCGGGAAGAACAATGGCTGAACCACATAACTGTCGATGGTCAGAGCCACGCGGCCCGGATTGCGGCCGACGATGCCGGCATCCAGCAGGTCGCCAAGCACCGTATTATTCAGCTTGGGAAGTATATGGTGCTGCAACAACTGGTCCGTCAGCTGCCCTCCGCCGCCATGGGCAAGTGCAATGCGGCCCCGCCGGCCGGCGAATGCAGCCGCTTGTCCGTTGAGTGTCTCAGACTGTGACGGAGTGTCGGCCGTCATGTGCAAACCTCCTGATTCGACCATCCGCGATTGGGATGCACGTGATTTGGAAGATATTTGAACCAGGCACTGCATGTGCCTTCGGAACTTACCATGCACGGGCCAATGGGATTTACCGGCGTGCAGGCGGAGCCGAACAGCGGGCATTCACCCGGTGCGGCGGCGCCGCTGATGACGCGGCCGCAGATGCAGCCGCGAGGTTCGTGGTCTTCCGGGGTGCAGAGTTGATGCCGGCGACGGGCGTCAAAATCCGCGTATTCCATGCGCAATATCAGCCCGCTTTGATCAATAACGCCCAGTCCCCGCCATCGCGCAGCGGCAGGCTCAAAAACGGTATTCAAAAGTTGTTGAGCCGCGAGATTGCCTTCCGGCCGGACCGCCTCAGGGTAATGATTGAGGAGCTCGGCTTTGTTTTCCCCGGCCAACTGCGCCAGTTGCGTCAAGGCGCTAATGATTTGCGGCGGTTCAAATCCGCCGATGACGCAGGATTTATGAAAGTCGCGCACGATCGGCAGATAAGCGGCCGTGCCGATAATGACCGAAACGTGTCCGGGCGCCAAAAAACCATCCACGCACGGCGCGTCAACCGGAGCCGAACTGAGCAGTGCGCGCATGGCCGGGATGATACGTTTGTGGCTGGTCAGCACGGAAAAATTGTTCAGATTAAGGCGCCTGGCCGCCATCACGGCCGCGGCTGTGGCCGGCGCAGTGGTCTCAAAGCCGACGGCTGCGAAGATGACCTGCCTGGTTGTCGACTGGGCCAGTGTTACCGCGTGCATGGCGCTGTAAACCACCCGGACATCCGCCCCGGCCATTCTGGCGGATTCGAGGCTGCCGCGGCTCCCCGGTACACGAAGCATATCCCCATAGGTGCACAAGATGACATCCGGCATGTGTGCCGCGGCGATTATCTGATCTATATCCGCCTGTGATGTGACACACACGGGGCATCCGGGACCGCTGATGAGGCGGATATTGTCCGGAAGAACGCCCGCCAGACCGCAGCGAAAAGCGCTCATCGTATGGGTGCCGCATACTTCCATGAACGAAAGTGCTCGGCCGATGTGTGCGGCGATCCGTTCCAATTCCGCGAGATCTTTCTTCACGGAGTCAGCCGGATACGGACCGGTCGGTGGCGCCGATCGGCGATCACCGGTAATGCCGGGAGATAAGACCGCTTGTCGCGTCATGGTTGAACTCCATTGCCGGCGCAGCTCGCGTCCTGTAGATCCTTTACAAGTGCGAATGTCTTTACCGCGTCAGCCCGATCGATTGTTTCAATTGAAAATCCGGCATGGATGAGCAGCCATTGGCCGGGGCGCACGCCTGGAGTGAGCTGCAGATTCACCGGTAGTTGCATGCCGTGAAGATCCACGACGCCGTCATCGCCTTCGCAACGGATCAGTTTTGCCGGTATCGCAAGACACATGGCGCATACTCCTGTCAGTTTCTGACATTTGGGCGATCGGCGCTCCGACCGGGGTTCCCGATTGATTTTTGCCCCAGGCCCGCCGGCGCATGGCGGGCCATTCGGGCGGCGGCGACAACTCCCTGCCCATAGGCAATGCCCCCGTCGCCGGCCGGCGCCAGGCGATGCCGCAGAACGGTAAGTCCCTCTTCCGCCAGCAGATCGGCAAGCCGATCGGCAAATAGGCTGTTGGCCATGACACCACCGGTTAATCCGACCGTTTGGATGCCCATGATGCGGGCCTGTTTGACCGCAAGCGCCCGCCAAGCCTGGGCCATGGCTTCGTGGAAACTTCGGGCAATGTTGCTTGCCGGAATGCCGGTCCTTATGGCGTGGATCGTTCCAATCCAGAAAGGCGCCATGTCAATGAGCGTTTCGGCGGGTGAATCAACAAGAGCCCAGGCGGATGTCAGCATCGGGGAGCCGCAGCCGGCGGCCACGTCAGCCGCGGCTTGCACTGACAGTGCCGCCTGAGCTTCAAAACTGTTTTCCATCGTCAGCCCGAGAAGGGCGGCAATCGCGTCAAAATAGCGGCCCGCACTGCTGCTGGTAATGATGCCGATTCGGCGTTCGAGCATGCTCATGAGCATTTGCAGATCGCCGGGGGATTCAAACAATGCCCGGGCCGAAGAATCCGCGGCCGCGCCGGTTCCCATGGCCTGATACAAAGCGGCCAGTGCACAGCGCCGTATATCACGCGCGGCGCGGTCGCCGCCGGCCAACGGCAGGGGCCGCAGGCCGCCGAGCCGCTTGAATGACACAGGTCCGGCCAGCAGAAGTTCACCCCCCCACGCCTGACCTTCGGGACCTAATCCGGAGCCGTCGCAGACGATCGCCAGAATATCCGTGGCAAGGCGGTGCTCGCCGAGCAGCGCGGCGGCGTGGGCATGATGATGCTGAACTCGAATAATCGGAATTCCCAGCCGACGGCCGCGTGCCGCGGCGTACTGCGAACTGACATACATGGGGTGCAGGTCGCAGGCAATCCATCGCGGTGACTGGCTGTATAGTTTTTCGAAATCTTGAATCGTGCGGATAAAATTCTCGCGTGCCAGAGGATGGGTCAAATCACCAAGATGTTGACTGAGCACCAAATGGCCGCCGTTGACCAGCGCAACGGTATTCTTTAACTCCGCGCCCATGCAGAGTCCCGGCGAGTTGGCGCTGATCGGCAAATGCAGCGGTGCGGGCACATAGCCGCGTGATCTGCGGACCGGCAGGGGTGGGGCGGATTTCATATCGACAAATACGGAATCGTCCACAGAACGGACAATCGGCCGGTTGTGGATAAGTAGCGCATCCACCATGGGACCTAAGCGTGTGACCGCGTCGGCCGCATCAATGACCAGCGGCTCGTCCTGCACATTGCCGCTGGTCATGACCAGATACCGGTGTGGCACGGGGAAATCCGCCAGGGCGTCGAACAGCAGGTGATGCAGGGGCGAATAGGCAAGCATGACACCTAGCGTGCCCGTGCCCGGCGCCACGCCGGCGGCCACGGCGGCGCCGGAAATCTGCCGTCCGATGACGATGGGCGCCGCCGGATCGGTAAGCAGTTGCCAGCCGGCGGTGGTCAGGTGCACCAACTGCCTGGCCGCCGCAATATCGGCGCACATGACGGCAAAGGGCTTGGCGTCGCGATGTTTCGCTTGACGAAGCTTTTGAACGGCGGAATCAAGATCGGCCCGGACCGCAAGATGAAAGCCGCCGATTCCTTTTATTGCAACAATTTTGCCGGCAGCCAGGGCACTGGCCGCCGCCGCAATTGGGTCATGGGCGGTTGGGCGTCCGTCCGGCAGAAGCAGTTGTACCTGTGGTCCGCATTGCACACAGGCGGTGGGTTGCGCATGAAACCGGCGGTTGCCCGGATCGGCATATTCCGCCACGCATGGGCCGCAAAGCGGGAATTCGCGCATGGAAGTATTGGGCCGATCGTAAGGTATTTCGCGGATAATGCTGTAACGCGGACCACACTGTGTGCAATTGATGAGTCCGTAGCCGTGGCGCCGATCCGCGATGTCGTGCATTTCCCGCAGACAATCCGCGCACACGGCCGTATCCACGGTAATGCGTGCACGCGTGAGCGCTTCGGCCGTGCTCTGGGCCATCGGTGAAGAAGGCACGATGCGAAAATCTCTCCAGTCCGGATGCGGGGAAATGTAGTCCATGGTGCACGTGTCTATATGCGCCAGCAGCGGCAATTCCGCATGCAGGGCGCTGCTGAATTGTTCAATTGCCTTCGGAGTGCCTTGTGCCTCGATTATCACCCCCTGCGAATTGTTCCATATCGACCCGGCCATGCAAAATCGCTTCGCAAGCCGGAATACAAACGGCCGAAATCCGACGCCTTGAATTTGCCCGCGGAGGTTCCACCTGCACGCTCGCAGGAGATCAGCTTGTGCTTGCGTTTCCGGCATAAAGCAGTTCTCCGTATGAGACAACCGGGAACGTGCCCGGCAGGTTGGCAACGGTTCGTGCCGAATTTCACAAAGTCCGTCGGCTTACCCGATCCGTCTCTGAACTACTCTATAACCACGCTGATTTTGCTGAATCAGTGAAACCACCCGATGGGGGTAGGCCAGTCGCCGTGTAGCAATGGCAGCAATTCACCTATAACAACGGGCCCGGCCCGCTGAGAGCAAGGAGTCGGTGACGGTGGACGAATATTGTGCGTGTATCGGCGTACCGCGGGCATGGTGATCCAGGGGACCTCGCCGGTGTGGCGCGAATCCCGGATCGGGTTACGGCCCCATGGTTTTCCGGCCCGGTTCCCGCAGCGGACACGAGGTCCGCCCGACGGGTGTGGTCATGCGGCGTTGGGTTTGGAAAGCCGCTCCGCGGATTGCTGCACGTTGCGGTTGTTGGGTCTGGCTGTTTCGAGAAACCGGGTGGCATCCGCGGCGTCCATCGGCCGCGACAGGAAATATCCCTGATAAAAGTCGCAGCCCATCGCACTGGTCAGATGGAGGATTTCCGGCTTTTCCACCCCTTCGGCGATTACACTTACGCCCAGGGAGTGGGCCAGAACAATAATCGCCTGAACAATGGAACGACTTACATTGTCATCCGCCATCGAACCGACAAAGCTGCGGTCAATCTTCAGTGAATTGACCGGCATGCGATGCAGGTAGCTGAGCGAGGAATAGCCGGTTCCAAAATCGTCGACATCTATCAAAATGCCCAGCGTATGAAGCCGCAGCAGTGTCTGCATGGTGGCATGGGCGTCGCGCATCGCCACGGTTTCGGTAATTTCAAGACGCAGCGATCGCGCCGGCAAACCTGTTTCCCCCAGCATTCGGACGATCTCGTCAACAAACGTGGGCAGCGCGAATTGTTTGCTGGCCATATTCACCGTCACAGGAAGGCCGTTATGCCGGGGAAATAGCCGCAGCCACTCATGAAGCTGCCGGCAGGCGGTGCGCAGAACCCAGCGCCCAAGCCGCACAATCAGCTCGGATTCTTCGGCAATGGGAATAAACGACGCCGGATTCAGCAGACCCCGCGTGGGATGCTGCCAGCGTACGAGCGCCTCCATGGCGGCCAGTGTGCCGTCGGCAGCCATCACTGGCTGATAATGCAGCACCAGTTGATTCCTTTCAATGGCCTGTCGCAGTTCCGTTTCCGTCCGCCACTGGGTCATGGCTTTTTCATGCATTTCCGGATCGAAAATGCGTGTGCAGTTCCTTCCTCCGCCCTTCGCCTGATAGAGTGCCGTGTCCGCATCGCGCAGAATATCCGTCACGCTGCCGTAATGCTCATGGGCGATGGCCACGCCAATGCTCACGCCGGTGCAGATCTCATGATCATCAATCATGAATGGTTTGCTCAAGGCCGTATGCAGCCGGGCGGCCACATGCAGCACATCGGATTCGTGCTGCACGTCCTGAATCAGCAGAACGAATTCATCGCCTCCTATGCGGGCGACATCATCACGGCTTGAGCGCGAAAGCGTGTCGCCGGCGCGGATAAAACCGGCCAGCCGGCGTGCGATTTCGATCAGGAATTTATCCCCCACCAGGTGCCCCAGGCTGTCATTGATCACCTTGAACCGGTCCAGATCCAGAAACATGACGGCGAATCGATCTTCGGAATTGCGCTTCAGGCGGCAGAGCGCGTCACCGATGCGGTCCGAAAGTTTGACGCGATTCGCCAGGCCGGTCAGTGAATCGTGCATGGCTTCAAAGCGCAACTGATCTTCGGCCATTTTGCGCTCGGTAATATCGGTAAACGATCCGGCCGCACGCAATGCACGACCCGAATCGTCATATTGCGCGACTCCACGGACGAGCATCCACCGGTACTGGCCGTCGCGGTGCAAAATGCGGCATTCAGCGCGAAATTGGTCGCTCTTGCCGACAAAGTGGTCCTCCCGTACCTGCTCAATGACCGCCCGTTCGTCCGGATGAATCCGTTCGAACCATTCATCGGGCGAATCACCGATCTGATCGTCGGCAAAGCCGAGCATCGTCTTCCAGCGCGTGGAATAATAGATTTTACCGTTTGCCAGGTCCCAATCCCACAACCCGTCATTGGCGCCGGTTTCCGCAAGCCGGTACCGGTCCTCGGCGGCGCGATGCTGCTGAACTTCCAGCAGCAGCTTCTGATTTGTGATCTCAAGCTGCTGTGTCTGTTCACTGACCATGCCCTTGAGTTGATTGAGTTTAAGGTGCGCATGCCTTGCCAGGTGCCATTTTTTTGTCAGGGCCGATGCCAGCTGGCAGACTTCAATGGTGTCATAAGGTTTTTTCAGTATCAGGAGGCGGTCCGCAGCGCCGAAGCGGGCGTTTATTTCCTCCCACGAATAATCGCTGTAGGCGGTGCAGATCACCATCTGAATATCGCTGTCCACCTGCCAGAGCTTTTCAATGGTTTCCAGGCCGTCCCAGCCGGGCGGCATGCGCATATCCACAAAGGCCAGCGCGTACCGCCGGTCATTCTGCATGGATTGCACAACTTTTTCCAGCGCCTCCTGTCCACCCCCGGCCGAATCCAGCTCATAACTCTCGCGCGACGCCCGCGGTTTGGTCGGGCCGAAGAGGGCGTCTTCCATCGCGTCGAGCCCTGCGGAGGATTCGGGGGGCGAGAGAATTTTGCGAAAATCATCGTGGATTGAGGGATTGTCATCCACAATTAAAATACGCTGATGAGGAGTTGTGGTCACGCGGCTCTCCATGTTTGATCGGACTGTACTGCAACAACAAGTGGGATATCCAGAATGAAAATCGCGCCCATCCCCAGCCCTTCGCTCTTGGCGGTCAATGATCCGCCCATGTTTTTGGCCGCCAGTGCGGACGTATGCAGCCCGAAGCCGTGGCCGTCGGTGCGGGTGGTAAAACCGTGTGAAAATATGCGTGTAAGGTTTTCCGTGGATATGCCGGTTCCGGTGTCCCGCACTTCAAAAATGAGCCGCGATGGATCAGCCGTCAGGGCGCCGGCGCGCACGGTCAGAACTCGGTCGCCGGCGCAGCATCGCATCGCATGTTTGGCATTGCTGATAAGATTAACCATTATCTGCAGTACCTGATGCTTGTCGATCTTCAGCGGCGGCAGGGTGTTTATTTCACGGACTATGGTCACACGATGCCGTTCAAGAGATTCCTGGTTGATACGAATGGCGTCTTCCACAATTTCAGCCAGGCTCACCGCCTCCTGAATTCCGGAGGAGCGGGCGTAATTCTGCTGACTTTTCACAATCTGTTTGACATGTTCAATATTTTGCATGAGCGAATGGATTTCATGAAGAATATCCCGCTGCTCCACGGACAGGTGATCCGCAAGCTTGCAGACATAATCGCTGATCTGATGGGCTTTGTCGCCGTCGGCCAGAAACACGGCAAGATCCGATTTATGTTCCTGAAACAGCGTCGCGATTTTACTCAATCCGGACAGCCGGCTGGACCGCAGGCGCTCCGCGGCCACCGACGCCGACACGTTGATGCTGTTCAGCACATTGCCCACATTATGCAGCACGCCCGTGGCGATTTCCGCCATCCCCGCCTGTCGTGAAATCCCCACGAGTTTTGACTGGAGGGCTTCGCGCTCCGCTTCGGCGGCTTTGCGGACGGTGATGTCGCGCAGGGTTCCCTCCATATACTTGAAATTCCCCTCTTCATCATTCACCCGTCGAGTCGTTTCGCTGATCCAGATCAACTGTCCGTCGCGGCGCCGAGCCTGCGATTCCCAGTACTTGATAGATCCATGCCGCGAAATTTCCCCCCGGATTTCGTCATAACGCCTGGGATCCGCATAAAAGTCGTGGGCGACATCCGTCAATTCGTTTTGCATCTGTTCGGGGGAACAATAGCCGAAAATGCCCGCCATGGCCGGATTTACCGACATAAAGCGACCCGCGGGACTGATCTGAAAAATCCCTTCCGTGACATTTTCAAATATGGCCCGGTATTTGAGTTCCGCACGGGCGATTTCCTCGTGACGGGCGGTCAGTTCACGCGAGCTTAATTCCATGGATCGTTCGATGAGCGCTCGATCCGCATCCGATTGCGTATAGGCTCCGTCGATCATTTCACAGAAGCGACGAAATTCCGGATTTGGAGCATCCGTCGCTCCAAAGCATTTCGTGAGCTGCCGGACAAGCAATGGATGCATGCTATACCTCCCCGAGTGTTGTGATCGTCATGGTTTGGTTGTGCAGCGCACAGCGTGCCTCGGCGGTCAGCGGCGAAATTTCCCCATACGAATAAAAACCGGTGGTCGCCGCCTGCGGTCCCAGCACGTCGCATACGGCTTCCACTTCCTCTTCCACGCGCTGTTGCAGCACCAGTTTGCGACCTACGCAACTTATAAGAATGGCCAGCTGGGCGCTTGAGTCCCCCAGTCTTCGGACGCTTGCTTCCGCCGCACCGTGGGCGCCATCAACCAACCGGTCGAAATTGGCTTTCATCAGCCGGGCCATGGAGCCTTCGGCAATATCGCCGGCAAAGGTCATGCTCTGCTCGCGTTCATCAACGGCCAAAATTGTGCGGACAAGGGTTTCATCGCCCTTTTTCTGCCGGATTGTAAGCGGAAACAGCAGGCCGCTGGCCGGCAGCCGGGCGGCGTGTTCACCCAGGTATTCCTTATACAGTCCAAGGGCGCTGTGGCCGTCAAGTTCGTACAGCACATTGCCTTTGGAGCGTGTCACGCGCCGTTCCGGACCGAAGCAGTCCCAGCCTCCCATGGAACCATAACCCACGCGTAACTGTTTGCCGTAAAAGCCAAGCAAAACTACCCGATTTCGACCGGCCTTGCCGCCCGCGCACACATACGTTTCGGAAAAGTTCGCGCCGTCTCCGGACAGCCCGCCCGTCACAGCGACATGTTTGGGCAATTCGCTTCCAAGTCCCATTGCAAGCTGTGTGCCGTTGACATTCAGACCGTCGGATAGAACAAATGCATGTACCAGATCATCTTTGGGCAAGCGGGAAGCAAGAGATTGCCCGACTTCAAAACTGGCGGCGATGTCCGGAATCTGTGCGTCAAGGGCGCGGATAACGGTGGAATCAAACTGTACCGCGGTGACGGTGATGCTGTCATCCAGCACACGGGCGCCCGCGATTTCGCCGGCCGTTGAACAGCCGCAGACATAAGCGTGCGGATGCAGAGCTTGGATTTCCTCAAGTCGGCCGGGGTCGCTCAAAAGCCGACCGCCCGCAAATACCAGGACGAGATCCGCCGCCGATTGATCTCCCAGTGGAGCCGGGCCGTGTTGCCACCCATCGTCCGAAGTCCATACAGAGCGGTTCACTTTCATTGCGACACCCTTATAGCAGTAGACCAGCCGGATTCCATGGCGGCATGGAATCAATCCGGCCGCGTTATTCGCGGCGTTCAATTCTCTTCCCGCATTATTCGTTTGCTTGCTTATTCCCAAACCCAACTGGCGCGCCGCTCAAGATTGTCCGCTTAGAAAGCTCAAGGCGACTGTTGAGATTATCGGCTCAAGTATTGAAGGGCTTGAATATGTTGGCCATTACCGTGGATGGCCGCTGGTTACCGCGATGCCTGCGGACGGGCGAGGAATTCGGCTCAAGCGTCCAACGGTCCTATAAACCACGGGTCGGCGGCAGATAAAATCATCAATCGGGAAATAGCCACGCCCTATAACTCAAGCCATTGGTCAACTTGGCGGTCCGGTTACCGGGTAAATAAGTGCGTAAAATTAGCGCCGGCCTATTTACAGTTTTGTCAGATAATGTATGGCAGCAGCGCCCAACGCACACTCTTTCGATAGGCGGCATAACCGTCGGGGAATTGATGGGTCATCAGTGCCTCTTCCTGCCGCACGCGCACCGCGATGAACGCCAGGGATAGCACCAGCCACAATATTCCCCGCCAGGTCGGCCAAAGTGTAATAATCGAGCCGAAAATTCCCAGCAGCAGCCCGGTATAAATAGGGTGGCGGACGACGCCGTACGGTCCGCTGCGGATAAGCTCATGGTCCGCTTTGATTTCCGGGTTGCCGCTCCAATTTTTACCCAGAATTTTCCGCGCCCAGATGGCCAGGACCACGCCGGCGGCGCATAAGACAATGCCGACCGTCTGCCCGGTCAGGCTAAGCGGGCATACCCGCCGACTCGGCAGCCAATGGGTGACGATCACCCCGAAGATTATAAGCGGCAGTAGATAACCGCGTTGCACCAGCCACGCCGGTCGATAAACTGTTTTCTTATTATGAAAGGCGTTGATCAGCCAGTATGCGCAAAAAACCAGCCACAGCAATTGGATGATCCATGCGGCAGTCTGTGGGGGCATCGGCATGAGTACAGATGCTACGCCCGTGCGGCGCCGTGGGCAAGCCACGGGAATGACAAATCCCGCCCGTCAGAACTTAAACGCCAGGGATGCCAGCAGGAGCTGATTGTCGCGCTTGCCCGTGCCGCCGCCGGCCGTGTTGTCATAGCTGTTGATATAGGAAAACTTAAGTCCCAGACCACGCGCTACTTGTGAAAGGGCGATATCCAGTGAACTGTTCGAAGTAACAACATAGTTGTAGGCGTTTTCCAGCGATGTGGAATATGTGGCACTTTCAGTGAACTTGGCGGCTTTATTCAACCGGTACATGAAATGCAGGCCGGCGGTACCGTTGATGTAGCTCAAGCTGCCGCCGTGGAAGAACTTCTCGTAGGTGTAACCCGGACCGCCACGAACGTCCAATTCCATTTTTTTACTTTGCAGAATGTAATAGCCGACGCCGGCGGAATTAAGCGACCGGATCGAAATGCCCTGCACTCCATCGTACAGATTGTTGTTTTCCGCGTATAAAAAAGCCTGTTTGGCCCATGTGGGCTTGAAATTCAGCAACTGATGCCGCCAAATTTCGTTCGTATTGAAATAGGCCTGTGACAACGTCCCGTTGGTTTTTCCATAGGCGCCAAGAAAATTGATTTTTACGTCATCCGCCTTGTGATGATAATGAAAATTCAAGGCGCCATTGAACGTGAGGCTGTTGGTATTGCCCATTGTCTCTACCAGTCCAAGGTCCAATTCATTTTCCCAGTCAGGTCCGAACCAGGATCCCGGCGGCTTTGGCGCCGCCGTTACCGGCTTGGCTGCCAGCGGCGACACCGGCGGCACCGCGGTCGGAATAGGAGTGATCGTCCAACCGGTCCCATTGGCTGCCGTCGCAACCGTCGCCATTGTCGCGGGAGTTCCGGCGCCGGAATAATACACCGGCCTGTTGGCGGCCATGGTTTTCACATTGGCGATCGCGATCCTGACGGTGCCGGCATATGCTGTTTTGATTGCCACGGTCGCCGGAGTAATCGCCAGTATGCGACCGGATAGCTTGTCGCCATTCTTCAGCACAACGGTTCCCGCAAAGGTCGAAGCTCCACCGAAACCAAAAGCCATCGCGACCGACAGTAAAATAGCACGGCGGAAGTATTTGGTTGTGAACATAGCGTTTCCTTTAGTAATAAAGACATATCCGGATCGGATTAATTCAGAATGATAAATTTGCCCGGCGGTTCTGTCAAATTGTTGGACGGCGGTGTAACGCGGTATAAAGTGCATGGCCCAGGGTCGATTTGTCTTCGAATTTAATAGCATTACAATGCGACCATGAACCGCTTGAACAAAAGTGTAATATCGTTGGCGATGGTACTGGGGTTTTCGTCCTCATTGCGGGGATTTGTCGCATGTCCGGATGCGCCGGTCCCCTGGCACGCTGTTGCTTGTTCCGCTGTCATGGACCCATTTGCATCCGTGCTTCCGCCGCCGACGGAACCGCCGCCGACGGCGTTCGTGGACGCGGTAGCCGGTGCTGGAGGATCAGGCAACGCAATTTCGGCGGACAATCCGGCAACCGGTCAAAACTTCTCCCTGCCGGACTGGTTTCATCCGTATTATTCTTCGTGGTTTAAATCTGCTCACGTAACACCGTACGGTCTGGTGATATCTGATAAAGGTATTACCATCGGTCAAACGCTGGGGGCGGATTTTGATTTGTACAAGGGACGTTCGGTCGCACCGATCAGCCATGTGTACCTGTCGGCCGGACTGATTACATATATCAACGGCCAGACCCAGCAGAAGCCGTATATCGACGGTGTCAACGAGCTCGAGCCTTATGCCGGGCTTTATGTCCAGTTTTTCAATTGCCTGACGGCGAATGTGAAATACAAGGAATTTTACAGCATCTACAATAATTTCCAGACGATTGACCAGACGCAATTCGGCCTCGCATTTGATGACAGCCGCTGGCTGCATCCGGTATCCATTCATCCGTTTATCGATTTGCGATTTGCCGAGCACGATGATTACGCTTTGCTGGGCGTTTGTCCGACGGTGCATTTAAAGCCGGCAAATATTCCGATGATTGTAACCATGCCCACATGGACCACCATCGGGCCTCCGGATTTCTGGGGGGGCCTGAGCCATGCCGGGGTGTTCTCGACCGGTGCAACGGCAACCTTTCCCCTCACGTTTATCCCGCACAGGTTCGGCCGATGGCATGTGGATGTGGGCATGCAGTATTATTGCGATCTCTCGCACCAATTGATCCGCACGTCGCAATTCATCGGCTCCGGGGGGCACCGTAATATATGTGTTGCGTTCACCGGATTCGGCGTGCACTTTTAAATGAGGGTGATTAAATGCCCCTTCGCAAAATTGTGATTGCCGGCGGCAGCGGCTTTATCGGCCGGGCACTGGCCGGTCATTTCAGTCGTCTTGCGGACTGGAGCGTGGTGGTGCTGACTCGTTCACCGCCGCCGGCGAAAAAACTCTCGACGGCCGCGGAGACCGGTGAACCCGCGATTCGCTATGTCCAATGGGATGCCGCGGGCGCCGGGCCGTGGACTGCCGAGCTGGAAAATGCCGCAGTCGTCGTCAACCTGACCGGTAAAAGCATCGTGTGCCGCCACACGCCGGAAAATCGACGGCTGATTCTTAAAAGTCGTGTGGATTCAGTGAATGCCGTAACCGCGGCGATACGGCAGTCGCGTGTGCCGCCCGCCTGTCTTATTCAGGCCGGCGCCACGGGATTTTATGGCAATTCGGGGGATACGATCTGCACGGAACAGTTTCCCGCGGGCACCGGCTTTCTTGCGGAAACCTGCAGCGCCTGGGAAGCGGCACTTCAAGCCGCCGCAACGCCGGGCACTCGAAAAGTAATTTTGCGGATCGGCTTGGTGCTGGGACCACGGGGCGGAATGCTGGAACCGGTGGCCAAATTAGCCCGCATCGGTTTGGGCGGCGCGGTGGGCAGCGGCCGCCAATGGATGAGTTGGATTCATTTACAGGATATTGTTCGCATGGTCGAATGGCTGGCCGACCGCGCGGAAGCCACCGGCCCGTACAACGCCACCGCCCCGGCACCGGCAACCAATCGCGATTTTATGGCCACACTTCGCAAGGTACTGCATCGACCATGGTCGCCGCCGGCACCGGCCTTCGCGGTGCGCATCGGGTCGGCCCTGATGGGAATAAATGGGGACTTGGCGTTGACCGGCTGCCGGGCGATTCCGCAGCGGCTGCAGGAATCTGGTTTTGTGTTTGAATTTCCCGATTTATTGCCGGCGTTATTTGACTGCGTGTAAAAATAAAATGTCCAAATGACGTTTAAAGTAATTTATTAGCAGATAATATGTTCGTGTTAATGAATGTATTGCTTCTATTGGTTTTCTTATTTCATTTTTATGCTATTATTTGATATAAGAAATGGAAATCACCAGTTTTATTTCAATAAGTTGAGATAAGGATTATCCATGCCGGATACCCAACCCGATCATTCGCTAAGAGCCGGGGCATTTGTCCGCCAGCCAAATGGCTACCGCGCCTTTATCCCGGCGGAGCTGCCCCCTGCTCCGCCGATCGACCTTCATGCCGATCTTTCCCAATTGCTGTCCAAGGCAGACCAAGGCCTTGGCCGACTTGACGGTGTGGCCGCAATTCTACCCAATCCGGATTTATTTGTGGCCATGTATATCAAACAGGAGGCGGTCTTAAGTTCTCAGATAGAGGGTACTCAAAGCACGCTCCAGGATATACTTGCGTTGGAAGGCGGCGTACACCATGCTGGCCAGCCGACGGATCTTGGTGACATTGTCAACTATATTGCCGCAATGAATTTTGGTATCAAAAGGCTGGAGGATCTTCCCCTGTCTTCGCGGCTGATCCGGGAAATTCATGAAAAACTGCTGGCCAATTCCCGTGGCCAGCATCAGGATCCCGGGAATTTTCGAAGGACCCAGAATTGGATCGGTCCGGCCGGCGCAGGGCTTGCGGGTGCCGCCTTTGTGCCGCCTCCCCCGCACGAATTAGATCGCGCACTGGGTAACCTTGAAACATTCCTGAATCAGCGTGATGTGATGCCGCCGCTTGTTCAAATTGGCCTGGCGCATGGACAGTTTGAAACGATCCACCCATTTTTGGACGGCAATGGGCGCGTGGGAAGGCTGCTTATCACGCTCTTTCTCTGTGAGCGAAAAATTCTTAAGCGGCCGCTTCTATATCTGTCCGTTTATCTCAAAAGGTACCGGACGGAATATTATGAACGACTTATGGCTATCCGAACCCACGGAGATTGGGAAGGCTGGCTCCGCTTTTTCCTGCGTGGCGTGGCCGAAGTAAGCGAATCGGCCGCCGCAACGGCAAAACAAATTGTCGATTTGCGCGAATCGACCCGCCAGCAGTTGACAAATGCTTCAAGCGCAAAGGCTGCGTATCGCGCGCTGGACCTGATTTTTGAAAAGCCGATTATCACCGTTGAAACTGTCCGAACCGGATTGAATTGCTCTTTTAACCCGGCGAATAAAATCGTAAAATTGTTCGAATCATTGGGTTTGCTGGTTGAATTAACCGGTCAACGTCGGAATCGGTGCTATCAATTTGATCACTATCTGCGTCTGTTTACAAATCATGCCGCCGATTAGCGGCGGTGAAAATGATTACCACTTAACTGGGCGGAAAATGCCGGCGTCGCAATGGCACTGAAATCGCAAATCACTCGGACGCTTATTGAAAGTCGCCACAGGTTGCACAAACCCGTCCAATTGTTTGATGGTTCTGCCTGAGCCGACAATCCAGTACAATCCGCCGCATGAGCCACGCCCATCCGCATGACCCGCCACAATCAGATGCCGCCGGCGCACCGACATGCCGGCACTTGGTACGCTGGGGATTTATTTATGGCGGAATTCTGGTTTTTCTTATGCTCATTCAGCTTCCGCGCCTCGCGGACTGGGCTTTCTTCAGCTTTTATGATCCGGGTACCGCCTTAAAAGGTGACCTGCTGATTTCCCATGGCATGCGGCCCGCGATTGATTTTGGCTATACCCATGGGCTCGCGACGCTGATCTTCGCCCACATCGGCTTTGCCCTGCTGGGGCGCACGGCCTGGGCGTTTCTGGCCATGACCGCCTTTCTGGAATTATTGATGGGATTGGCGATTGCGCGATTCGCCATGCAGATGAATATTCGCGGTGGGCCGCGGACATTCCTTATTTGCGCACTTCCTGTCGCCATCATGCCATGCTACCTCACGTTAACCCATCCATTGGAGGCACTGCTGCTGCTGTGGGCCATTGCGGAACAGGCCGGAGGGCACCGCCAGCGGGCCTTGGCCATCTGCACGGCATGCCTGTTTGTGAAGCCGAGCATGGCCTACGTCCTGGGTTTTTTTCTCGTGGTTTTAACCCTGCGCACGGTCGGAATACGGAAAGGAGCCGTGCGCCGACTGTGGCGGGAATTTTGGCCGGCGATGGCCGTTATGGCGGGGATGAGCTTGCTGTGCGCCGGCGTGTTCGGTCTGCGTTCCCTTCTGTTAACCATTGTGCCCATTACAGGCATGAAAACGTACCATGACACACATTTTGGATTTCTGCTGGGAAGCGGCGTCCATTTCTGGTCCCCCGTCGGCCACAGCGCGGCCTATTACCTCATTACACCCGCCGGCATTTGGCTGTTTTGTGCCGGCGTGACCATCGTTTTAACCCTGGGATATTTTTCGCCTCCGGCCCGCCGAGTCCGCAGCAGTTTACACGCACCCCAACGCGAGACGGCGGTCTGCATCGGCTTGATGCTGCTGGCATTTCTACTGGGATTTTACGGCTGGGTAAAAAGCTGGGAATATTATGCCTATCTGCCTGTGCTGTTTACCGCCGTCTGGCTGACCGCCATAAAAGTCAAACGTCGGTGGTTGGCGGCAATCTGCGTCTTTGCCGTGTTAAGCCAGAGCACCCACGCCGTATTGTCTGTCTGGAGTTGGTCCGGAAAACTGCATAACCGGCAAACCGGAGGCCTGTGGATTTATCCCATTCAATATCAGGATTGGCAGGCCGTGCAAAAGGCAACCGGCGGTAAACGCACGCTCGTGCTTTCCAACGGGTTTCTGCTTTGGATGCCGCCGCACTGGCACATGCCGCAAAGCTGGTTTCCGGAGCCGGGAATTCCCACCCCCTTGGAATTCAAGCACATCAACAACGAAATCCTCGCGGCCCGGCGCGTGGTTACATGGAATGCCTACGGCCGCAAGGATGTATGGAATAATCCCGCCGTGGCCCAGGCAAAAGCACGGTTTAAAAAAGTGTGGACCGGGAATTATTTTACCGTCTGGGCGCGGCATAAAAGGTGAATCTCACCGGCAAATGCCTCGGCAATGCCGCCGGCGGTTCAACGTCCGGCACTGCGCAATGGAACCTATCGGGTGGTCATACGCGGGGAACAATACGAGGCCAAGCAGCGGAAGCGGGCGGCATTTTCCGCACGCATCAATGCATTGGTCTAATATTCATTTTCATCCAGCCGTGATTGCAGCGACGCAAGGGCTGTCCGCTGGTCCGAACTGAGCTTCTGCCGCGGCACGGCAAGCAGGCAGGAAAGGCCATGACGTTCGATATTATAGCGCATGACACCCGTGAACTGTCGGCCGATGCGCAGCCACGCCTGCCCGAGCGTCATTAACTGCCTTGCTTTTGTCGCATTGGCGGTATCCGCGCGGGCCACGCGGGCAATGAAGCCGTTGTGGGAATCCGCAAGGTATTCCAGTCCCCTGCTCCAATTATCCTTTACGAAACATTCGTATGCGCCGACAGCAAATTCCCGGCGGCCGGATTTTCGTCCGTTTTCCAGTGCTCGTTGCGCTGCTTTGTATTGTCGGCGCAGAGTTTGTGCCGGCCGCAGTCCGTTGATCATCAGCATGGCCAGTCGTTTGTCGGCAGGCCCGGTGGTGCGGGTGGCGGCGGTCCGGATTTGCCGGAAAAGACGACGAATTTGTTGCCGTGACTGGCCGGCAAGCAAAACCGGCATGGCTTTGGGCAGGGCTTCGATGGCCGAATCATATTGCTGGCCCGCGGCAATCTTAACCAAAATACCGCCCGGCCGGCCCCCCTTTTCCGCAAGCTTCCACCATTCCGCTGCCAATTTCAAATGGCCGGTCACGGAATTATCCTGCGCCAAAGTTGCCATATGATCGGACTGACTGATTTTCGCACCGGAAAGATAACGCGATGCCGTGGTCCAGTCGTTATGGACTGCGGCCGCAAAAGCTGCGGCACCCAGATTCGCCCCCGTATTCGTTGGGTGCGAACGCAGATATGCCGGCAGAACCCGGTAGAAAATCCACGCGCGATCCCCCAGTTTACTCTGGTTGATCAACTGTTTTTGGTGGCGGCCGAGTTTAATCCACGCGTTGCGGCGCCGGATTGCCAGGCCGGCCTTTGCCAAGGCGATCGAATCGCTGAAATCATTGGCGGCAATAGCCTTTTTCTCCAGCTTCTGGAGCAGGGCAAAGCTCCGCCGTGGATGAATTTGTATGGATGATGCGCCAAGCGCTGTAAATAACGCGGCCGAAAGTTTATAGGGGTTGGCCTTGTATTGATTAAGAATCGCCTGAACCGCATTTAGCCCCAGCCGTGGATCGCCCGCTTTTCCGGCAAGCCGCACGGCCATTTCCAGTGCGGCATACTGCAATGCCGGTTCGGAGGAATCCACGGAAAATTTGTCCACCAGCGATGTGGCGAAAAGTTCACAATTATTGGGCGTAATCTTTTTGTATTTCTCGCTGAACTGCGAGGCTACGCTGCGACTGGCGCTGCGCATCGCGGCCGCGGAAGGAAGCGGTTTGGTTCCAGTGACGGCCAATGTTACATTAAAACCCTGATTTTCGCTCGTTTTGTCCGCTGCCGGTGTGGCCGCGGCAAGCAAGGACAGGCCTATCGCCGCGCCCGCCGGCGCACGGCAAAAGCTGATCCATCGAATTCCCGTATTTTCCCACTGATGTCCCGGCCGGATGGTGTGTCCCGCCAAATCGCGGGAAAAGATTGATGCGGCGGTATGTAACAGGTGGCGGGTGACGGGCATCGGTTCACTTCCTTTCCGTCAGGCGGCAGTGATGGGTGTAATTCAGAGCCTGCATGGTACACACCGCAAACCGAGGTCGGGCCGGCTCAGCCGATCATCTTCTGGCGGCCGATGAAGTAATAAAGCAGAATGCCAATATACGGAAGTACCAATATAACTACAATCCAGAGTATTTTTGTGGAATTGGGTACTTCGGCTTTAATTATTTCGAGGATCATAACAATACTGATGATCAAGTATAACAATCCAAGAACATAATACATTGCCTGACTCCATTTCATAGGCGGACAGCTGTTGTCTGCACTTTAAACTCAGCCGGGGTCCGCATTGCGCGGCTGATCAGCATCCAATTAATACAACACCCTGATCGAAGGTTTGTTGTATTTCTTTTTAAGAAATACCCGAAAACAGTGCTTTAACCGGCTTTCCACGGCCCCGGGGGCGTCCGTCGGCCGTCTTAAGGCATATTTGCAAGGCGAATTACTTCATTACCCAAGTATGGCTTAAAAGCTGCGGTCGGGGAGTTATGTGAATGGAATGGCCCGGAATCCAGTAGTGCAGCACCAATGTTTTATGAAGTACAATATTTCGGCCGGTAATCGGGTCTTTTTGGGTCGCCGTTTCACCGGACAGGCCGCTGATAAACAGCCGAAAGCCGCGTGCGGTCGCGGGCAAATGGGTAAAGACTACAACACTCTGCTTGGCGTTATCGGCACCCTGAAGGAGCCGGCCGGCGATCAGCATTGGGTTAATAAGAAACGGTTTAGCGGAAACCGCCTTTATTTTATTGAAAAGCCGCGGCGCAACGGCCGCCACCGGCGCCAGAATCTTGCCGTTATCAGCGATCAGTTCAAATTGGGGATTAAAAAACATATCCTTATGGGTATTATTAATGACTGTATAAGTCATAAACCAATATTTCACAACATGTTGCGCTGTGCCGCTGCCACGGACTACCATCAGCCTTTTGGGTGCTGAATGCCGGAATGTTATTTGCCAGCTTCGCGTCACCAACGATGGACGCGGGGCCAAATGATGGGCCAACCCGGCCGGAACGGCCAGAAAAGCACCAGCGACAGATGCCAGCAGCATGGCGCTGCCAAAAAGTGCACCACGTATGGTTTGCGTACGCATAATGATTCAAGCCTCCGCTGTTCAGGCCGCCGCAGCGAGCCACATCAGAACCGATGCGGGCACACGGCGGATATTCTAGCCGGACCGTAAACCGCAGGCCAGTGCGGCACCCTATTAAAGTAACTTGGACCGGCGGCCAGAGCAAGTCTACCCGGGTGCGACAGTGTTTCCAGGCAGGAGCATTGTTTTGCGTTTTTTCAGGACGTCGGGGTATAAGGCGCGGGCTTTGCCCACCCGTAGTTTGCGGACCAGGGTTGTATCGTTGTGATAGACAGTGGAAATTTCACCACCAAGACTCAAGACACAAAGAAACGACGACCGATTAACGGCCGCCCGGAGTTGCGGACAAACCTTATGGGGTTTTGTCTTTGTGGTTAATCAAAAATTTTCACCACGGATCGGGGCGGCAAGGTTGAAACAACATTCCGCCACCAAATTAGAAGCGGCGTCCCGCTGGCAAAGCAGACGCGGCGACCTCGTGCCCCATCCCGCCATCTAGCCGGCGGCATCGCTCCGCCGCGTTCATTGTGGATCCGCAACCAGCATCAGCCTGGATTTCGCGATTAACGCCTCCGATGCCGCGCCTGCCATGATGTTTGCGACGCAGCAACGCGCCGCAATAATATGAAATAATACATATATTAAATCAAGTGAGTATTAGCATGTCATCTCTTCCCATTTCCCCAAATCCATCAAAAATGCGACAAATGTCCCGCAAATGTCACGAAAGTATAACCACCCGCCCCTTTTTCAAAATATTTATTTTTTTTACTTGACAAGTCGGGGGAGGGGGGGGGTAGAGTTGGCTGCGTTTTAACGCGGCAGACCAAAGTTTAAAGTTCTCCGCCGCGGTTTGGTTTAATGCTGCGATAGTTTTGGTTCGGCGTGGTGGCCGTTAGATTTTGGGCCGCACCCGGATGCCGGTTTGTTGGGGATGCTGCCATGGCCGGACGGAAATCAGGAACCGTGAATTTGCTGATGGTCGGCGGCCTGCTGGCCGCACTGGCGGCTACGGTCGTGCTGGCGGTGCTGTTATGGGGGCGGTCAGGCGGGGGAGTTGAGAATAAAGGTAATCATCCTGCGGCGACCGTTTCAATTCCCGGCAAAAAGACGCCGTTTACCGGCCAGTCAAATATAGGCGAGCCCTTAACTTCCGCCAAAGCGGTGGCTCCGCATTATGTGGTGGATTCCAATGGATGGAGCATTTTTCATCCGCCGCCGGTGGTCAGTGCGCATCTGACGGGCATTGCGAATAATCCGCTTTCATTTCCAGTGCGGTTTATCACCTCCTTGGCAGCCTCGGCCGGCGGACAGACCATTGCCATTGGCACGGAGGGTCAGGGACTGGTGATGTTTCGCCCGGCGGCTCAGCCGCCGCACCGGTGGGTGGAATTTCATCCGGACAAACAGGGCCGCGGATTCCCCGGCTGGAATGTGTACAGCGTCTGTTTTGATTCACAAGGACGATTGTGGGTGGGCACGTTAAGACGTGGCGTCGTGGTGGGTATGCTGACCCGCCACGGCTGGCAATGGCGGCACTATGGGGAGATTGCCCGGCCGGCCAATGCCCCCCATGCTCTTTGGCCGCTGGCGGTATATCACACCTGCGGATGGTTTACCCGCCAGCCCGGTGGATTGCATGGCGTTTGATTCGTATGGCAACTTATTCGGCGGCACACCGTGCAATGGCATTGCCATGGCTCGTCCAATGGATGGCTACCAGCATTGGCGCGTTATAAAAGGTGCCAATCAGGTCACCACCACGCCAACGGGGGCCGGCCTGCCATCCAATTTAATCAATGCAATTCTGGTCACACCGGATCACCATATTTATGCCGCCACGGACTGGGGATTGGGCATCAGCGATGATGATGGGGCCAATTGGCATTACATGCGCGGACAGGATTACGCGGCAAAGGTAGCGCAGCTGTGGCACGTGCCGAAAAACTGGCAGGCCCCGGACCCGGAAAGGTTACGCACACTTTTACCGGGCGATCATGTAACTTACCTGGCAAAGGACAGCAAACGCAGAATCTGGCTGGGCACCTGGCGGAACGGGTATGCGATTTATCAGCCGGGGAAAGGGATTGTGTACCGTGACACAATTCCGCAGAATGCATGGCGGCACGGGGGGCAGTATATTAATGCATTTTTGCCGGTGCATCTGGATGACCTGGATTCGGTGGGCCTGGGTGCGGTCCCGCGTGTGATGCTGGTGGGCAAATATGGCAGCGCCACCAAGCCAATGGCGCGGGATGACGGCTTAAGCATCGGCTGGCAGGGCGGACACAATGTGGCCCGGCAGGTTAAGCGAAGCAGAACCGCGGCGCGCTTCCCGCAGGCGGCCCTGCCGCCGACGCGGGGGCAATTGGCGGCAATGGCGGCATATCTGGGTGGGCAGTTGGTAAGAGCGACGACGGGAAAGGCAGCGGACGGCGCGGGCCAAATGTTCTGCTTCAGTCGGAAAAGGAGAAACGGGTTTTTGGTATAAGGTATGATCTGGTGCCGAAAAGGAGTCCGTTTATGTCCAGCAGCAACCCACGTCGCAACTATACCGGGGAGGAAAAGAT
>JAKBBN010000117.1 GCA_021808485.1 Planctomycetota bacterium | reverse complement strand
GGACCTCGGACTCGTTCCGATAGAAAATTCGATCATCGGCGGCATCATGGAAACCATGGACGCCTTCATTGATCATCCCCAGGTCACCGTTGTTGCGGAAGTGGTGATCGCGGTGCATCATCATCTGCTGGCGCTCTGCCCGCCGGATACGGTGCGCGTGATATATTCCAAGCCGGAGATTCTGGACCAGTGCCGCAAATGGCTCAACGCAACCATGCCGGAAATTCGCCGTGTGCCGGTCGGATCCAGCAGCAAGGCGGCGGAGCTTGCGGCGCAGGAATCACATGCGGCGGCGATAGGTTCATCGCTTGCCGCGGAGGTTTACGCCCTTAAAACCCTGTTTGCCAATATTGAAGACAATCCCAACAATGCCACCCGGTTTCTCGTGATAGGCCGGCAACCGGCGCGCCGCACCGGCGATGACAAAACATCCATTATTTTCACCACGGCCCACAAGAGCGGTGCGCTGGTGGATGTGCTGGATGTGTTCCGCCGCCACGATATCAATCTGACCAATATTGACACACGCCCCAGTCAGAAGAGAAATTTTGAATATTACTTTTTTACCGACCTGCTCGGGCATACCGACGATGCCAACGTTCAGGCCGCGATGACGGAGGCAAAGCAGCATTGCCTGCAGCTTGCGGTGCTGGGCAGCTTTCCACGAGCCGTTGAAACCCTTTAACCGCCGACCGGCCGGACCGCGGCCGCCGGTCGCCGCCCGCCAGGCGAGCCTGAAACTATGACTCAATCTCAACCAGCTTCACACTCTCCGGATACCGGTGCATTTTCGCCGCTGGGCAAGTTGGAACGCGCCGGTATCGTGGCGCTGCTTATCGGCGTGATAATCTTCGGGACAGTCACGGAAATTCGCTCCGCATTTTTGAAACGGCGGATGACGGATGTGGATACATATTTTCGTGCGGCATGGGCGGTGCGGGTGCATAAAAACCCGTATGATGTCACGGATACCAATCACTGGCATTACAATTACCCGCCTCTGCTGGCCATTGCGCTGTATCCGCTTGCCGACGCCCCTGCCGGGGCAAGCCGATCCGGGCTCATGCCGTATGCCGCATCGGTGGCCATCTGGTACGTGATCAGTGTTCTGGCGGTGTGGTATGGTGCGTGCATCCTGGCCCGGGCTTTGGAAAAGTCCAGTCAGGACCCTGAAGTACGGAGCACGCCCCGTTATTGCCGCCGATGGTGGGCATTGCGCGTTATTCCCGTTCTTGTGTGCCTGCCGGCCCTGGGCCGGGCCCTGGCTCGCGGACAGGTAAACTGCATTCTGCTGCTTTTATTTTGCGCGGCGGGCGCCGCACTGGCGGCGCGCAAAGAAATCAGGGCCGGATTGGCCGTGGGATTGGCTGCGGCAATCAAGCTATTTCCAATGTTTCTGGTGCTTTACGGCATATGGCGGCTTCGCTGGAAAATTTTGCTTGGTGCGGCCCTCGGCGTGGTGTTTGGCATGATCGCCGTCCCACTGGCGGTGATGGGGCCGACCCGCATGATCAGCGCGTATAAAACGCTGAACCAGGTGGTGCTGGAACCGGCGCTGGGTTTGAACCATAACCAGAGTCGCGGTCGGGAACTGTTGGATGTGAACAAAACGGATTCCACATCATTTCTGGCGATCATTGACCACACGCTGCACCTGGGCGAAAAGACCCCCCCGCCGGACAAAGCTGAAAAGATTGCGCACTGGGTGATTTCATTTCTCCTGGTCGGTTTTACGCTTATCGCGGAAAAATGGCGCCGCAAAGATGATCCAATTTACCGCAATTTGTTTCTGGGCACGTTGATTGTGATCATGATGCCGATTATACCCATCTGCCATCCGCATTATTTCTGTATGGTATTGCCGCTGATCACAACGCTGCTTGCCGCCCGATGGGAATATGACCGGAAACTGCCGATCGGCCGGGGCCTTGGCTTTGTTCTGATCTTTTTTGCCGCTTCCCATATTTTTACGGTCTTGCCGCCCCCGTTTTATATCCTCCGCAATCTTGGACTTGTCACCTACGGCGCGCTTGTGCTGTGGGCGGCGGGAATAATGGCGATGTGGCGATGGCAACCCGCACCCGCGGCCGCCTTAAATGAAAAGGGCGGTTGATGGCGCTGGAAATGTGCGTCCTGGCCAGCGGCTCCGGCGGTAACGCCACGCTTCTGCGTGCTGGAACATTTTGCGCCCTTATTGATGCGGGAATCGGGCCAAGAACGGCGGACAAACGCATGATCGGTACGGGTATCGGTATGCAGGATATCCGTGCAATCTGCCTGACGCACATGGATGCGGACCATTTCAGCCCCCGATGGCTCGAACCGATATGTCAAAATCAGATATCGGTCTATTGTCCACAGAATCATGCCAGGGAAATCCGTCGGTTGGCCCGCCGTGAAAAACTGCTCAAGCCGCTGACGCGACATCTGAAGATATTCGGCAACGAATTATTCGAATTGAACACCGGATTGACTTGCCGGTCCATTTGTTTGCCGCATGACAAGCAGGGCAGCCAGGGCTTTTTAATTCAATTTCAAAATGCACGGATCGGATTTGCCACGGACCTTGGCCGCGTGCCCGTGGAATTAATAGATTTGTTCGCCGGTGCGGATATTATCGCCATGGAAAGCAATTACGATCCGGACATGCAGTTGGCAAGCCGCCGCGCGCAACGCATCAAGGATCGCATCATGGGCGGACACGGCCACCTGTCAAATCAGGAAGCGTTTGAAGCCGTGCAGGATATGTTCGATCTTACGGCGCAGCGTCACGGCCCGGATCGCCGGCCGCGGCATGTTGTGCTGCTGCACCGGAGCCGGCAATGCAATTCCCCCGCACGAATCAGGGAGGCCTTCGGGCAGGACCACCGTATTCACGAAGTTTTAACGCTTGCCCACCAGGATCAGAGAACCGAATGGCTGTCCAGCGGCCCGCGGCAGCCCCTGCCCGGCGAGCAGCTGGCGATGTTTTCCCCGGTCGCTTCCCCGGATTGAACCGGAATATTGCTCGCTCTATCGCCCTGATGTCCCTAGAATGCTATTGGGATTCCCGCCCAAACGCCGGAGACAGTGTCATCGGAGCCGGCGGTTGATTCTTTGGAGTACGCAATGTTTGGCGCCATACGCAACGGCTCGATTAAACTCTTCAAGGTATTCGGGATTTCGGTTTATCTTAATTGGCTGTGGCTGATTGCAGCTTTTTATCTCGTCAATACCGGACTTATAAGCCGCCACAACACAATGCTCAACATTGCCGGCCTGCTGGGACTTTTCTCCATTGTGCTGCTGCATGAATTCGGTCATGCACTGGCATGCCGGAGCGTGGGGGGCAAAGCGGATACCATCGTGCTTTGGCCGCTGGGGGGCGTGGCGTATGTGAATCCGCCCCATCGCGCCTTACCGGTATTATGGACCATCGCGGCCGGCCCGCTGGTCAATGTAATCCTGTTGCCGATTCTTTATCTTGCGGCACATTCACATTATGGCGCCGACCTCGGGCTGACGATCGGTGGACAGCGGTTCATGGGAATTCTGTTCCAAATTGATTTTCTTCTGCTGATTTTCAATATGATGCCGGTCTATCCGCTTGACGGCGGACAGATATTGATGAGCCTTCTGTGGTTGTTTATGAGTGAAGCCACGGCACTGCGAATTGCCGCGATTATCGGGATTGCCGGCGGAGGAGCCTTCTTTTTATGGGCGCTGCAGGAGCACTCCACCTGGAGCATGTTCATGGCGATATTCGTGCTGTTCAACGCTTGGCAGGGTTTCCGGATAAGCGGCATGATGAAACAAATCCAGCAGATTCCCCGTCGCCGCGGGCTGCACTGCCCGCATTGCCGGGCAAATCCGCCCCTCGGCCCGCATTGGACATGCTTTCATTGCAGGAGTCAGGTTGATCTGTTTGAGAATCATGCCCGCTGCCCCTCATGCGGGGCGGATTTGAATGGGGCTATTATTCCATGCATTGACTGCCGCAAAGAAACGCGCATTGCCGACTGGTTTACCGTGGCCACCGTGGATCCGGTGGAAGTTGGCCCATCCAAATAACCCCGGAGTACGCCGAAATTCACCCGGTCCGGTGCGGCCGCCCGCGATGCACGGTTGTTTGTGGCTTGCAGTCCCTGTCGTGTGTGCCTTAAGGTGTAGCCGCGGGTACTGCCCGGCGCGGGCCGCGTGCCGCCCGCAATGGATGAAAAACGCAGGATAGGCATTCAACATGGCCGAAATGACCGATCAACGCACTACCGTGGCGCAACTGCGCGATATGATGCGGGAGTTCGTTGCGCAGCGGCAATGGGAAAAATTCCACACGCCGCGGAATCTGGCAGTCAGCACCGCCGTCGAATCAGGCGAATTGCTGGAGCTTTTCCAATGGCTGTCGGATGAGGCTTCCGCCGCCCGGCTGCGACGGATGAATTGTCAACAAGGCGGAATTTGGAAATAATTGAATGACCAATAAGGCGGATAATCCGGAAAATTACAACGCGTCACCCTGGAACGGGAAAATCCGGCCGTGGATACGCCGACCATGGGCGTTCTGGACGGCCCTGGGCATTCTGACGTTCGGCCTGATTTCAAATCTGGTTTTTCTATACCACAATTGCCCGTTTGATCTAACGGAAGATGAAAGCCATTATTGGTTATGGTCCAAACACTTGGCGTGGGGATACTATTCCAAGGGGCCGGGAATAGCCGCGATTATCTATGCGGCCATCCACATCGGCCGCCTTTTCGGCATCGCCCACGCCACCATGCCGGTGATACGCACGCCTGCGGTTATATTCGCTTTTTTCAGCGGGCTGGCCAGCTTTGTGCTCGCAAGGCGAATGTTCCGTGACGATCGTGCCGGCCTTATGCTGATGGTACTTTCCGCGGGTATGCCGGTGTTTGCCGTCGGCTCGCTCCTGATGACCATTGATTCGCCCATGTATTTATCCTGGGCGCTGGCCTGCCTGTGTGCGTGGCTCGCGGTGGAGCCGCGGTATGACGAAACCGGCGCCTCCGCGGAAGCCGACGGCCGCCGGGCGCGGGCGGCATGGCTGTACGCGGGCGGCTTTATCGCCGGGCTGGGTATATTGTGCAAACCGATTCCACTGTTTCTTCCACCGTCTCTGGCAATTGCCGCAATTTTTAATCCATACCTGCGGCGGAAACTGGCCACGTGGCACAGCCTTGGCGCCGTGATTCTAATGCTGGGAATTCAGATTCCCACGCTGGTCTGGAACGCAGGGCATAACTGGGTGATGTTCCGGCACATCGGCGGGGAAGGCGGCCTGGAAGGGCATTTTAACCTGTTGAAACATTTGGAAAACATCCCGGCCCAGGTAGGACTTTATATCGGCGCGCAGGCGGGAATCTGCGCCGGCATCGTGTTTGTGCTGCTCATACTGGCTTTCGTGGACGCGGTAAAAATATCGCGCCGTGCGGCGGATCCCGCACAATCGTCGCACTGGATGTTTTTGATCTGCATGGCGCTGCCCTTGTTTGGATTTTATTTTATTCTGAGCCTGTGGACAAAAGTGCAGCCGAACTGGCCTGCCGCGGGATATTTTTCCGCGATGATTCTGCTGGCCGGCATTGCGGTGATGCGCTGGAATCAGCCGCGTGAAAATAAATATTACCGGCGATGGCTGGTTACCGCGGTCCTGGCGGGTTTTTGCCTTTACGTTCTGGCGGAAAATTCGCAGCGGCTTTATCCGCTGGCGGCACGGCTTGATCCGACCGGCCACCGCTTTCCCGCGGTTCGCTGGGATCCGGCCTTCCGGCTCCACGATCTGCGAATCCGCGGACTGGCTGTCAGCAAAGTGCGGCAGGCAATGTGGAGCGGGCACGGCCCGCAGCCTCTCCTGATTGCCGATCGCTGGGATGAGGCCAGTTCCCTGAGCTTTTATGTGAAAGGCCATCCCTTTGTTTACTGCATTCAAAGCCTCACCGGCGGCCGGGAAAGCCAATTCAATTTATGGCCCGGGATTGACCAGGTGAATCCGGCCACGAAGAAATTGCGTTTCCTCGGACGCAATGCGGTTTTAATCGGCTGGTTTACGCCGACTGAATTCAAGCAATTAATCGTGCCCGCCTTTAAACACGTCGGCAAGATGCAGATGATTCATTTGTATTATCACGGCGTATTCATGAAGGGCTTGGCGCTGTGGAAATGCTACGGCTTTAAGGGCTTCCCCCACCTGCCGGGCCGGACGTGGTATTAGCGGGATATATTGATCCGGCGATCGGCATGTGGGCAGCGTCAGCCATCATCAGCCGATCAGCTGCGCCGGCGGGCGATCACCGCGGTAACTTCGCCGCCGGACGGGTAGATCAGCAGGGTAACCGGCGCACCGGATGCCCGGCGAAAGTTCCGCTGCAATCGATCCGTATCAAGTCCCAGGCCGCCGCGTGTTTTGACCTCCACGATGCCGCTGTTTCCGGTCAAACCGGGCGGCATCTTCTTCAGCCGCTCCACGATGTTTTTTTCCGAATAAGGAATCACTGCAAGAATTTCAAACGCTGCCACGGCCGCGTGATGCACCGCTTCCGCTCCGGTGGCATACCCGCCATCCACCGTTAACGGTTCAAGGCCTATTTCCTGCAGAAACCCGGCCGCAAGTCCCGCCCGGGTTACGGCGCCGTTGATTTCGAAAATCCAGCCGCCGGGTTGATGCAACCGGGTCGGCGGGGCCGGCTCCGCCCGCATGGACCAGACTTCGCCCTTTTTTCCGATAATTGTCGCGGTGCGCAGCGCCGGGTTCAATTCAGATGCGGCTTTTCCCAGCCACAGCAGCGCCTGCACCACGCTCCCATTTTCGCTGATAATTTCCAGATGTCCGGCGGGCAGCGTCGCAAAATCATTTGCCGGACTGAGTTTCATCATCCCCCCTTCACACGCGGCAAGTTTGGCCAGCACCTTAAGCGGGTCCGGGTATAGCCGGGAATTGGACTGCCGGCCGCCGTGCGTGCGCCGTGCCGGATCGAAATGAAATGCACAGCCGGATGCATGGGGAATATCCGCCGTCAGAATATCCTCTTCGTGGACGCAAACCGGATGCCCCCCGGCCGCCTGCAGATTATGGCGTGCCATCCACGCACGGACGGGACTTATTTCCCATGCCTGCACCGGTGCATGGCAAACCAGCGCAAGCGTATCACCCCCGATACCGCAGCAAATATCAAAGATATTGGCCGTCTGCGGCAGCAGACGTTTGAGTTTTTCGGCCTTGTATTGCGCGACCGCTGTGGAGGTGGCCTGCTCCAACGCCTCCGGAACCGCCCAGAAGATATTCCCGCCGGAATATTCGGCAAATTTACCGCCTGCGGCGGCAGCCTTAATATCACACTTTGCAACCACAATTGCCGTATGCACAAGATCGGGGCTGAAGTCCCGTCGCCATCGCTCAATCGTGGAAATTCCCGGTCGGCCTTCACCCGGCTGCGCAAGCTCCGCGCGAACCATGTCCAATAGATGCCGGCCGGGGTCTGAATACAGCGATTCAAGACTTGCAACGGTGCAGCCGCTGTCCTGCGGAATGTAATCTGATGATGTGA
>JAKBBN010000032.1 GCA_021808485.1 Planctomycetota bacterium | reverse complement strand
TATTTCGGGTTCAATCGCGGCGTTGAAAATGGAAAGCCGGGAATATGGTATCGCGAATGGGCGCCTGGAGCCGCAGGCCTTAGTTTGATTGGTGATTTTAACCAGTGGAACCGCAATGCGGATCCTTTATCGCGGGATAAATACGGTGTGTGGCGTATATTCCTGCCTGAGGAAACCTACGACCGGCGCCTGGTCCATGGCGGACTTGTCAAAGTTCACGTGGCATCTCAACAGGGGCATATGGACCGCATTCCAGCTTATATACGGCGGGTTGTGCAAAAAACCGGCTCGCCGGAATTTGTGGGGCAGTACTGGGATCCCGAACATCCCTATGCGTTTAAGCATGCCTTGCCTTCAAAAGCCGGCGGCCGAGCGGGCCTGCGAATTTATGAAGCCCACGTGGGCATGGCGCTGGAGCAGGGGGGGGTGGGGACATTTCGCGAATTCATGCGGGACGTGCTGCCGCGAATCGCCTATCTCGGCTACAACGCGGTGCAACTGATGGCCGTCATGGAGCATCCATATTACGGGTCATTCGGCTATCACGTCAGCAATTTGTTTGCGGTCTCATCCCGCTTTGGAACACCGGAGGACCTCAAAGAGCTTATTGACTGCGCACACGGGATGGGCATTCGTGTATTGCTGGACGTGGTGCATTCCCACGCCGTTAAAAATATGCAGGAGGGGCTTAATCATTTTGACGGTACCGACCACCAATACTTCCATGCCGGCGCCCGTGGAGAACATGTCGCCTGGGATTCCCTCTGCTTTGATTACCGGATATTCGAGGTTCAGCGGTTTTTGCTGAGCAACCTGCGATTCTGGCTTGAGGAATTCCAGTTCGACGGTTTTCGCTTCGACGGCGTTACCAGTATGTTGTATCTCGATCACGGTCTGGGAGCCAGGTTTACCAGTTATGACAGCTATTTCGGCCCAAATGTGGACGAGGACGCGTTGATTTACCTGCGGCTGGCCAATGAACTTGTGCATGCCCTGCGACCGCAGGCGGTGACCATAGCCGAAGACGTTTCCGGAATGCCGGGCATGGCCGTGCCGATTGCCAAAGGCGGCCTTGGCTTTGACTATCGACTGGCCATGGGCGTTCCGGACTACTGGATCAAACTATTAAAAGAACAGCGGGACGAGGACTGGAATCTGGGCGCTCTTTACCACACCCTACTTAACCGCCGCCACAACGAAAGGCACATCGGCTATGCGGAAAGCCATGACCAGGCGATGGTGGGCGACAAGACAATCGCGTTCTGGCTCATGGACAAGGAAATGTATGACAGCATGAGCAAGTTCACGCAAAGCATCGTCATTGACCGCGGCATTGCACTGCACAAGATGATCCGACTGGTTACATTTTCACTGGCCGGTGAGGGATATTTGAATTTTATGGGAAACGAGTTCGGCCATCCGGAATGGATCGATTTCCCCCGCCCGGGCAATAATAATTCCTATCACTATGCCCGACGTCAATGGTCATTGGCCGACCGGGATGACCTTCGGTACGGCGAACTGCGGAATTTTGACCGAGCAATGCAAATGCTGGACGATAAGTTCGGCCTGATTACGGATCCGCTGATTGAGCAACTGCTGGTTCATGAGGATACGCGACAACTTGCCTATCGACGCGGACCGCTGGTGTTTGTCTTTAATTTTCATCCATCGGAAAGCTTTGCGGATTTGCGCATTCCTGTTCCAGATGCCGCGGATTATCAGGTGGTGCTGAATACGGACGCCTCGGAGTTCGGCGGTCATGGTCGTGTAAACGACCGTCAGATTTATCCGTGGCAGAAGGTGGAAATGTACGGCCGCGGCCAAAGCCTGCAAATATATCTGCCGGCGCGATCCGCCCAGGTGCTTTGCCCCGTGACATGGCTTGAACCCGCGGACTGATACATTTTTCCCGCCTTGGCAAAAAAGGGTGACTGCAAGACCTGGCACCGTTGAGCCGCTACAATACCGGCGGTTTACCGCCCGGCGGTGTTTTGTATGTAAGGATGCATTCGATGGATAATCGTGAACTTTGGACAAAATATAAAGATCGCCTATGCGTTTGCCCGAAAATCGGCCTTACGCTGGATATCAGTCGGATGAATTTTTCCGACACATTTATCGCGGACATGATGCCTGCCATGAAAAAGGCCTTCACGGCGATGGAACAGCTGGAGTCCGGGGCGATTGCCAATGCGGATGAAAATCGAATGGTCGGCCATTACTGGCTCCGGAATCCGGAAAAGGCGCCCTCGGACACGTTATCGCAGACCATCACGCAGACTATCGCGGATATAAAGGCGTTTGCCGCCGACATTCGCCGCGGCGGAATTCGCAGTGCCGGTGATAAAAAGTTTTCGGATTTGCTCGTTATCGGCATAGGCGGCTCGGCCCTGGGACCGCAATTTGTCGCCGAGGCTTTGGGTTCCGCCAAGGATCGGATAAAGATCCACTTTTTTGATAACACTGATCCTGACGGCATGGAAAAGGTGATCGAATCGTTGGGGCGAAATCTGGCCCGTACCCTGACAGTGGTGATCAGCAAATCCGGCGGGACCAAAGAAACCCGCAATGGAATGCTGGTGGCGGCGGCGGCTTACAAAGTCATGGGCCTCAGTTTTCCGCAATTTGCCGTGGCAGTTACGGGCCTTGGAAGCGAGTTGGATAAAACCGCGGAGGCTCAAGGCTGGCTTAAGCGATTCCCCATGTGGGATTGGGTTGGCGGCCGCACCAGCGAACTTTCCGCGGTGGGGCTCGTGCCGGCGGCCATTGGCGGCGTTAATATTGATGCCATGTTAAAAGGGGCGCGTGACACGGATGCGGTGACACGCCGGCCGGATATTAAAAAGAATCCGGCGGCACTGATGGCCCTGATGTGGTACTACGCCGGGCATGGCCGGGGGGCGAAGGATATGGTCGTGTTGCCGTACAAAGATCGCCTGGGGCTTTTAAGCAAATATCTGCAGCAATTGGTGATGGAATCGCTGGGAAAGGAAAAGGATCGCAGCGGGCAGATTGTGCATCAGGGAATCGCGGTGTATGGAAATAAAGGTTCCACGGATCAGCACGCTTATGTGCAGCAACTTCGCGAAGGCGTGAACAACTTCTTCGTGACCTTTGTCGCCGTTCTGACCGACGCCGCCGGCCTTAAAACCGGCCGGGCCGCAGCCCGGTTGGAAGTGGATCCGGGGGTCACCAGCGGCGATTACCTGAACGGCTTTTTTCAGGGTACGCGCCGGGCGCTTTTTGAAAACGGCCGCGAAAGCATGACCATCACCGTGGACGATGTCTCGCCGCGGACAATCGGCACTTTGCTGGCGCTGTTTGAACGGGCGGTGGGGCTTTATGCGGAACTGGTTAACATTAATGCTTACCATCAACCCGGCGTGGAAGCCGGTAAAAAGGCCGCCACGGCGGTTATTGCGCTGCAAGGCAGGGTCATGGAGCATTTGAAATCCGGCGGTCGCGGAACCGCCGATGAAATCGCGCAAACGATAGGCGCGCCGGATGAAGCGGAAACCGTATTCCATATATTGCGGCATCTGGCGGCCAATGACCGTGGTGTGAATGTGACGGAATCCGCGGAATTAACCGCGGCGGTATTTTCAGCCTGAGGTGGTCTGAGATACTGCCCGATTAAAGGCCGCCCCGGAGACCGCCAATGATCAGTTTCCGCTTGACTCAGGTTGCATTGTGGCTGGGTATCAGCATTTGGCTGGGCGGACTGCTGGTTCTTGGGCCGGTTGTCGCGTGGCAGTTGTTCACCACATTGGCCCATGTCCACGCGCATGCCGCGGTTATCAAACCGCAACTCAATCAGCCGCGGGAGCTTGCCGGGATGGTATTCGGCAACATTCTGCGGATATTTTATCGCATTGAATGGGTCTGCGTGGGGCTGGTGACAGCGGCCGTTTTCGTGCAGACGTTTTTTCACCTGCATTGGTGGAATATCTGGGTGTGGCTGCGGGTACTGGTGCTGGCGGCGTTGCTGGCAATTACCCTGCATGACATTCTTGGCATAGCACCACAGGTTTTCCGCGAACATAAACTTTGGATCGCGAGTCTGCCGGCAAGTCCCGCCGCTGCCGCAGTCCATCGCGCCGCTTTTGCCGCCTATCATGCCGATGCAGAGCATGACGGCGTGGCGGAAATCATGCTTTTGTTAGGCCTGCTGGTCATTTCAGCCTGGGGTATCAATTATCCGACGCGGAAAAAATATCTCCGCCTGATCCCGGGTACGCAACCAGCTGCGGGAACATAAGCCTCCGGAAAAAATAGGAAATCAGGAGCGACGGCAATCCATGACCCGCGAAACGATGACGCAAAAGCGCCGGCGCGCGGCGCACATTATCGCGTGCCTCAAACAACTCTATCCGGATGCCCACTGCGCGCTGAAGCATAATGATCCGCTCCAGTTGCTGATCGCCACGATTCTGTCCGCCCAATGCACAGACGCCCGGGTTAATCAGGTGACGCCGGTTCTCTTTGCGCGCTTTCCCGATGCTGAATCTTTAAGCCGGGCGGACAAACGGGACATTGAGCAGATCATTCGTTCAACCGGATTTTTCCGCGCAAAAGCCAAATCCATCCTGACAACGGCTCAACAGATCACCGCTGAATTCGACGGCAAAATTCCGGAAACCATGGAAAATCTGACCAAACTCCGCGGGGTGGGCCGCAAAACGGCCAATGTCGTACTGGGAAATGCATTTGGGAAAAATATTGGTGTCGTGGTGGATACACACGTCGGCCGTCTGAGCCGGCGCATGAATCTGACCGGCCGGACCGATCCGGAAAAAGTGGAACGGGACCTGATGAAACTCATACCCGTGGAGGAATGGACGCTTTTCAGCCACTTGATGATTTTTCACGGCCGGAAGGTCTGCACTGCGCGTAAACCGGATTGTGCGGCGTGCCCGCTGGCCGGTGCACATCCGTCCCGATCAGCGCTTTGTCCGCGGCGCGGCGTGGCCGCCAATAGGTAAAGGCTGTAAAAAATATTATTGCCCATGCGTCGCCGCCCCGCGGCGCCGGCTTTCAGGTCCGGACGGCGGTGTCATCCGAAGTGATCCGCCATGCAAATGCTCCGGTGCAAATACCGCCAACGGAAGAAAACCGAATTTGTGAATGCACACATAAACGGTGCCCGTATCACGATGGATCATGCTTTGAGGGCCGACATGGCCGACGACGACATCCGGATCCGGCTCCGGACAGCCTTTTACCGGATAGGGAGCATTAAAACTTACAAAATCCGGCCGTGTCGCCAACCCACGGTCCAATGCGGAAAGTATGGCATAGGTATACGGCATATAGCCCCGAATGTGCAGCCCGATCAACCGTGGTTGCGGCCTCATGCGTTGTAAATAACGGCATAATCTCTGCACGTTGCGGGTCGGCTGATCGTTATCACGGCATAATAGGTAATCGCGTGAATGATGTTCCACCGCTTGATTGCCCACAAGAGGGCGCGGATACAAAAGGGCCGTGGGCAGCAGCCACGCCATTGCCCCGATCACGAAGAGTGGAAACCCTTTTTGCAGAGCTTTTCCAAAAAGCGCAATGGCGCAAACAGGTGCGACAATGGCTGGAATAGCCGGAATCAGATGATTGGCGATGGCCTGCCATCGCAAGACGGCGGCGGTCAAAATCAGCCATGCCGCGGGCAATGTGAGAAACAGCCAGCACGCGCGCACATTGGACTCGCGGCGATTCAGGTATAATCCCACGGGAATTAAAAGAAACAAAAGCATCTGAAAGGGCCAGCCGACGCGGTCTTCATTGCCGGCATGATAAGTTGCACCGTCAAAATAGACCCGTACTCCCGGATAAACATACATTGTTCGCGGGTTCTGAATATCCAGATGAAGCAGCGCTGCTGCGCCAAAAACAATTTTATCAACCAGGATGTTAAGAGCGTGGCTGGGGCCGGACATCATTGATGCCGTGGTTCTCAACAAATTCACCGGAATCGTTTGTGCGTTGAACTCGCCGTTCAGCAGTACCAGCCGGGGATCATGGGAATGCAGCGGTCCGAACGGTCCGCCGAATTGCTGTATATTCCGGACAATATAGCCCGCGTTCAGCGCCATCGTGACAATGCCGATCAGCGCAATCGCCGGAATCACCCGGCGGCGGTTCATCCGGTAAAAAGCTGCCGCCGCGAATATGGCGATGGGCAGTCCGAAGATATAACCGGTGCCATGCGTCAGCGGCATCAAGGCAATCGCACCGGTCAGGCACAAAAATTCCAGCGGCGGGCATTTCCGCCGGCGGAATATCCGCAGAAGATAGAGTGCCGCGATCAGTGTCCATAAACCTTCCATTATTTCAGGCGTAAACGTGCTGGCCGAACAAAAGACCATGGGCATGGACAGTACCAGCAGTCCCGTAAGGGCTTGGGCATCGCGTGATCCGTCCAATTCCCGGCAGATCAGGCTTGATCCAAACCCAAGAAACAAAGCGGTACACCATCCAATCAGATTGATCGCCCAGTCATTGCCGTGCGCCAGCACCATTAATTGCAGGCCGATCATTTCCGATCCCGGCGGCATGCAGAGTTGCAAAGGGTCGGATGTCGGAAAATCCCTCAGGCTGTGCTGCTGCATCCAGAATATGATGCGCGGCATATGATAAGCGATCGCATCAAAATTGTTCGGCGGGCTCAATAGCGCCGCACCCAAGGCATATGCCATCACCACTATCGCGGCCCCAATTGCCGTTTTGCCCCGCCACGTCAGCGGCCCGCCGGCTTGCTTTCCCGAAGCAAATGCAGCCCCGTCCGGCTCTGCCGGACGGAATGTGCCGGTTCGGCGGCTTGTGACACCATAGGCCAGAACGGGAAGCAGCCACCAGATCAGCACCGGCCAGAATCGAATTTCAGTTGCAAGGCTCAGCAACTCGCTGCCGGCGGCGGACCATATCGCACAAAATACGCTGCTCGCCAGCAATGATTCACGTTTTGACCGCGCTGTGCGCTCGCCGCAGCTTCCCGCGAGCTGATATCGCCTTGCGGCCAGAATTAGAACCAGAAATGGCAATATGGCCAACATGTCGATCCTTAATCGCCGCTTTTCCGGGAGGCCCTATCGCTTTGGGCTTCAGTCCGTAAGCCGCGATTTATAGATAACCGTCGTCAAAGGTGATTTCACGCATCGGGTGTCGCGCTCAAAGGCTTTCGGCCGACGGCGATAATACTAAGCCCCTGCCCAACACCGGGCAGTTCCAGCAATCGGGCAAGCGGCAACATCCACTGGAATAAGCGCAGCTGCCCGGAAGATATTGAGTTCCGCGACATCCATTTATTGATTCGCCAACCGATCGCCCCCAGCCGGTTAAAATCATTGATTGATATTATTTCCAAGCCGGCTGCGGTCAGCATGTCGGCGAGTTGTCGGCGTTCATACCGCCGCCGATGGCCCAGCTTTTTGTCACATTCACTCATCAGCGACTGATGCGCCGGGGCCAGCACCACCAGGGTTCCACCCGCATTTAATACGGCGGCCAGCGCCGGAATCACGGCGCGGTCATCCGCGGTATGTTCCAGAACATTATGGCAGATAATGCTGTCGATATTTTCGTCCGCCAGATGCCGCAGGTTTTCCGCGGCGGTCAGTTCCCCCCGGATAACCCGCACATTGGCCAACTGGCCGAACCGGCGGCTGGTCATTTCCGTGTAAAATGCGTCTTCATCAATGCACACAAGCCGCGGTGAATTCAGCAGCAACTGGGCGAAATTGCCGACACCGCAGCCGGTTTCCAGAACGCGCTTTCCGATATGTTTCTGGAACTGTGATAAAATCCATTGGTTGATTTTCTTTCGCCGACGCAGGTTTTGCACAAGATAGTATCCGTCATCGGTGGTAAACCTTGCATCCCACCAGCGGCATTTTACGAGCGTCCAAACCGCTTCAAAGGCATCCTTGAGGCCTATTTTTTTCCCCTCCTCAACCGTCCGGCCATGGTAGCTGATCGGCACTTCATAAATTCGGATCTTCCACTGCGCCAGCCGGGCGGTAATTTCCGGCTCAATTCCAAATCGCTCGGCTTTCAGCGGGATCCGGCGTAAAATATCGGCGCGAACCGCCTTGTAGCACGTTTCCATATCCGTCAGATTAAGATCCAGCATGGCATTGGTAATGCCGGTCAAGACTCGATTTGCCGCGGCATGCCAGAAGCGAAGAACGCGCCGTTGTCCGGATGTCACAAATCGCGAACCGAATACGGCATCCGCTTTTCCTTCCAGCAGGGGGGCCATGAGGGCGGCATAATCGCGGGGATCATATTCCAGATCCGCGTCCTGAATCAGCGCTATATCCCCGGTCATCCGGGCGATCGCCGTGCGAATGGTGGCTGCTTTGCCCTGATTCGATGAATGCTGGAAAATCCGGATGCGCCTGTCGGCTGCGGCAAGTTCTTCCAGTATACGCCATGAATCGTCGCGGCTTGCATCGTCAACGCATATGAGTTCGATGGGCAAAGGGCATGGCGCGGACAATACACGGCTGATGATCATCCGGAGCGTGCGCGACTCATTGTAAATCGGCATCAGCACGCTTAATAGTCGATAATTTTCAGCCATGCTGCTTTCCAGATACGTCGCGGCGTTGCCGAACCGCCGTCCGGCGACCCGGGTTTATCACAGCCGCGTGACGGATTTTATTTTCGGCGGATTGACCGGCTTATCGGTGCCGGGCTGCCGCGCCACGGAAACAATTTTATCCACAACCTCAATACCGGATGTGACATGGCCGAAACAGGTGTACTGGCCGTCCAAATGCGGGGAATCCGCATGCATAATAAAGAACTGCGATCCGGCGGAGTTCACGTCCTGTGCGCGGGCCATGCTTATGACTCCGCGAACATGCTTGCGATTGCTGAATTCCGCATCAATTTTGTACCCCGGCCCGCCGGTGCCCGTACCCTGCGGGCAGCCGCCCTGAATCATAAAGCGTGGAATAATCCGATGAAATTTCAGACCGTCATAAAATCCCTTGCCGGCAAGAGTCAGGAAATTCTCAACCGTTTTTGGCGCCACATCGGGCCATAATTCCAGTTCCATAACACCCTGGTCTGTTTCCATTCGGATACGGGGCGCCGGTTTGGCTGCATCTGACATAAATTCGCTCCTGTTATCATCGCGATCCTCAATCCGCTGCAAACAGTGCCTGTTCATCAAGGATCATCATGAATCAGGCTCGCATCATATCGCAAGACACCGTATCGTCCAAGATGTCATGCTTCACACCGAAGCCGGTTTTGCAAAGTTTTGGGATTCGCATCTTAAGGAAGCGGGACATGCGTCATATGAAACCTGACTTGCCGGGTCTTTTCATCAATTTTTAGCCGCAGTCGCAGACCCGTGTCATTTCCCGGCGGCTTGCTCAACGGAATCGTAACACGCGTTGCTCCGCCGGCCAGCAGCTCGGAAAAATATCCGGATGATTCAGTCTTTGACCCATGCACCAATCCGACGGATCGAAAACAGCCCGGCGGACCCTGCAGCAGCAAGGTTAAAAACAATTGCTTGTTGGCGGTATGCAGCGGCAACAGGTGTAAATGGATATGCCACGTCTTGAAGGCCGGATTAACCAGCATTTTCCCTATTCCACGGGAAATATGTGGAATGGTAACCACCTGTACCTTGCCGCCATAATGCACGATAAATGAACCGGTAAAATGGCGGATTTGTCTTGCCGCAGGCGGCGCCGGCGCAAAACGCAATTCAATGGGAAAGCCAATCGCGCCATCCTGCCGCATCGCCGCGTAAAGTGCGGTATCAATTCTTTTCATCGTCGGCCCCACCGGTGATAACAGACGCAGGCGGCCGCCGCCCTCCAGTTCGGAGGAATAGATATGCAAATTGGAGATTCCCACGGGGTGCACAAACTCGCTGCCGCTTACCGCCAGTATTATTCGCAGCCCCAGTTTGCGGTTAAGCGCGTCAATGTAGGGGGTCTTAAACTTTGATAAGATCAGGCCCCGCGTTTGCAGAATGGCCGCAATTTTTACCGCGGGCGGCAGGACACGGTGGGCAGGAGGCACGGTGGAACGCCGTTCCGCTTGAATGATATCTCTTCCGCTGATTACCCCGCATACTGTGGTCAGCATGACGGCCCCGGCAACCAGAACCGTCAAATGCCTGGCCGCTTTATGCGCTGCCCTCGAAATGCCCCGGCCTGCCGCCTGCAATTCTGATCGATCTGTTTGCATTTCCGCACCCTTAGGAAAACATGGCCACTGACGAGTAGACCAATACATTCCACCGGGAAATTAATATACAGCCAATCGGCGGCCGCGCACAAAGCGGCGCAAGGCAGGGGGGGCACGATTAGGGCATTGTTTCACGGCAACAATGCCGCGAACTCGCCGCTGAATCGCATGCCCGTGCGGTATTAAATACCACGCCGCCGATGTCCGCGCATGACCGCAGCCGACCGGCGGCGTAAGGATACTCCGCAATTCAGCATTTTGTGAAAATTCAGTTACTTTGGACGGCTGCAGCTTCCGGCTCAACCGAAACCTTGCGATTGGAGGCAAAATGAACCTGACCATCCGCCAATGCAAACAAGCTGTCGTCCCGGCCCAGGCCGACGTTTTTTCCCGGGCGGAACTTGGTGCCCCTCTGCCGGACAATAATCGACCCGACCGTCACATGTTCGCCAGCATACGCCTTGATTCCAAGATATTGCGGGTTGCTGTCCCGGCCGTTGCGGGTGGAACCTTGACCTTTTTTATGTGCCATGACATTCCTCTGTCAAAATTTTTTAACCAGACCCGCGGAATAAATAGCAATTCCTCAAATGGACCAGTTATCTCGTGCAAAGTAGTATAACCAAGCCGCTTTGCTGAATCAATACATTAATGTACCGCTTTTACGAAAGTATGCCGATTTTGAGCATAAAAATCTTTGCCGGCGCCTTCCCGCGTTACTGCGCGCCGACGGCAACAGATTTTTCATTGCCTTTAAGCCCCGCCAACTCGGCCAATTCGGCGGCTTTATCAGTCCGTTCCCATGTGAAGTCCGGCAATTCCCGTCCAAAATGACCGTGGCGGGCCGTCTGCCGGTAAATTGGCCTAAGCAGATCAAGGTGCTCGATAATGCCACGGGGCTTAAGTGGAAACACTTTCCGCACCAGATCACTGATGATTTCCTCATCCACCAGGCTCGTGCCTTCCGTATCCACCAGCACGCTCACAGGTTCGGCTATGCCAATGGCATAACCCAGTTGAACCTCGCATGCCGTCGCAAGGCCCGCAGCCACCACGTTTTTGGCAACATAGCGAGCCATATAACTTGCTGATCGATCAACCTTGGAGGGGTCCTTGCCCGAAAATGCGCCGCCACCATGGCAACCGCGGCCGCCATAGGTATCCACAATAATTTTCCGGCCGGTAAGTCCGGAATCTCCATGCGGGCCGCCAATTAAAAATTTGCCGGTAGGATTTATGTGGAATATCGTTTTGTCGTTCCACAGTTCCGGACATTCGGCAAAAATCACCGGTTTGATGATCTTTTCGATTACCTCCATTCGCGCCGCGTCGGAAAAACTATCCGAGCGACTGTCGACAACTTCTTCAGTGTGCTGCGTTGAAAACACGACGGTATGGATCCGAACTGGTTTACGACCGCGATATTCGACCGTCACCTGGCTTTTGGCATCGGGTCTTAGCCAGCGGATCGCTCCGCTCTGGCGCAACGTTGCGTGTTTTTCAACCAGCCGATGACTCAAGTAGATCGGCAACGGCATTAAACTGGGGGTTTCCGCGCAGGCAAAGCCGAACATGATGCCCTGATCACCTGCTCCTTGTTCATGATGGGAAGAAGCCGTGACACCACGCGAAATGTCCGCAGACTGGCTATGCAACGATCGCAATACCGAGCAACTGCGGAAGTCAAAACCCGTCAGCGGATCATCGTAGCCGATTTCGGCGATTGCCTTGCGCGCGGTATCTTCCGCATTATTAAGGGCTTCAATCGCTTTGGAATTATGGACTGTTACCTCGCCGGCCAGTACCACCAGCCCTGTTGTTACCAAGGTTTCGCAGGCCACGCGGGCATGCGGGTCAACGGCAAGCAGTGAATCAAGCACCGCATCCGATATCTGGTCGGCAACCTTGTCCGGATGGCCCATGGAAACGGATTCACTGGTAAATAGATGAGTGCGGCCATGTCTTGATGTCATGAAAATCCTCTAAATTGCCCGTTGGGTAACAAAATATCAATCAGCGGGCCATCCGGATGAATGCCGATCCGGTTCAAACCCAACTGTTTTTTGTCGCGTTTTCACAGAACCGGCGGGCGGCGGTAACGGATTGAGCGACAAATGGCAGGCTGCAATTCTCTTTCATATCGGAGAACGGCCGGCCCAGCCAAACTTTGCCTGCCGCCACGTCGCCTTCCGCAGTGCGGTTAACGGTCAACGTTCAAACGGCTTGTCCAAAATATTACTCGATAATGGGACAGATGCCAAATTTATTTTTACGTATTCATGAATTATATCGTCCACTTTTTTAGGACGCGTTATCCGTACTGGCATTCGCGCATGGCAGCCGCCATTTTGCCGCACCCCGCTTTGCGGCGGGTTTGATTTGCATAGCCTTCCGCCGTGGAATTTTTAACATGGACGCTGGCGTCATTTGCCGGTTTCGGGGAAACTGTTGGGCTGGAACGGACATCCACGGCGGGCGCTGCCTTCCGCATAAATGTCCGCAAAAGAACTAAACAGGTGGAATGCCCCATGGACGAACAAAAGCAGGATACAGCTCTGGATGCGGCCATCGCACTAGCGCGGCTCGCATCTGAAACACGGTGCAGCAATGTGGTTCTTCTTGATGTAAGGCAGCGATCTCCGGTTACAAAATTTTTTCTGATCGCCACCGGGACCTCCGCCCGTCAGATGCGCACCGTCGTGGATGAATTATGCCGCGCCGGAGAATTGCTGGGGTTTAAGCCGTGGCGCACCAGCGGTTATGAAACAGCCAAGTGGATATTGGTTGATTTTGTGGATGTTGTGGCCCACATTTTTGATGAATCCAGCCGACAGTATTACGACTTGGAACTCCTGTGGGGAGACAGCCCCCGAATTCAATGGCGCGACCCCGCCCAGCCCGAGTCTCGGCCGCAGGACGATGCAACGGATGCGGCCCTTGCCGGAGTGCAGGAACAGTTGTCTTACTCTTTTGAATTCTGGGAGGAAAAGTCCGATCAGTCGCCGGTGGCGGATGCGGCCGAGATAGAAGAAATATCCGTAGAGGCCGCCCCATCGCTTGGGGCAAAGGCATTGGAAAATACGGGGAATCAGGAACAGGAAGATCCCCTGTCAGAGGAGCCTGCGCCCGAGTCGGACATTGTGCATGAGAGTCTGGAAGTGATTGAAATCCGGAAAATTGCCGCGGATTCCAATGCCGGCGTTCCTGAAAAAACCGGCGGGGGGGCGGCGCGCCGTACCCGCCCAGCGAAAAAGGCCTCCGGCAAAAAAGCGCCATCCGCCCGAACTAAAAAGACCGGGGGCGTGGGTAAATCAAAAGCCGCGGCGAAACCCCGTGCGGCATCCAAAGCATCCTCTGCAAAGGCGCGGGGAAAGAAAACCGCTTTGGGAGCGGCGCGGAAGAAAGCAAAAGCGGTCCCGGCAGCAAAATTGCGTTCAGCCGGTGTCGGCGGGAAAAAACGCCTGCCCCAGATAAAGCCAAAAAAGCCCGCTGCCGCCGCGAAGAAATCAGCCGCGAAATCCAAGCGGAAACGAGCAACCCCAAAGTCCAGATAAGGAAACCCTGTGCTTCCAATTGAAGTTACCCTGCGCCTGCGGTTCACCCAGGCTATTGCCGCGGCTTTTGGGGCGGAATTCTCCGCAGATCCCCAGATCAAGAGCGGCGATCCAAAATTCGCGGATTATCAATGCAACGCCGCGATGGGGCTTTCGCGCCTGCTGTCGCGTCCGCCGCGCGAAATCGCCGGGAAGATTGTCGATCATTTATCAATTGATGACATGTTCGACACTCCGCAGATTGCCGGGCCGGGTTTTATCAATGTGCGCATCAAACCCGGCTGGCTGACCGGTGAACTGCAGTCACTGGCAACCAATGCCGGCGAACTTGCGCGCGGCGGAGTGGATCAAGTTTCCGTGCCGCAGGCGGTTGTGGTGGATTATGCCGGCCCCAATATCGCCAAAGAAATGCATGTGGGCCATCTGCGCAGCGCCATCATCGGTGATTCGATCGCGCGTACGCTGGCGTTTCTTGGCCATGTCGTGATTCGCCAGAACCATGTGGGCGATTTCGGCACGCAGTTTGGAATGTTGATCCGCCATGCCCGCGATACTGCCATGCAGGGCACCGAGCCGCGAATTACCGACCTTGATGCTTACTACAAGCAGGCCTCCCAGCGGGATAAATCTGATCCGGAGTTTGCGATTCAGGCCCGGCAGGCGGTTGTGGAATTGCAACAGGGATATCCTGAAGCCGTTCGATTGTGGCGTTGGATCCGTGATGAAAGCCGGCGTCATTGCCGGGAACTGTTTGCGATGCTCGGAGTGCAACTGACGGATGCAGATGAACGCGGGGAAAGCTTTTACAAAGACCGTCTTGCGGCCATGGTCGAACACTTGAAAGGGGCTTTGGCTTTCGGCGGTGACGGCGCACGCGTCGGGATGGATAAAGTATTTCATCCATCCGACACAAGCCCGCGCATATTGGCGGTAGAGCCGGCCGCGGATTCAGCCCAGGCGAAGGGGGCATTGGAATCCGTTGAGGCTGTTGATCGAATTCTTGAGGCCGCGGCCCCACTAGTGGTACAAAAGCCGTTTTTGGCCGAATCCGAAGGCGCTCTCTGTGTGTTCCTGCCGGGGTATGTGGATAAGGATAAAAAGCCGCTGCCGCTGATTATCCGGAAAAGCGACGGTGCGTTTCTTTACGCAACTACTGATCTTGCGGCGCTTTATTTCCGCGTCCAGGAAGACAAAAATACCGCGGAAGATAAGCGCCCGCTTGATTGCAACTGGCACGCTCATCGCATTATTTACACCACGGATTCCCGGCAAGCCCAGCATTTTGCGATGGTGTTTGACACGATCCGCGCCGCCCGATGGGATATCCATCCGCAATCCGGCGCCGCGGTAAAATTGGAGCACGCGCCCTTCGGTTCCATTCTTGGGGAGGATGGCAAGCCGTTCAAAACCCGGTCCGGCGAATCGGTGAAGCTTCGCGAATTGCTGGATGAGGCGGTGGCGCGGGCCGCGAAGATTGTGGCGGAAAAAAGTCCGCACCTTTCCCCGGAAAAGCAGGCTTCCATCGCCCGTGCCGTGGGCGTTGGCGCCGTCAAATATGCCGATCTGCGGCAGGACCGCACCGGAGATTACGCCTTTTCCTGGGATCGCATGCTTTCCTTTGAAGGAAACACCGGGCCATATTTGCAGTATACCTATGCGCGAACCTGCAGCATATTTCGTAAAGCTGCGGCCGATCAGCCGGCAGTTCCACCGAGTCCGGCCGTCGGCGAACTGCGGCTGGAACATCCGCGGGAAATCGCCCTGGGCCGTAGACTGTGTCAATTCAGCGGCGTGGTGGAATCCGCGGCACGTGATTTAAAGCCGCACTTTATCTGCGGCTTTCTGTACGACCTGGCCGGGGATTTTTCCGGGTTTTGGGAGGCGTGTCCGGTCCTCCGTGCACCATCAGAGGCCGCTCGAAGCAGCCGCCTGCTGTTGTGCAGGATCACCCAGGCTGTTTTGGCTGTGGGTTTGCGGGACCTGTTGGGAATTGAAATTCTTGATGAAATGTAATGCCGCATTATCCGCCGAACCGGTAACGTCCGGCGTTGGCGGGCGGACTGCAATGGCGTTATCCTGAAATGACCATGAATCAGGCTGATTACAGAGTTGACCTTGATGTTTACAACGGCCCGCTGGAACTGCTGCTGTACCTCATCCGGAAAGAGGAAGTGGACATCCACGACATTCCGATCGCCCGGATCACGACACAATACCTGGCTCACGTGGAATTGATCCGCCGAATCGACATCAATCTTGCCGGTGACTTTCTGGTGATGGCTGCAACCCTCATGGAGATTAAGAGCCGCATGCTCAGCCCAAGGCCGTCGGCCGATCCGGCGGACCCGGCTGCGGTGATTGCGGACAGTGGAGTCGATCCGCGGCGGCAACTGGTTGAACAGCTTTTACAATACAAACAGTTCAAGGACGCCGCCAATTCACTGCAGCGCCGTAACGAGGCGGAACTTTGCCGGTTTCCGCGCGGCACTCCCCATGGCACCGTACGGGTTCCTCTTGATCTGGAGGACGTGAATTTATTTGTCTTGATGGATGCGTTTAATGCGATCATGGCCAGTGTGGGCCATACCGCATTCGGCCATGATGTGGTTCTGGATGACACACCCATCAGCCTGCATCAGGCGGATATTCTGGACCGGTTGGAACGCGACGGTCCGTTCACGCTTAAAGCCCTGCTGGCGGGACGAAAATCCCGGGGTGAAATGATCGGGCTGTTTCTGGCCATGCTGGAGCTTATGCGCCTTAAAAAACTCATTGTTGAACCGGCGGAATCTACCGGCGAATTGATTTTAAAGTTGCGCCCCCCTTCGGCGGAAGACCCGGTGGATGCCGCCGGAACATCCGCCGTCGCGCCGACCGGACCGCCGGAGGGCGGCACGGAATCTGCCCGACCGGATAATGAAGCGGACTCGACGGGGCGTTCACCGCGGCCTGAATCCGTGCAGGAAAATTCCCCGACTGGCGACTTTCAGTAGCACAGGCATTTTGCCGCACAGGCATTTTTGTCTGTGGCACTTTATGATTGAGCACGGACAGGAATTTAGTTGTCACCTCAAATAGAGCAGCTATTGACTGATTTCACGAAAAAAAAGCCTGCCCACCGGGCCGGCAACTCCGCGAATTCAATATTTCAGATGGACACTTGCCTTAATGCGAATTCATGGTAGACTACCAAGCGTCCAATAAAATCGGACGCCTTGACAAAGGAGATGCGAGTTGATGTCAAATAGGTCTGGAGACAGACCTATCCCGGTGGTCGCAGTGCTACCGCTGATGGCTCGGGAAAAATTTGGCGGACCATTCAAGTATTCGCATCGTGAGGGAATGTCGCCGGACGTGATCATGTCCGGCAGGTAAAAAAATGAATAGACTGGATGGAGATGAGACCGAATGGTAATTCTTTGCGTTTCCATTCCACGTATCGGAATCGAACCAAAAAGAAAGCTACCAAAAGAACGCCACGGCACGGATGTCGGGCTATAATCGAACGGATTCGTTATGAAACTGGTACACGCACCAACGCTCCGTTATCCCTCCCCACAAGCGCCATTCGTGCGCCCTGCATCCTCCGCTTGCAATGTGAAATTTGTTTTTTTGACACACGGTTACTCCGTTTTCATGCGATTGATTTCTTCTGCGGCATGTTGTTACGTCCGCACAATCCTGTGGAAGCATCTTCCCATGCGGAACAGGAAAAGTTTTGTGGTTAAGGAGTGAGCTTTCATGGCCAAAACACGAACCACCACCACGCCGGTCGAACAGGACATCAATGAAGTCTGGAAAAGCTTCAAGCTAAAAAAAACCGAAGCGACCCGCAACCTTCTCATGATGGAATATCTCCCGCTTGTCAAATACAACGCGGAACGCATTTATGCCAAGCTTCCGGATGAAGTGGAACTCGACGATCTGATTCAGGCCGGATCATTTGGCCTTAAAGACGCCATAGAGTCGTTTGATCCCAATCGCGGCGTTAAATTTGAAACGTATTGCGCTCCACGTATTCGTGGCGCCATCCTGGATGAACTGCGTAACATGGATTGGGTGCCGCGCCTTGTCCGGAGCCGCGCCGGAAAAGTGGATCAAGCCAGCCGACAACTGGAAATGGAACTCGGACGGCCGCCCACCAACGATGAAATCGCCAAACGCATAGGCGTTTCGGCCGAAGAATTCGATAAAATGATCAAGGATTCCAACACGGTTTCCCAGGTCAGCTTGTCCCGTAAATGGTTTGATGCGGACAGCAATCAGGAAGGGCGGGAAGTGGATGTGCTGGAAGATAAAGCCGGCACTTCCCCGCTAGACGAAATTCACCGCAAGGATTTGAAGGAACTCATCACTCGCGGCCTGTCCCGGCCGGAAAAAATGATTCTGGTTCTCTATTACTATGAAGATTACACGATGAAGGAAATCGGCAAGGCGCTGGACCTTTCGGAATCACGCGTCAGCCAGATGCATTCCAGCATCGTTGAACGCCTTAAAGGGCAGCTTTCACGCCATGAAAAGGAATTTGCCGAGTAGCATTTTTCCCGTTTAAACCGGCGGGCCTCTCCGGCCGGTCGCTTGCGATGTCCCGCCGCGTTCATCAGGCTCCGCGGTCATCCGGAAACGCAGTTTTTCGGGATGGGGGTGTCGCGTTTCATTCTTCCTGCCCCCGTTGACTTATTTGACAGCAGTTCTATCCGTGTCTATTGTTACCGGCATTGAACGCGTATCTTTTTCGGCATGTTACGGGGGTTAATTGTCATGACCAGTGCGATAAGCCTGATATTTAATAATTTGCGGTTACCCTTGGCCAGTTCCGGCACCGGCACCATTTTCATGGTGGCCGTGCTGGCTGTTGTGGTTATCGTGTTTATTTTGTTGTTTATTACCATTGCCAAGGTATTCGGCCTGTGGATTCAAGCCCTTTCCGCCGGAGCGGACATCAGCATTTTTACGCTTATCGGAATGCGTTTCCGGCCGGTTGATGCCAGTGTGATCGTGAAAGCAAAGATTACGCTCACGCAGGCGGGCATCAATATCGAAACCAAGCAGCTTGAATCCCATTATATGTCCCAGGGGCGCGTGCCCAACGTTGTCCGCGCCATGATTGCCGCGCACCGGGCCGCCATTGACCTGCCGTGGGATCAGGCGGCGGCGATTGACCTGGCCGGTCGGGATGTACTGGATGCCGTCCAAACCAGCGTTAATCCGCGTGTCATTGACGTGCCTAGTTCGGAAAGCGGCGCCCAAACACATGATGGTGTCGCCAAGGATGGCATTCAGCTTCGCGTGAAGGCTCGCGTGACGGTCCGAACGAACATGCGGCAGCTTGTCAGTGGCGCCGGTGAGGGAACAATTGTCGCGCGGGTGGGGCAGGGCATCGTGGCGGCCATTGGCTCGGCGGCAACGTACAAGGACGTTCTGGAAAGACCGGACATGATCAGCCGTGCCGTACTGGCCAACGGCCTTGATGCCGGTACATCCTACCAGATACTGTCCATTGACATAGCCGACGTGGACGTGAGTGAAAACGTGGGGGCCAAATTGCAGATTGTTCAGGCGGAAGCCGCGAAACAGTTGGCCCAGGCGGAGGCGGAAAAGCGCCGCGCGCTGGCCGTGGCACTGGATCAGGAAAACCGTGCATTGGCGCAATTCAACCGCGCAAAACTGATTGAGGCGGAAGCGCAAATTCCCTTGGCCATGGCGGAAGCCTTTCGCAATGGCAACTTGGGTATCATGGATTACTATAAAATGAAAAATATTCAAGCAGATACGCAAATGCGTGAATCAATCGGCGGCGGCAATCCAGTGGGGGATAAGCCCGCCACGGAAAATAGTTGAGCTTTCATTTTCAGAGCTCAAACCTATTTGTTATGGTGACAGGATATGGCTGATTTGCCCAAGGATCCGCGTTTATTGGCGCAGGAAATTCTGGCCGGCAGGATTTCCATTCAGGACCTTGCCCGTGAGCAGGCCCGCCGCAGGGCGGCGGAGAACAATCCAGCCGTCGGCCCACAGCCGGCGAATCGCCCTCCACCACCCGCCACCGCCAAGGCCCGTGCGGCGCCGCGTCCGGCTTCCGGACAAATCCGACCCGGTGGGGGCAATCCCCCGCCCACCCGTAAGGCTGTTCCGCCCGTGCGGGTCGTCAAACCGCCGCCGTCCGTCGCTTCCGGTATCCGTCGCCCGGCGACCGGGGCTGTCATAAAACTTAAAGCCGCGCCGCCCCCGCAGTCCGGCCCGGTGTCGGCACCCAATGCGGCGCAGATCGCAAAAAGAAATGCACCGGCGGTACCCACGTCGGCATCGCCCCGGGTTTCACGTGAGCGGGATTCGCTCAGTGTGATTCGGCGTGTACTGGCCAGCCCGTCCAACGTTCGCACGGTTTATCTGATGTCGGAACTTCTTGGCCCACCGGTATGCATGCGGAAGGACAACCAATCTCCCTTCGGCCGATAATCCGAAGCATAATTCCAGATTCCAAGGTCAACAAAATTTCGCTTTGTGCGTTATGATTTTCGCGGGCGGAATCGTCGCCTTGTCGCCGCTGACGGCCTTTAAAAAATACGGGCTGGGAAAAATGCCGTTGCCGCCTCCGCGGCCGGACTTGCTGTAAAAGGTGGTAGCTGATGCACCCTCTGGCCAGTGTAAGCATCGATTTTCTGGGCAAACATGGTTTTGCCTGGTGGGATATCGTGCTGGGGGCTATTGGAGTGTCGCTGCTCGGCTACGGCTGGCTGATCTGGCGGCCCCTGGCGTCGGCAACCGGTGATTCCGCGGGGGCACCGCGGCGCCCGCCAATACCCTGGACGCCGCTTATCGCCGGCGCCGCGGCAGTTGTCTATGCAATTTGTGCCGCCCTGATCGGGCCCATGCGGAACCCGTGGCTGGCGATTTTTCTTACCGCGCTGCTTGCGGCGGGGGCGGTGTGGCTTTTTTACCAACGGGTGTATCAGTTCCTCGGCCGGCGTCGCGTGATCACACTTTTTGCGCTTCGCGTGATCAGCATGGTGTGTCTTATTCTTTTGCTGTTTAAGCCGGTTATTGCGTGGGTCAATATTCCGCATCATGTTAGTACGCTGGGGATTGTGATTGATGCTTCCGGTTCCATGAGCGTCAGCGATCAACCCAATGAACCGAGCCGCTATCTGCAAAGCGTGCTTGGCGCCCGGTTAATGGCGCACAGGCTCCAGCATCATTTCAAATTGCAATATTTCGCGTATGACGGCAAACACAACGGTCCTCTGCGGTCCGCGGGTCAGCTTTCATCCATCGCTCCGGACGGCAGGGAAACGGATCTGCCCACTGCCATTCGTCTGGCGGCGGCTGCCGGCTGTCGGCAAATCGTCCTGTTCAGTGACGGCATTCAAAATGGTCCCACCAAAATCAACACAATATCGCAATTGGGCCGGCCGGTTTATACCGTGCGCGTGGGCAGCACTTCCACGCAGGCTAAAGCGGTGCCGGAAATCGAAATTGTGCGCATCAACGGCCCGCAATCAGCCCCGGTCGGCAGTGAAGTAACGCTTACGGCTCTGGTCCGTTCCACCGCACTTAATGATCGAACCGTGCGGGTCTCCCTGCTTGAGGGGAAAAAGGAATTGGTATCGCATCGCCTGGTGCTGGAAAGCGGTCCGGTGCCGCAACAGGTTAAATTCAAATTCACGCCCCGGAAAGTCGGCCGCCTGGTGCTGCTGGCAAGCATTCCGGTGGATCCACAGGAGCGATCGGCCGCCGGCAACAAAATGCAGTTCCCCATGCTGATAACCAATCCCCGCATTCGCGTGCTGTATATTGAAGGCAGGGTTCGTCCGGAGGTCGGTCCGCTTGAAACAACCCTGGCCATGGATCCGAACATAAGCCTGGTAAGCCTCATCCAGACGCGGCCGGGATATTTTATGGTTCGCGGCGCACATGACGGCATATCCGCCGTGCCCACCTCGCTGGCGCAATGGGAGAAATTCAAGGTAGTTATTCTTGGGGATGTTAAACAGAGCTTTCTCACCCGGGCGCAGCAGGATCAGTTGAAGCAGGCAGTCACCCATGGCCTGGGTTTCATCATGATCGGCGGCCAGCAGAATTTTGCGGCCGGATCATGGGGAGATTCCGATTTGGCCCCGGTATTTCCCATATTGCTGTCTCCGACAAGCCCGGCGCAGCTTAACACGCCGTTTGTTCCGCAACTAACGGCGTTTGGCGCGCAAAGCACAATTTTCGGCGGTATTGGCCGCTGGTTTGTCTCCGCATCAGGCGCGTCCGGCACGGCCACCTTGCCCAACTTGGCGGGCTGCGTTGCATTTGCCGGCGCCAAACCAGGCGCCAGCGTGCTGTTGGTGGATCCGCGGGCTGACGTGCATGGCAAACCGGCCATTGTGCTGGCGGTTGAACACTACGGCAAAGGCCGCACAGCCGCCTTCGCCGGAGATACGACCTATCGTTGGAATCTTCTTTTGGGCACCATGGGTGCAAGATCGCCGTACCATCGTTTCTGGGGGCAACTCGTCCGCTGGCTGGCCGGCGAAAGCAAGGTGAAGACTGCGCACGGTCCTTCGGTTACCGCCATGATCCGCCGGGAACGTTATGAGAGCGGCCAGCCCGTGCGTTTAAAAATGGCCGTCACGGATATGCAGGGCCAATCCACCGCCTATGCGCATGGATTCGCCGATATTACGTACCCGAACGGCAAAGCGAGAAAACTGCGCATGCATGCATCGCATGCGGCGCCGGGTAATTACAAGCGAAACATCATGCCCGCGTTACCGGGTAAATATCATGTCGTGTTCACCGCATACAAGGGCGGAAAAAAGCTGGGAACCGACAGCAGTGATTTTTATGTCATCGCGCCGATCGGAGAAATGGACAAACTTGCCGCCGAACCGCGAATTCTCCGCCGGATTGCCGCGGAAACCGGCGGCGCATTCAGCGAACTCGGCGGTATCAGCTCCATGGAAAGACGCATTCTTGCCGCCCAGCCGTCCAGTGACCGGGTTCAGCGCAGCAGCCTGCCGCTTTATAACGATTCCATGTTCTTTATACTGTTTGTCGCAGGGATTACCGCCGAATGGATGCTCCGGCGAAAATGGCAATTGCAGTAAATCTTCGCCGCGTCCAAAGACCCGCCATGAAAGGCCTGCCCCACGGCAGGGGAGGACCAGCCGGGTAAAGAGTGCAAATAGATGTGTATTTGCCGCGCAGCGGACGGCTGGTTCGGGCGGGCAATCGCTTGACTCCGGAAATTTTATGCACGCGGCCTCAGCGACGCGGCAGGTTAACCACCATTTGGCTGCCTGCCAGCGGGCCGTTCACACCCGCGGCAAGGCTATGGAAAGATGCCGCCATCACCAGGGCACATGCCCCATTTTCATGCAGCAGCAGGATCGGCCGGGCCGTAAAGGCATCCCGGGGGATCCGTTTAAGATATGCCGGCACCAGCAGTTTCAGGCTTGTCGGATAGTGTCCATGATCGGCGGTGTACTGCCGCAGCGCCAGCAGTGTCCGGGTGATCCGGCGGGCGCTCTTTTCCCGGGCGGAAAGCGGTACAAGGGAATTCAGGTTTTCACCAACAAGGCTCAGATACAGCCTCTGGCGGGACGCGGATATTCCCGACTCCGCACCGGATAGCCGTATTTCCAGTGCCGCCATCGCATCGCGGCGGGCCAATGCGCCATGTATGCTGAATATCTTGGTGAAGCGGTCATACCAGCGGTTAATCCGCAGCATGCGAACCGTATAATTCGGCGGTAGAAGCGCGGATATGCGAATCGGATAGCCGGCCTCATGCAGACCCACGGAATTGCCCCACCAGTCATCGGCCGTGGCCTGCACATAATCCAACTCCGCCCAGCGGGCGAAATGATCCACGGCGCCGCTCAACGGCCGTAACCGCGGAAGCGCCGCCATTGATGCGGAAAACGCCGCTGCTTCCGCCGCGGTCATCCGTGTTGATCTTAATAGAGTCCAATCCGCCTCGCTGGCGCGAATGTCCATATTGCGTGCACTGATCCGCTGTGGAATCGTCGGCCCCTGGCCTACCAGATCCGCCAGCCGATGCGCCGCCAGCAAATCCTTGCTGCAGCCTGTCACATCGCCGCGGTCCAGGCGCAGCATTCCCTGCTGAAGCAGAGCTTCCTGCAACTCCTGTAATTTATGCAAATAAGGAAGCGGCGCATCAGGCAGTGCGTACCAGGACAGGCTGCGGCGCGGCAGCGGAATATAGAATCGCGACTTTTCAGCCGCCATCCGCGCCCAATGCAGCGATATTCTGTTCAAACGAAGCCATTCCGTCGTGGTGCGGTGCGCGGCCGACGAAAATGGGTGCCGACTCAGTTTGCCATGTGGCCGTACGTGGCCGGCAAAATGCCCATCCTCCGGATGCATCTTCAAATAGCAACTGCGGAACGGGACAAAATAATGACCCCGGGCCGGCAGCATTTTCATGCCGATTCTATTAATCGCGTTAAGGCCGGTCATGCCCGCTCCCAGCGTCCCGGGGCCCAATGACCGCACCAGATCGATGGCCGCGTTGTTCGCCGGATTCACGCCGACCGCCGCGTGATGATCAATCGCCTCGCGGTAATCGATCGACCCGTCCGCCAGCAAAGGCCCCATTATCCGCGTCGTAGAAAACGATATGGAAATTGTCCGGCGGTGCCATATCCACATCAGGTCCAGAGCGGCCAGCAGCCCGCAACCCGCAAGTGTCACCGTCACAAGTTTTTGCAACGAGTGTTTTGCGGTAAATATATTCGACGATGCAGCCATCACGCATGCTCCGGGACTTTAACGGAACAACCAAAGGTTTGCATCGGCCTGAATGGCTGAAATCTTGATGAAAAGCCGTGCATTGGCCGCCGCGCCTGTCGGGCGCGTTGTGCCGGCGTTATCGGGCGTGATATAAAAAAAAGGACCTTGAAGACGCTCCCGCCTTCAAGGTCCGGAAATTTTAAGATTTTACAATCCCCGCGTCATGCGTGGGGTGTCCGCATTCGCTTATTTTGTGCTGTAGCTGGCGCCGGTCCGTTCCTTCACCGCCGCCTGTGCCGCGGCAAGCCGGGCGATCGGCACGCGATAGGGCGAGCAACTGACGTAATTCAGTCCGACGCGATGGCAGAATTCCACTGATGATGGGTCGCCGCCATGTTCGCCACAAATACCCACTTTAAGGTCCGGCCGGGCGCCGCGGCCGCTGGCGACGGCCATTTTGATCAGTTCACCCACGCCTTCCTGATCCAGCGAATTGAATGGATCCTTCGGCAGGATTTCCAGCTCGACATAACGCGGCACAAATGAGGCCACATCGTCGCGTGAAAAACCAAATGTCATCTGCGTTAAATCATTGGTACCGAAGCTGAAAAACTCCGCTTCCCCGGCGATTTTTGCCGCAGTGATGGCCGCACGCGGCAGCTCAATCATGGTGCCCACCTTGTAATCCACGGTCTTGCCCGCCTTGGCGAACACTTCCTTGGCCACGGCATGCACCTTCGGCAGCAGGAATTCCAGCTCCTTGACGGTGTTGACAATCGGAATCATGATTTCCGGCAGCACCTTGACGCCTTTTTTCGCCGTTTCCACCGCGGCCAGAAAAATAGCCCGCACCTGCATTTCCTGAATTTCCGGGAAAATAACCGCAAGGCGGCATCCACGGAATCCAAGCATCGGATTTGCTTCGTGCAACTCGGAAACCCGCCGCTTCACTTTGTCCAGCGGCACCTTCAATTGTCGAGCCATCTCGCGTTGATTCTTTTCCTCGTGCGGCAGGAACTCATGCAGCGGGGGGTCCAGCAGGCGGATGGTGACCGGGAGGCCGTCCATCGCCTTGAATATGCCCACAAAATCCTTCTTCTGGTAGGGAAGAAGCTTTTTAAGAGCCGCCCGGCGGTCCTTTTCATTCTCCGCCAGAATCATTTCGCGCACGGCAACGATTCGGTCGCCTTCAAAGAACATATGTTCGGTGCGGCACAGCCCGATGCCTTGGGCACCGAATTCACGCGCCACGCGTGCATCATTCGGCGTATCGGCATTGGTGCGCACCAGCAATTTGCGAGTCGCGTCCGCCCAGCCCATAAGCTTGGCAAAATCACCGGATACCGCCGGCTTCACCGTCGGCACGCTGCCCGCATAAACCATGCCCGTGCTTCCATCCAGCGAAAGCGTATCTTTGCGGGTGAATTTGCGGGTTTTGCCGTTGGCGCCGACCACCGTCACGGTCCCGGCCTTGGCGTCAATGTTCAACGCCCCGCAGCCGGCCACGCAAGGTTTGCCCATGCCGCGGGCCACGACGGCCGCGTGGCTGGTCATGCCGCCCGTGCTGGTCAAAATGCCTACCGCTGTCTGCATTCCGCCGATGTCTTCCGGAGAAGTTTCCTTGCGAACTAGGATAACTTTCTCACCCTTGGCATGGCGTGCTTCGGCTTCTTCCGCGGTAAAGGCCAGCGTTCCCACCGCGGCGCCCGGGGAGGCCGGCAGCCCCTTGGCCACATCATCCCGTTTGGCCTTCGGATCCAGTGACGGATGCAGCAATTGATCCAGGCTTGCGGGATCCACACGTAAAATCGCAGTGTTCTGATCAATCAGTTTTTCCTGCACCATTTCCACTGCACAGCGGACCGCCGCCTGGGCAGTTCGCTTTCCATTGCGTGTCTGGAGCATGTAAAACGTGTTGTGTTCCACGGTGAATTCCATGTCCTGCACATCACGGAAATGCTTTTCCAGAATGTCCTTTACGCGAAGCAGTTCCGCGTAGGCATCCGGCAGAACATCGCCCATCTTTTTGATTTCCAGCGGTGTGCGAATGCCCGCCACCACATCTTCACCTTGGGCGTTTACGAGAAATTCCCCGTAAAACACATTTTCCCCGGTGGAGGGGTCGCGGGTAAAGCATACGCCCGTGGCGCAGTCATCGCCCATATTGCCGAACACCATCGCCTGCACATTTACCGCTGTGCCGGCCAATCCGCTGATTTCATTGATCTGCCGGTATTTGATCGCCCGCGGGCTCATCCATGACTGGAATACCGCCTGTACGGATTTGATGATCTGCTGCCGCGGATCGGTCGGGAATTTTTCCCGGGTCTGCTTTTCGTACACTTTAAGATACCGTGCACAAACTTCCTTCAGTCCTTCAACATCCAGATCGGTATCCAGTTTTACTTTTCGTTTCGCCTTTACAGCGGAAAGTTCATGTTCAAAGTGATGGTGGTCCACACCCATGACCGTATCACCAAACATATTAATCAGCCGCCGCCATGCATCCCACACGAAACGCGGGTTGCCGCTGGCCGCCGCCAGAGGTTCCACCATTTTCTCGGTCAGACCGATGTTCAGTACCGTGTCCATCATGCCGGGCATGGAGACCGCTGCGCCGCTGCGGCAGGAAACCAGCAGCGGGTTTTTGGGGTCGCCCAGCATTTTGCCCAAAGCGGTTTCCAGCAGGGCGATGTTTTCATCAATCTGCGCTGCAAGACCTTCCGGAAATTTCTGTCCGGCCTTGTAATATGCCGCACAGCATTCCGTGGTTATCGTAAATCCGGGCGGCACAGGCAGGCCGATGTTGGTCATCTCCGCCAGATTCGCCCCCTTGCCGCCAAGCAAAACCTTATCCTTGGCGGAACCTTCCGCCCGGCCGTTGCCAAAAAAGTACACCAGTTTATCTGCCATAAAACGTTACCTCCGGGAAAAACCACACGAACGTGGCGGGAAACAAGCCTGTACCGGGCCGCAAACCATCCCGCGGCCGGTAAATCAAAGCGGAAAGTATAAGGGCACCCCTTAAAGAGTCAATCATGCCCGACAATTCGCCGGCGGAACCGGCACGGGTTGTATCGCGTCCTGCCATAGCCCGGCGACAATTTGGATAAACACTTGAATCCGCATTAAAAATGCAGCAGATTCTTCACCGTGCCGGCGCCGGGCAGGCTGGACGCCTCAAATTTAGCCGCCAAAGTCTGAATATCACCAAATGACTTTATCGTACCGGCATTCAATCCGGATTCCACCTGCTTAAGAAAGTCCTTCGCCCTGCCCAGCCCGGCGGTAATGGATTGCAATTTACTTTCCGCGGTCGCCGCGTCCGGATAATAGGCGGATATCGTTTTTTGCAGATCAACTTTCCATTGTCCCGAATTCTTGGAAAAGTAGATTGCCGCAAGATTCTTTCCCTGATTCATGATTGCCGTCTCGCCTTTTACCACGATCGGGTTATTTTTCAGTGATGCCAATGTCGGAAAAATCCCGGCCGCCGGGGCAATCTTGTTTACCAGCGCACCGAGCCCGGATGCCTCCGTTCCCAGTTTCTGACCGGCCAATTGCATGACCTGGTTTTTTATGCCCACCACTTTTGCCTCCGCCGCCACAGCGCCGGCCTGTACCGTACTATTCGTGGAAAAAGCATTCTCAATCCGCGAAACATTGCCGGATTTCAATGCACTTGTCAGATTGGCCGTCACCGCTTCCGCCGTGGATGCCGCAGTGCTCATTCCCGGCATATTCTGCATTGCCGACGGCCCGGTTTCTGCCGCGGAGCTTGAACCTTGTGCCGGCGTTGAACCGGATTTGGGAGATTTCGAGCAGCCGGTCACGGCCATTATGGCGACCGCACCCATTACCACGATTAATCGCTTTGTCATAGGTTTATATCCTTTCAACTCTGTGAAAATCGCCAGGCCGCCTGCGAGGCTGCATTGCGGGCCGGGTTTCAACCCGGATGCATGGTAACGCGCCGTCATGTACGCTACCAGTGGGGCAACCGCCGCTGGAGCACTGAATTGCCGGCCGGCTTTAACGCCGGCCGGGGTGAACTCCGCTGCCGGTAATGATAACAAATTTTACGGGCCAGGTTCATTGACATCCGTTTTTATTGCCGCGCTGCGTCCAATTCCTCGCGGATCTTTGTCGGTGGCGTGACAATCAACCGTTCCCACATGGCAGGCCCTTCGCCCGCCGCTATAATAGATCCGCACGAACGCAGAAAGGTTGCAAAGGCTCAATACATATGGCGGAATCATTCATGGATATCGTGGAGCAGCACCGTGGCCGGCAATATGGGCTGCACCAGCAATATGTCAATCCGGCTTTTGTAAAAATGCTGAAAACCATCGGGTTTGATAAGAACTATGTTCGCGGCGAAGGCTGTTACCTGTGGGATCCGCAGGGGAATAAATATCTGGACCTGCTTACCGGCTGGGGTGTTTTCATGCTGGGGCGGAATCATCCCAAAATCCGCGCCGCTTTGCACGAATTGCTGGATGCGGCCAGTCCCAATCTAGTTCGCATGGATTGCAGCATTTTAAGCGGCCTGGTGGCTGAATCGCTGGTATCCCATATGCCGCCGGGCCTGTCCCGTGTGTTTTTTACCAACAGCGGAACGGAATCCGTGGAAACGGCGATCAAATTTGCCCGTTGCAACACCGGCCGCGAAAAAATTGTCTACACAGAACACGCCTTTCACGGCCTTACCACCGGATCGCTGGCCATTAACGGTGCGGACTTTTTCCGCCAGCGTTTCGGCGCCCTTTTGCCCGGAACTTCCGCCGTGCCGTTTAACAATCTTGCCGCCCTTGAGCAGGCCCTGGTGAAAAAGGATGTCGCGGCTTTCATCCTGGAACCGATTCAGGGCAAAACCTGCGAAGTTGTTCAGGACGGCTATCTGGCTGAAGCCCAGCGACTGTGTCGGCAGGCCGGGACACTGCTGGTGATTGATGAAGTGCAATCCGGAATGGGCCGCACCGGGAAATGGTTCTGTTTTCAGCATTGGCCGGAAGTGGAACCGGATATTGTGTGCGTGGCCAAAGGGCTTTCCGGTGGGTTTGTGCCGGTAGGGGCGGTGGTAACCCGGCCATCCATTATGGACAGCGTGTTTAATTCCATGGAACGCTGTGTGGTGCATTCCAACACCTTCGGGCAGAACGATATGGCCATGGCCGCGGCGCTGGCCACCCTGCAGGTGATCGAAGAGGATAAACTTGTGGAAAACGCCGCGGCGCTCGGTGCTTATGTTATTTCCCGGCTGACGGATATCGGCAGGCAGTGTCCGTTTGTTACCGAGGTTCGCGGCAAAGGCCTCATGTTCGGGATAGATTTCGCCCGTCCCGCCGGTTCTCTTAAATTGAAGCTGGCCTGGGATGCCCTGCACAAGCTCAATTTCGGGGTCTTCGGCCAGATGATAATTCTACCCCTGCTTAATGATCATAAGATTCTTACGCAGGTTGCCGGCTACCATACGGAAGTCATTAAATTTCTGCCGCCCATCATCGCCACCAGGGAGGATATGGACTGGTTCCTTAAAGCCATGGAAGCCGTATTGGCGGATACTCAGCGCATTCCCGGCACGGCGTGGAACACCGTCATGGGAATGGCAAAAAACGCCGTGCGCGCCTAAATTAACCGTTGCGCCTGCGGCCGGGCCTTTGATACCAGGGCCCGCGGTCGAATGACCATTTCCCGCAGCACCGCTGGCGTTCCGGATTCACACCAATGACCCATCGCAAGATTCTAAAACATACGCTCCGGCTCATCAGGTATCCGCGCACCATCCTGGTCATAGGCCTGCTCGCCGCGGTTGCCTCCACATTTTTTGCCGTCGCAAACCTCCGGGTTTCAACGAATGAAAACAAACTGTTTTCGCCTCATGTCCCGTTTTTCCGTCAATACCTGACTTTTATTCATGAGTTTCCGGAAAATGAGGCCGCGTATGTGGTTATTCAGGCCCGCGATCCGGCGCATCCGCCGTCCTCCGGCCGGTGGATCGCCCTGGCCAGGGCCATTACCATCAGGCTCCGATTACTTACGGCGGATGTTGTATCTGTGGACAGTCATGTGCCGCTTCACCGGCTGGGCACGCAATCGCTTCTGTTTGCCAAATGGAGAATCGTGAAAAAGGCGGCTGCATCGCAGGCAAGACTGGCGCCGCTTTTTCAAATATGGGGATCACGTCCGAATCTGCTCACCGGTCTGCTGGGGACCAGCCGCATGGAAAGGTTTTTGCGAGGCGCCGCGGCACGTCCGCCGGATGCCACCACCGCTCTATTTGTGAAAGAGTTATGTATTTCCTGGATGGCGGCAATTAAACACAATGGTCTTTCCCCACCGTCCATGCCGAATTTGAATGTTCTTGCCCCCGCGTCGTCGCGTTCGCCCGCGGCGAAAGGTTATTATTACATTCACCCCGCGGATAACGCCGGCCGGCACATCCTGCTTATCAAGGTCTACCCCAAATTCACCTACGATTCCCTGGCCGCCGTTTCCGCACCGCTTATCCAAATTCACAAGGCCATCCGTGCCGCCGCCCGGCCTTTTCATGCCATGTTCCGCGTAGGATTAACCGGCAGGCCCGTTCTTTCGGCGGATGAAATGCGCATCACCACGCATGACACAAACTGGGCGGAAATTGTCGCCATGACGGTTGTGTTCCTGGGGCTGGCCGCCATGCTTAAGTCCATTCGCATGGCTCTGTTCGCCGCATTTTCGCTGGCTGTGGCCATCGCCTGGACCTTTGGCTATGCCACGCTGGTGGTGGGGCGGTTGAATCTGCTTTCAACGGTTTTCGTGATCGCCCTGATCGGCATCGGCATGGATTATTTAATTCAGATTCTGGTTCGCTACCGCCGCGAAGCCCGCCGTTACGAACGCGATGCCGCGGTCTGGGCCAGAGTATTCCGTTATGCCACGCCGCCGGTGCTCACGGCATGCCTTGGTGCGGCGGGCGCCTTCGGCGTGGCGATGTTTACGAATTTCCGCGGTGATGCGGAACTCGGCATTATCGGCGGCGGGGGATTGCTTTTGTGCCTGCTGGCCGGCTACACCATCCTGCCCGCACTGTTGGTCCTTTTCCCGCCGCGTCTCAAACGTGTTCACGCCTCCGCCCGCTATTCCGATGATCGTCCCGCACCGACCGCGGGTCGGCATTATTTCATCGGCCCGGTCTTATGGATCGGCACTCTGCTGGCACTGCTGCCCCTTGGTCTGCGTATAGGCTTTAACCCCAATCTGCTGGATTTGCAGGCCCCCGGCCTTAAAAGCGTTGAATTGATTCATCAAATGCCTTCATGGTATGCCGTGGTGCTGTCCCGCTCCCTGCGGTCTCTTGCGCCCATTCAGCACACACTCAATGCTGACAGCCGCATCGCCGGCACCGCCATTAAATCCACCAGCAGCCTGCTGGATGCGCGTCAAAAACAGCGCTATCTAGCCGCTCATGGATCCGCGTTGGCCGCCATTCGCTGGCAGCCGCCCGCGCCCATCTTACCCGCCCGGTTATCCCGCATAGCCTCCGCGGCGGAATTACTGGCCGGCAAAATGTCCGCCGCCAAAAACGCGGCCGGGCGGACCGCCCGGCTTCTTAATCAATTCGCCGCCGCGCTGCGCAGGGTATCGGCCGGCCCGCCGGCACTGAGCGGGGCGGTCTGTTCGCGGCTTTCCGCCTGGCAAACGGCCTTTATGCACCGGTTACACATGCTGGCCCGCACGCTGAACCCCGGGCCGCTGAACATCGCACAACTGCCCGCCGTTGTTCGCCGGCATTATGTTTCCCCCGGCGGCGTGTATGCGCTTTACATCACGCCGCGCTTTGATCTGTGGCATCAGGCCACGCTGCATCGGTTTGTGGTTGCATTGCAGGGCGACGGTCATCGGCCCGGCCTGGTTCCCGCGAAAGCTGATCTCACCGGCATTGCCGTGCAGCTATTTCATTCCACTCGCGCCATTCGCGGGGCCTTTGTTTCCGCCACGGTCATGGCGCTGGCCCTGGTTGTGTTGCTTGTTTTTCTGGATTTGCGCCGACTCCGGCAGACGCTGGTTACCGTCAGCGTGCTGGGATTGGGTCTGCCGATGCTTATCGGGATCATGGGCGTAACCGGCCTGCAGTGGAATTTCGCCAATTTTTTCGCCATGCCCATCCTCATCGGCGCCGGTCATGAATATGGCGTGTTCATGATGCACCGCTACCGGGAAACATTGCATAATCCCCGCAGAGTTTGGCGTTTCTGGGATGTAAGCGAGCGTGCGCTGCTATTGTGTGCATTCGTCACCTGTTCGAGTTTTGGATTTCTGGCCCTGGCCCGTGACCGCGGCATCGCCAGCCTCGGCCTGATCATGGCCATCGGAATTGCATGCATCTATCTTTCCGCGGAATTCGTCCTGCGGCCTTTGCTTACCTGGCACCTGGCGTGCAGCGGTGTGTATCAAAATACCGGGAAAATCAGCCCGCAGGATGCCGACGATTAAGGCGGTTCAGGAACGCATCTCCGCGTGGTACCATGGTGTTCAGGGAGGGTGTTCTTTTGGCCGGCGGCATGCGCGGGAGTAAATGATGTGAAAAAACCAGCGCGCGTTTTCAACCTTATCCTGGGCCTGATAACTCTCGCCGGTTGCGCCGGGCATGCGCTTGCGGCATCCGGCTCCCCGCATGAGTTGCCGCTGCCCACCCCGGCCCAACTCGCTTGGCAAACCGCTCAGCTTGGCATCTTTTTTCACTATGACCTGCAGGTTGCCCATCGGCAATACCAACCGGCGGCAATGCTCAAAGAACCACCGTTCCTTTCCGCTAAACCGCCAGATACGGATCAATGGTTGCGCGTCGCCAAAGCCATGGGGGCGCGTTACGCCGTTTATGTGTGCAAGCACAATTCAGGTTATATGTTTTTCCAGTGCCGGGCTTATCCCTTTGGTTTGAGTTATTCCACGTGGCTCGACGGCAAGGCTGATATTGTCCGCCGTTTTGTCGCTTCCTGTCATAAGTCCGGGATTCAGCCCGGGCTATATTGTTCACTGGCCACAAACCGGTATTGGAATGTCAGCGCGGGCCGAACGCACAACCCAGCGGCTCAAATTCCCTATGATCGCGCGTGTGCCCGGATGGAGCGGGACCTGTGGAGTCATTATGGCCCGCTGTTTTACTGCTGGTTTGACGGCGGTGTACTGCCGGTGCAAAAGGGCGGAGCAAATCTGCTGCCGCTGCTTCGCCGGTTTCAGCCGCATATGGTCTGCTTTCAGGGGCCGGCCGGAGCGCCCGGCGGCCTGACCCGCTGGATCGGCAACGAAAGCGGCTTGGCGCCGAATCCGTGCTGGGATACGGTTACCGCCATCAATCAGGCGGGCGGCGGTGACCCACACGGCAAATATTGGGAGCCGGCCGAAGTGGATATATCCGTTCTTGCGGGTGATCATTGGTTTTGGCGACCGCATGGGCCCAATCGCCTCCTGTCCATCAGCCGGCTTGTTCGTATTTATTATGAATCCATAGGGCACGGCTGCAATCTCATCATCAATGCCCCGATCGATCAATATGGCCGGGTTCCACGGTCTGTTCAACGTCGATTATCCCATTTTGGCGCTCTGATTAGCCGCCGCTTTGCCCATCCGCTTGCCGTCTGTTCCGGCACCGGCAAACTGATCCGGTTGAAATTACCCGCTGCGCATCAGGTTGATACCGTTGTGTTGAAGGAAAACATCAGCCTTGGCCAGCGCGTAAGGCGTTATGCTGTGCAAGGTCTGGAAAACGGACATTGGCGTACACTGTGCAGCGGGCAATCCATCGGCCGCAAATGGATTGATACATTCCATCCCGTCACAATCGAAGCATTGCGCCTGGCAGTGAGCAAATCCGTAGGCGAGCCGGTCATTGCCGGATTCGCCGCATTTGACGTGCATGGGCAAAAACCGAAAAAAAACGACAAATGAAGCGAACAATGAACCGGCAAGCGGCGCAATTTTTCCGATGCGCCCCGGACATGCCGCGGGATGACCCGCCCCGCGCTGAACCGCTTTACAAAAATCCACGCCTGACCGCTTTGTTCCCAGCATGTTATCATATTTGCGTATGCGTCGAATCATTGAGAATTGTCGGCAGCACAGCAGTGCACTTATTCCGGCGGCCGCATTGCCCGTCTGGTTTTTTTTAACATTGACCCAATCCGCCGCGAAGGTACTCCATGAACGCCAAATAATCGGCTGGCTGATCCTGCTGCTTATATTGACCACTTGGGCGGCGGTCATGCAGGCGTTAACGTTCGCTGTTCCGCGGCCGGCCAAATCTTCCGGTGGATCTTTTTCCGGCGGACTTTGGCTGGCCATGGCCAT
>JAKBBN010000031.1 GCA_021808485.1 Planctomycetota bacterium | reverse complement strand
GGCCAACCTGGCGCGCACACTGCAGGCCGGCGGGGCGGAACTCGCGTTGTGCGCCAGCAATCCACTTTCCACACAGGATGACAACGCCGCTTCGCTGGTGAAGGATTTCGGAATTTCCGTTTATGCTATCAAGGGCGAGGACCGGGATACGTATTACCGCCACATGAATACGGCTCTGGATATCAAGCCGAATGTAACCATGGACGACGGTGCGGACCTTGTAAGCCTGCTGCACACCTCCCGCAAGGACCTTGCATCCAATGTGGTCGCCTCCATGGAGGAAACGACCACCGGTGTGATCCGCCTGCGGGCTATGGAAAAAGACAACATTCTGAAATTTCCGGTGATTGCGGTCAACGATGCGCAGTGCAAACACTTTTTTGACAATCGTTACGGCACCGGGCAATCCACCGTGGACGGCGTTATTCGCGCTACCGATCACCTGGTGGCCGGCAAAAAGGTGGTGGTGTGCGGTTACGGCTGGTGCGGCAAGGGCGTTGCGTCGCGGGTTCGCGGCCTGGGTGCCAATACCATCGTGACGGAAATTAATCCCATTCGCGCCATTGAAGCGACGATGGACGGCTTCTGGGTTATGCCGATGGCCGAGGCCGCGGAAATCGGCGATATTTTCATCACTGTGACCGGCAACATGCACGTGGTCCGCCAGGAGCACTTTGATGTGATGAAAGACGGGGCGCTGGTGTGCAATTCGGGTCATTTCAACGTGGAGCTGGATCTGGATACGCTGGAAAAATCGGCTGTATCCATGCGGCGAAAAGTCCGGGAATTTGTCGATGAATACACGCTGAAAAACGGCCGCCGGATTCAGGTGCTTGGTGAAGGCCGCCTGATCAATCTCGCCGCGGCGCACGGTCACCCGGCATCGGTGATGGACATGAGTTTTGCGGTGCAGGCCCTGGCCACGGAATGGGCGATCAAGAACCGGGCATCGCTGGAAAAGCGGGTGCATGACGTTCCGCCAAGTATTGATGAATGGGTGGCGGCCCTGAAACTGGAAAGCATGGGCATCGCGATTGATAAGCTCACGCCGGAGCAGGTTAAGTATCTGGCCAGCCATGACATGGGTACCTGATTCCAATCTCCGCTATAAAAGGAATTTCTTGACCGGGGTCTGCCAATAGCGGCAGGCCCCGGCTTTTTTTGCGTTGCCGTGGATTTTCCGGCATTTCAAGTTTAGACGTCAAACCATGGACGGCGGGAAAAAAAGTTCCGGGTTCGGCGGGGGGGATACCTTCCGGTCAAGATGGGTGGGGACATGTGGTTAAATTGGTGGCCCCGCCACGCTTGCTCTCCAATGTGAATCCGGTTGTGCCGCGATCGAATTATTCACCCCATTGTGCATTGGTGTAAACATTCTGCACGTCGTCATGTTCTTCCAAGGCATCAATCAAAGCCTGAATTGCCGTGCTGACTTCGGCGGACATGGCCACTGTCTGGCTGGGGATAAGAGTGATTTCCGCGGAAGCCATGGCAATTCCCGCAGCCTCAACAGCCTTGCGGACTTTTTCATATTCCTGCAGGCCTGTTTGAACGGTGTAGCCTTCCGGAGAGGAAACCACATCGGCCGCGCCGGCTTCAAGGGCGATTTCCAACAGGGTATCTTCCCGGACCAGGGAGCGTTCAATGGCGATAATCCCCAGTTTTGAAAACATCCAGCCGACGGAATTCGCGGCGCCGACGGCTCCGCCGGCGCGATCAAATATGACCCGGATTTCGCCCGCTGTACGGTTGCGGTTATCAGTCAGGGCGTCAACCAGGATGGCCACACCGCCGGGGCCGTAACCCTCGTAAAGCACGCTTTCATAATTGGTGGAGCCTGATTCCCCCGTGCCCTTTTTTACGGCCTTATCGATGGTGTCGTTGGGCATATTGGCGGCACGGGCTTTTTCAATGGCGTAACGCAGTGCCAGGTTGTCATCCGGATTTCCGCCGCGTTTGGCGGCAATGATGATCAGGCGTGCGAGCTTGCTCCAGACCTTGCCGCGGCGGGCATCCACAACGGCCTTTTTATGTTTGATGGATTTCCAATGAGAATGACCCGCCATAGCCTGCATTGCTCCAAAATTACGTACCAAAAAAATGTCATCGGGTATCATAACGGCCCGATGGATGCTTGGACAGCATAAGCGGGCTGTAAGTGGTTGCAGCGAACTGCAAAAGGCGCTGCACCCTATGGCTGAAACGGCCCGCACGGCTATGCAACAGGGAATTGGTGAAAGTGAGAAACGCCTTGATTTACAGCTATGTGCAGATATATGCAGCAATGTGCATAAGGTAGATATGGGCGATACAGGATTCGAACCTGTGACCTCATGCGTGTCATGCATGCGCTCTAACCAACTGAGCTAATCGCCCTTTCAGGCTCACGAATTCTACCAAATTGATTTATCCTTAGCCAGCGAAACTCAGGAGGCCTGTTCTTGCATCGCCCGCAGTCGCCGGGGCATGCAGCAAGATGTGAGCCATTGACGGGCGTGCCCATTGAAATCTGAAATTTACCAGGCGGCGATACTTCGTCGCGTTTTTTGCGATCATGTGTTCCAAAGATTGCTTTGGCAAAAGGCTTCCACGGCCATGATGGGCCCGGCATTGTCCGCATCCCATCGCATGACTTGGTGTTTTGATGATACCTGTTGCCTTAAGCGCCGACTGGTGGACCTGACTTAATCGGTGGCGGTGGTGGAAAGCCGCCGCACGGTGTTCGAAAAAGCCATACAGGACAACGGAAAAAAAGCTGAAAACAGGCGACGCAAACGCAAACGCGGTGAAAAAAGACGCGAAAGCTATAATTGACGTAGGCCGGTAATTCTGTTAGCATACTGGATTACGCCGTTGTCAGATTGCGTAACCGGGATGCTTCCGGTCAGAATCTGAATATTGCTTTTGCGGCCCCGTGCCGCCCATAAGCGACAGTAGGCAATTCCGCGGCGTAGTTGCTGACATCGCTGACTCATTCCGGAGCCTTTCATGGCCAATTCTCAGTTGGTGCGCGACCTCGTTGACGCAGGTATTCATTTCGGACATCGCACAAGCCGGTGGAATCCAAAAATGAAGCCTTATATTTACGGCAAGCGCAATTTGATCCACATTATTGATGTACGCGAAACACTGAAGGGCGTGCTGGCCGCACAGCGGTTTTTAAGCCGCCTTGTCGCCAACGGCCGGGATGTGCTGTTTGTCGGGACCAAGCGGCAGGCCCGGGCGGTGATCGACGATATCGGCAAGCAGGCGGGCATGCCGGTGGTGACGGAGCGCTGGCTTGGCGGCACGCTCACTAATTTCCGCACCATCCGCTCACGTCTTCAACGCCTGGAAGAACTTGAACGGGTTCTGAATTCGCCGGATGTCAACAAGAGCTACTCCAAAAAAATGGAATCCAGCCTGAAACGGGAATACCGCAAGATTTTGCGTAATCTGGCCGGTATACGCACCATGGAACGCCTGCCGGGTGCGCTGTTTGTGGTAGACGTCCGCCGCGAAGTTATTGCCATTGCCGAGGCCCGTAAACTGGGTATTCCGGTGGTGGCGATAATTGATACCGACAGCGATCCGGATCTGGTGGATATTGCAATTCCCGCCAATGATGACGCCTTGCGCGGCATTGATCTTATTATGAAGGAAGTGCTTACCGCAATTATGGAAGGAAAGGCCGGCCGAATTGCCAAGGAAGAGCAGGATAAAGCACAGCAACGAACGGCCCGTGCGGAAAAGGGCGGCCGCCGCCGAACCACGTCGCAGGCCGCGGAAGACGATGCTGGGCCGGAAAAGCCGGAAGTTCCGGCTGACGTTCCCACCCCGGCTGCCGATGCCCCGGCCAATGCCTGAGCACACATCCTGAAAAGCAGAAAAATGCAGACGCCGCGTCCGAATTCGGGCTGGCGTCTTTTTTTATGCAGCCGACAAATCAGTGAGATAAGTCATTATCCACCGCAACAAGGCCAAAAGAAAACCCTTCGGCGGACCATTGGTTCGCCGAAGGGTAAAGGCGTTGCATGCCATTAGGATCCGGTCCGCCGGATCGCCGTGTGCAAGGCGACCCGTCCGCGGTTCGGGGTAAGCGGCCGCATCAGGCAAGTTGCCTGCGACGACGGAGCATCAGCAATCCCATGCCGCCAATCGCAAATAAACCAAGTTCCGCCGGTTCCGGTGTCGCTGTTGTGGTGGCGGTGAGGATCGGGTTATAGAAGCTCGATTGCAAAAAAGTTGTCGGCGAAGTAGTCGGCGATGCCTGCAAATCTTCACCCAGCACCACGGTTAAGTCGCCGGATACTGTTGCACCGGTGGTGTAAGAAACCGTCAGATAATTTACGACGGGACTCGGCGTTAAATAGCTGCCGGACGCCAGAACCCCGCTGGATGCGGTAGTCAGTGGAAGAACACTGCTGATTGTTCCGTTGTACAGCAGTGCGGAGGCGACGGCGCCGGTGGTCTTGGACCCAACACCCACGGTCAATGTATAGGTTGTATTGGCCTGAAGCGCACCGACATCCTGAAATTCATAATCACCAGTGTTATTCGAATCGCCGACATTTCCAGTCACCGGATTATTGTTCACATCGGTTGCAGTTAAACCGGCGCCGTTGCTGGTTGTAGCCGCCTGGAAGCCGACCGACCAGTACGATTGTGTCGTGTTTGGCACCGCACCGCCCCAATCCGCAAGCGTGGAATTTGTTTGCGGAGCATATGCACCGGAACTTACCAAAGCGGTCCAATTGCCGCCATTCTGCAGCGTGCCGGAAAACCCTGGATTCTGCAACAGGTTTGTGGATGCGTGGGCATTGCTGAAAAGCCCCGCGATTCCGACAGAAAGTGCACCTAAAACCAACGCTTTTGTGTTCAACATATACGATTCTCCAAATAGAACGTTCTAAAATATCCGCCCGGAACACGTTTCCAGACAATTTCGGAAGAATGGCAGTCCAAAATGCGGATTATCCGGCAGATGAATTCACCTGAAGGGGGAATGAGGTTGCTTTGAACCGGATTCCCAAGCCAGGCTACCGTGCTTCCCGCAATCGGAAAATCCATGGCGTACGGCAGGACCGCATTCCTAATTTTCCCATCATCTCGATATCAAGCTCACCTCCTGTAACTTACGCTGCCTCAGGACCCGGAAACTCTCAGATCATGCGCACAGAAAGTGCGCTGCAATTAAGTCGGTCAATTAATAAAAACGTTACATTCTCTTGCAGTGAATGTTTTCGGGGACCTGCAGATATTCCACCTGCCGGGCGGTGGAGGCGTACCACGCAACAGTATCTGGCCGACTGGCGCTTTATAAATGGCGAACGGTGCTTTTTTCCGGCAGACTCTGATCCACGCGGCTGCAATACAAGCCTATGGATGTCATAAAGCCCGGCTCATGCGATAAAGGCGTGATTCATGTCCCACCAGCGAAACCGCCAGTCCATTTACGCCGCTGTCGGCCGGTTTGTTGCTCCAAAGATCATTCACGTTGTATTTTCCGGAAAGCCCCAATGACTCAAATGGGAGTTGGAGTGTCGTGATCGCGCGTTGGTTTGAACCACGGTTTATAACGGTCAGTGCAATGTCTCCATTATGCAAAGGCTTGGTCCAGGCATCCATCGGACCATGCCGAAACCGACGAATGGCCTGTGCGCCAAGCATATCCTGGTTAATCGCAAGAACCGCGGGATTGGCGATCAGGGAAAGCGTCCATGGGTCCATCCGTGTCAAATTCATTCCCAGCATCAACGGGGAAGGCGCCATGGCCCAGAAAGTCATGACGGTGCGCTGCTCATGCCTGTTAAACCGCGTAAAACGCGGACCGCCGACACTGCGCTCGCCAATCCTACCCAGGCACAGCATGTCCAGATCCGGCCAGTGGCCCGGACCGGCAAATCCTTTCCATGCGGCCGTCAGATCAAACATATTGTCGACCAGTGGCCAGGAGTCCCAGAAATCGTCACGAATTCGCCACATGTTGGCGTTATGCATAATGTCCACGCCTTCACTTACCGGCGTAGCGCCGGGTGAGGTGCTGAATACAATGTGCGGATCGTAGCGGTTGAGTGCGCGGCGCAGCGCGTGAATTTCCGCCTTGTGATACGGACGCGATAAATCATCCACTTTGATAAATTCACAGCCCCATGTCCGGTAAAGCCGTATAAGCGAATTATAATAGGCCTGACCGGCCGCCGTGTTGCCCCTCACGCCGTACATGTCGCTGTTCCATGAGCAAGTGCTATGGATATCCGCCGCATCACGCGCCTTAAAGCTTGAGCCTTCAATCGGCAGGTTTTTTTCAACAGCCAGCCGTGGGATGCCGCGCATGATATGAAATCCGAATTTTAATCCCATCCCGCCAATGCGCCGTGAAAGGGGGGCAAAGCCCTGTCCATTCTCGGCGGATGGAAACTTATTGAGCGCCGGTTGCAGCCGCCCATGGGAATCCATCGCCAGCGGACCGCGCTGCCAGACAGATCGTGGCGCCTGTTGCGGATCAAACCATAGATAGTCGATGACCGCATACTGGTACCCAAAATGCCGCAAATGAGTCTGCATGTACCTGGCATTCGCCAGATATTCTCCTTCCGTTACGCTTCCGCCGTAATTGTCATAACTGTTCCAGCCCATGGGGGGTGTTAACGCGTTCCGCCAGAACGCAGGCTTGGAGGCCGCAATTGCGGCTCCATGCATGGCGTTAGCAGCGCTTGTTTGCGACAAAATCCCGGCGCCGGATGCGGCGGCGACACCCATTAGAAATTCACGGCGTGATCGGCTGCACCCGCATGAGGATAATTTCATTAAAAATCCTTTCCATCACAATCCAAATGCACATGATAGTTTAATGCAGATTCGCCGGCGCCGTCTGCAAAACGCAGCCTGTTCTTCATTTACCTACGGCCAGCGGTTCTTATTTTGCGTTATCCTGGCATACGGCACGTTATAATTCCGATGCCAATGCAGGTTCCACAGGTCGCTCAGCGGTGTCAGGGCTACATGGCCGTCAAGAAATGAAACATTGATGGCTTTGCCATGGCGGCCTATATAAAAGCGGGACATCATATAGCCAAATCCGGTTGTAATTGGATCGGTGGGGTTAAGGCTGGTGTAACCGGCCTGAGCGGGAAACCAGTCTGTTTCCACCGGCCATCCCTCGTGCCATGTGGAATCGGCAAATACAGGCGTGCGGGTCGGCTGCGATACGGACGAAATCCGTGTAATGTAATAGCTGACCGCCGTAGCCGTCGGCAAGCCCGTAAAGTAGATGTTCAATTGGACATACGGATTATTGAGATCGGATATGTCATAAAGCCAGCCATTGATTCCATAGCTTCCGGCTATTGCCGTGGGTGGATAGGTTGAATGATCCGTCATGCCGGCCCGGTCACCAAGATATCCATTCGGATTCGCGCTGCCGGACCACGGTCGAAAAACCGAGCCAACATCCGTGTCAATTGCGTCAACCTGCGGCGCGCTGGGGCAGAAGCGGAGAGCACGGGTACGGTCTGTATCCGGAAGCATGGGCGTCATCCAGAATTGGGAAATAAAGGATGTTTTTGTGGTCGCCGATGAATAGCCCTGATAAGGGCTGGAAGGCGGAATCGTGGCGCCCCGGTTTGCCTGACTGTAAATATTAAAGGCCATGTCCAACTGCCGCAGGTTGGATGCACACACCACGGTATTCGCGTCATTTTTTGCCTGTGCCAGGGCCGGCAGAAGCAGCGCGATCAAAAGAGCGATTATTGCAATAACAACAAGCAGCTCGACAAGGGTGAATGCCACCCTGGGGCGAAGCTTACGTGCGGCTGCGAAAGTTCCACTGATATGCACCATTGCCATGCCCTTTCTGAAAGAAAAGAGGCGATTATCACATTTGTTCCTATCGCCTTCCCGGGACCACCGCGGTAATCCCGGTTCCAACTTATTGCCGCCGCGCCTCCGTCCCACGCCGATCGCCATTGATTGACAAGCGACAGTAAACTTCCGGGAGTTCGCATAAACTGCGTACCTGCTAGTCGTCTGAATTCAAAATTTGTTACATCGGGGAATTTTAATGCTGAACCGCGGCGTGTCCCGCAGCCTGTATTAAAGCGGCGATAGCCGGTGGCGGCCGGCATCCGAAATTTAATGCTTTGCCGGCGCCGCCAGGAAATGTGGATCGCACCAAAGTACCCAATTATCGGTGTAACCGTCATCGCCATCAGTTGTCACCAGAGTAAGAAAATGGGCATGAGCGGGCAGCGGAATATTGAGCCGGAACGGGGCACTAAGTCCGGAAAATCTCAAACGATGGTAGACTTCCCGGCCGTCCACCAGCACATGAATGGATGCTGTTGGATTGGTTACGTCCGCATATTTATCCGTGCCCTTGAAGCTGTCGCCCACCAGGCATTGAAAACTGCGAATCCGCATGGCGGGATATAGTTTATGCAGATAATTCAGGCTCAGTGTCAGACCGCTGTTGGAGTGAATAACCACCAGGCTATGCGGAAACAGGCTGTAATTCACGCCGCGCAACAAAGTACTGACCGGTACGGTGGGCGGACTATCCAACCATGGAATGCTTCCGCCGGCGCTGATATTGCCGAACGTGCCGTCAACACTGGTATGAAAGGTATATGTCTGCCCGGCTGAATCAATCTTATTGCTCCCTTTTCCGCCTCCCGGCACAAAGCATCCATCCACAATCGGTATATCCTTTACCGGATGGAAAAAGCCATTCCCCGGCCGACCGCCGACCGGTGGAAGATGGCCTGATCGGCCTGTGAGCGGGTCAATTTCCACACTCCCGCCAATCCCAAAACCGTTACCGCCGCACATTAAATCCACCAATGAAAGCTTAAGCGGCCGCCGGGTTAATGAGCGTATAAAGCGTACGTGCAAATTTGCCGCGCTATATACATGCATGCCGCCGCTCCGGACCGTAGCCGCCTGCCCCTGCGTTATGATTTGCGCTTTTTCAGGCGATTTGTCGATATTACGGCTGCGTTGCTGCGTTACAACTCTGCCTTTGAATACCACCACGCTGCTGTTTTTACCGCTACGTTTGGCAATGACGCCAAAATCCGTTCCCAGGTCCGTCACGACGGCATCCGGCGTATACACCGAATAGCCAATCGCGGTATGTGGAACATTCACCGATACCTTGCCATGAATCAGTTCCAGGTGGGAGCGGCTGCGGAAGCGAAAGCTGGTTGGCCCCTGCAGCACAATTGAAATCCCGCTGGAAAGCGTTACCTGAACAAGACCGCTGGTTAAATAAAGCCCATTCCGGGGTATGCCTTCGCTCCCCCGCGATAGCCCGGCCTCGCCTGCCGCCCACTGCGCATTAACCGTTTCGGAAATTCGTCCCGGGATAGGCCCTTTCGGCGGCGATTGCGGTTTGATCAACAGTTTCAGGCTGGCAAGGCCGATCAGTAAAAGTACAAGGATCGCCGCAGCCGCAAGGGTTGAGTTTTGCCTCCACCGCAATTTCGGGGGCTTTTCCGCAGCCGTCGCCGCTTGAGGGTTCGGCTTCCTTCCCCGCCATACATGAGGCTCGGCGGGCGAATAAAATGTATGATGCTGATGCAGTTGCTGCAGCGGCGATTCTTCATTCTGCGCGGGCAAGCCAATCGCGGGCAAAATCATGGTTTCGGATAAACCGTCAATTGTCAGGCTGGTATCCAACAAATTGTCACGGCTCTTAAAATGATCGGTAAGGTTCCGGTGCAGCATTCCAAGCCGTGCAAATTCCCCGGCATTCAATGAATCCGCAGCCAGCCATTGGACGAGCCCGGCAATTTCCTCCGCTGTGGCGCTGCCGTCCAGATATGCTTCGATAATCAGATATATCCGATCGTTTTCCATCTCTTGCCTAAGCCTTCTCCGGCATCAGCCGCTGCTCAATACAGCGGCGCAGGGTAGTGCGTATTCGATGGAGCGCCACCCGAACGGCTACCAGACTTTGACCGCTTAATTGTGCCACCGCCGCCATATTCTGATCCTGCCGATACCGCAGTTCCAGCAAATGCAATGCTTTCGCCGACAACCGTTTAATGCACTGCTCCAGCGCATCGCGGCGGGGGCTTTCCTCATGTGACAATTCGTGAAATACCCCCGTCATCATATCAAGAATTTCGTCCGGCAACTTCACCTGAACACCGCGGCGGCGGAAATCAATCACTTTATTCCGGGCAATGGCCAAGGCCCATGCCTTAAATGACAGCGGCATCTGACTCGATGAATAATCACGGGAGAATATGGCCACGGCGACTTCCTGCAGAATATCCTGCGCATCGTGATAGTTCGGCACCATCAGCGATATATACGCCGCCACTGACGGCTGACAAACCGTCCACTGGCGCACCAGCACCTCGTTCGCATTCACCCTTTCTTTTTCCATATTCCCGCCAAAATATCTCCATTTCCCGCCAAGGCCGCGTGTCCACTGCGGTTCCGCCGGGTGTTATATTGTGCTTCTAGTCGATTCAGAAGCGTGAATGTTACAGGACCTTGCGGTTGAAGATGGCCGGCAGACGAAAATGGCCGCTTCCCGCCTCCGGATTCATCGCGACTTGCTGCTCAACCGCACCACTTTGCATTCCGGCAACGCAGATACGAAATACTTGCCGTAGTATTTTGTCACAATTCGCGAATCCAGCACCACGACAATGCCTGCATCTTCCCGTGTACGGATCAGGCGGCCGAATCCCTGTTTGAATTTGATGATGGCCTCGGGAAGCGAATATTCCCGAAATGAATTGCCGCCGGAAGCCTCAATTGCTTCCATGCGTGCCTGAACCAGCGGCTTGTCCGGGACGGCAAAAGGCAGCCGGGTTATGATCACATTGGAAAGGGCTTCACCCTGCACATCCACACCCTGCCAGAAGGAATCCACACCCAGCAGGACGCTGTGATCATTATTACGAAATTTGGCCAGCAGTTGGGACCTCCCCTCATCACCACCCTGTACCAACATTGGATAGCCGAGTTCCGCAAGTTCCGGCTGGAGAATTTTGGCCGCCTGCGTCAGACTTCCGTAACTGGTAAAAAGCACAAATGCCCGCCCCTTCGACTGCCGGATATAATGCAACGCCCGAGCCATCGCCAAGGGAATGAATTCCGCATCGGTCGGCGGGGGCATATCCGCTTCCAGATAGAGCGTGACCTGCCGGGCATAGTCAAACGGGGATCCCAGCAGAAGATCACTCCCCGTATCGATTCCCAAACGGCGGCGAAAAAAACTAAACGGTCCATCAACGTCGTGCGCCTCGGGGGGCTCCGCAGGCTTCGCATCCGGCGCCGCAACGGTGTCCGGCTTGTTTTGTCGCTTCCCTTTCGCCCGGGATGTTTGCAGGGCGCTGTCCGCGGCCAAAGTGGCGCTGGTCAGGATGACGCTCTTGATTTCCTTGAATAAGTTCTCCCTCAGATGATCGGCAACGCTGATCGGTGAACTTTTCAGTAGCAGGCTGCGGCGCGACCGCCCTCCATCTTCCAGCCAATACACGCTTTCCGCCAATTGCTGACCCAGAAGCGCCGTCAACGATGTACTCTGGCCATGACACTGATCCGCCAGGCTGGAAAGCTCAAATCGTTCCTTTTCAATCTCAAATTCCTCGCCTGAGACGGCTTTTCCCCGGCTTGTATCATCATCCACGTCCGGCAATGATTTTTGCGCGGCCGCCAATTGGCGGACCATATCGCGAAGCGATTTTTCAAGGCGTTCAAGGGCCGGGGAAAGTGCGTTTTCCACGATATTGGCGTCCTGCACGCGGCCATTTGCCGGCGCGAATTGTTTTTTCCAGTCATGCAATGAGTCAAAAAACCGCTGCGCCTCTATTTCCGTGTTTCTCGCCGCTTCAATGGCCGTGCGGGCATCGCAATACCGCACTCCGGATAGAAAACCCCGTCCGGTTCGCGGCTGATAAAGCGCTCCGACCAGGCGCATCAATCCAAATTCGCCGATTGCCAATCCCATGTGATCCGCCGCCACCGCCTCAAGCGTGTGGGCTTCATCCAGCACTGCCACGTCATAGCGCGGCAGCATGGACGTGCCGATGCGCCGCAGCGCCAGATCGGAAAAAAAAATGGCATGGTTGCAGATAAGGAGCTGGCCGTTGGCGATTCTTTTCCGGCCGGACTGGTAAAAGCATTTTTCATAAAATCGGCAGCGGCGGCCCAGGCAGTTGCCGCGCTCCGCACATACTTTGTCCCACACCGTCCATTGCGGCTGTCGCGGCAGATCGGTGGTGGATCCATCGGTGGTGGTTTTCGCCCAGTTGCGGATCATTTCAAGATCATCATGCTGGGACGATGCCGTGAAAAGATGAAGCGCCTTTTGCAGGGCCGTTTCCAGCCGGCGCAGGCAGATATAATTGCTGCGGCCTTTGCATAATACCGCGGAGAACTCTTCCCCACTGACGGATTGCAGAAATGGAATATCCTTGTTGACCAGTTGTTCCTGCAGGCTGATGGTATGGGTGGATATTAAGACCCGCCGCCCGTGGTTCACCACCTGACTGATGGCCGGAATAAGGTACGCAAACGATTTGCCCACTCCCGTTCCCGCCTCCACCACCAAGTGTTCACCGTTGTTCATGGCACGATCAACGGCGACAGCCATTTCAACCTGTTGCGGCCGCAACTGAAAATTGCCCAGCTGGCGGGCCACAGGGCCGCTGGAGGACAAAAACCGCTCTGTATCAATGGCCATAGGCAGTTAGAATAACCGACAGCCGGCACAGCTGACCAGTCGAGGCAAGCTGTTTTCAGCAAGCCATGGCGCGGTCGACAGCCGGGTGCCACACCCGTTATTTGGCCGCGGACGTGGATGCGGCGGATTTTGCCTCCGCAGCGGATGAGGCTGCAGTGGCAGCGGCGGCCCGTTGCATGGCGGGGGCGTAGCCGGGAATCAATTCAGCTCGATAGTCGGTTGTATCCGTAAGGGAGAAACTGATGAACAACGTGATGAAAATGAGCGTCAGCAGCATGGCGGCAATATTAAAAGGATTGTCATATCTAAGGTGCATGAAATAAAGAGCCGCCGTAATGGCCATGACGGAGGCGATGACCATCTCCACCAGCACATTGAGCGAACCGATATTCACGGCCGCCACGAACGTACTCAGAACGGCCAGACCGCACAACAGCACCCACACGGCAACCAGCATGGGGATCGACACAATATGCGATTTGGCGGGCGTGAGAGGCAAGGAATGCGGGTCAATGGAACTATGCGCGTCATGGGTCATGGTAAACTCCGGGATTAAATGCGTATGATCAACGAATTAAATAAAGCAGCGGGAACAGGAACATCCATACCATATCCACAATTCCCCAATACAATCCGACAAAGTCCACCGGATTGTAATAGTTGGGGCCAAAGTCTCCGCGAATGTTTCGTACCAGCAGCCATCCCATTAAAATCACGCCTATGATCACGTGAATGGAATGCAAACCCGTCATTAAAAAATAAATGCCGAAGAATATCTGCACGTTATGCGGCTGCGGGATTAGCGGAACTGTGGGGGCCGCGGCATGGGCCGCCGCCACACCGGCCGGTCCAATACTGGCCGGGGCGATGGTTGAATGCGAGGAAATATAGCCGCGGGCGGCAAGCCGGTTCAGGCTTGACCAAGTCCCAGGGGACCCGGCGGCAGCCTTAACCGCCGGTTGTACAATCTTCGGTGCGTAGTTGGTGCCCCACAAAAGTTTTTGCTGGTATTTCTCAAAGTATTCGTCGGCGTGAATGGCGATAAATGTAAGCCCGCACAACATCGTCAACACCAGACAGATGGACAGCGGCGTTCTTTTTCCGGTCTGGGCAAAACGGACCGCAAGGGCCATGGTCAAACCGCTGGTCAGCAGCACAATGGTGTTGATAAGGCCGCTGGTCGGGTCCAGGTATTGGGATGCAAACTGAAAAATTTCCGGATGCAACGCCCGGTAAACGGCATAGGCGCAAAACAGCCCGCTGAACAGCAGAAGCTCGGTGGTTAAAAACAACCACATTCCCAGCTTGCCGGAATCAAACTGTTGCTGCGGCGTATCAAAGTGATGTGCCAGGTGCTTTCGCACCACTGCCTGATCTACCCCAGGCATTGCTGCCGGACTGATTGTTTCGCTCATGGTCACTCACTGCTTTCTATTATGGGGCCGCGATTCCGCCGCGGCTTGCTTTCCATTTCCGTATCGTCCGCCCGCGGACGTCAGGCGGGTCATCGATGATACACATGGTGGGGCCCCACATGCTCTTCCGTGTGTACGTATCCGCCGATCGCCGGGTCAAACTGCAAATGGGAATAATCATAGGGATCATAATGGTCGCCAATGACCGGAATGGTATCAAAATTGTCCGTGGGCGGCGGCGATGAGGTTGTCCATTCCAGCGAACCGGAACCCCATGGGTTTACCGGCGCTTTTTTGCCGCGAAACAGGGAATGGAGGAGATAGGACGCCATGATAAGGAACGCAACAAGCTGCACGTAAGCGCCGATGGTGGAAGCGACCATGTAGGGCTGATATTTGGGCAGATAGCTGGCATATCGCCGTGGCATGCCGTAAGCGCCCACCATAAGCTGCGGGAAAAATGTGAGGTTCACTCCGATAAACAGCAGAATACACGCCGTTCTGGCCCAGAATTCGTTGTACATTTTGCCGAACATCTTGGGCCACCAATAATGAATGCCGCCGAGCATCGCGATAATTGTTCCGCCGAACATCACGTAATGGAAGTGTCCTACCACAAAATATGTGTCATGCAGGACGACATCCTCCGCCAAAGCGCCCAGCACCACGCCGGTAAGACCGCCGATGGTGAATAAAATGATGAATGACAGCGCGTATAGCATCGGCGTGTCAAGCTTTATGGCGCCTTTGTACATCGTGGCAAGCCAGTTCCAGACCTTCACGGCCGAGGGGACGGCAACAAGGAATGTCAAAAAGCTGAATATGGCGTCAAGCTCGGCGGATTGTCCGTTCACGAACAGGTGATGCCCCCATACCATAAACCCGATTAATGCAATCGCCAGAGAACTGAACGCCACAAATTCATAGCCGAAAATATGTTTGCGGCTGAAGGTCGGTACGATTTCCGAAATGATGCCCATGGCCGGCAGGATCATGATATATACCGCCGGATGCGAGTAAAACCAGAAAAAGTGCTGGAACAACACGGGGTTCCCGCCCAGCGCCGGATTAAAAATGCCGATCCCCATGACACGTTCCACGATCAGCAGAAGAAGCGTTACGCCCAACACGGGAGTGGCCGCCACCTGAATGACCGCGGTAGCGTATGTGGCCCACAGGAAAAGCGGCATCCGAAACCATGTCATGCCGAACGGCCGGAGCTTGTGAATGGTGACGATGAAATTCAGACCGGTGAAAATGGAACTGAATCCAAGCAGGAATATGCCGGAAACCATCAGGACGACATACGTTGACGTATCAATGCTGTACGGCGTGTAAAATGTCCATCCGGTGTCCACCGCTCCCATAATCGTGGAGATCACGGCCAGCACCGCACCGGAAATGTACAACCAGAAACTTAACAAATTCAGCCGCGGGAACGCGACATCCTTGGCGCCCAGCATTAATGGAAGAGCAAAGTTGCCCAGCGCGCCGGGAATCATCGGCACCAGCACCATGAATACCATGATGATTCCGTGAAGCGTAAACACCTGATTGTAATGTTTATAGGCCGCGTAACTCGATTGAATGGTGCCCGTCCCATGAAATATCAGGCCGGTGGGCACCAGCAACTGCGTCCGAATTACCTCGGCCAGCATGCCGCCGATGAAGAACAGCGTCAGACCGGCCGCAAGATACATCAGGCCGATGCGCTTGTGGTCCAGCGTAAACAACCAAGACCGTATCGTTGTCGTCTGGTTAAGATAGTTTTTCCGTTTACCGACGGCAGCATCGGCTTCGTGCAGACTTATTGTGGCCATGGGATAACTCCCTAAAAATCGCCGCCGCCCTGAAGCAGCGTAAATAATACTATTTTCCTGTCGGCGGTTCTGTCGATGGACCGCGCTTGTCACTTAACGAATTTATGTACCATATGATCGCGTCAAGCTTTTTCTGATTCGCCGCGCCGCCGAGTTGCGCACCGTAAATCGCCGGCATAATAGGGGCGAAACCTTTCACCACCTTCTTATCCGGATGCAAAATCATATACCTGATGTACTTATAATCCGCGACCTCGGTTTTGCCGTTGGTAAGCGCCTGCGGGTAGCCTGCCAGGTTCTTCCATGTGGGGCCGGCACCTGGCTTGCCGTTATTCGTGTGGCAGGCATTGCAGCCAAGTGTCGAATACAGTTTTTCACCCATTGCCACCGTTGCCGCGGGCAAGGCCGATTTCGCGCCGCCGGATGCCGCCGTTGTTTTTGCCGGCGCTTTACCAGCCGCGGGCGCCGACATCGCTTTTGTTCCGGGAATGTTGGGAATTTTCGGCTGCGATGCGGAATTAGCCTTGTTGCTGAGCGAATTGATATACCAGATCATTGCGTTCAACCGGCGGTTGCGCGTATGCCCCGGCCCCGCAAAGTCGTTATAAAAGTCCGGCATAATATTGCCGTAGCCTTTTACCAGTTTTCGCCCCGGATACAAAATCGCCTGCCTCAGGTAGGCATAGTCGGCGGTTACCGTCTGACCGTTGGCAAGCTGCACCTGATTCCCCGCCAGGTTTTTCCAGGTCGGACCGGTCCCCATTGAACCGTCCGCGGTATGGCAGCCGTTGCAGCCATACGTGGAATATAACTCCCGGCCAACTTGGGCGAGTGGGAGTGTTTTGCCGTTATGCACCCAGATATTGGCGGCCGCCTTAAGATATTCCGCGAATTTCGCGGGACTCGCGACAATCACCGGAGACCGCATCAGGGAATGTCCATCCCCGCAATATTCGGCACATTGCAATTCGTAACGGCCGACGCGTGTTGGCTCCAGCCAGATCGTCATCACGCGGCCGGGCACAACGTCCTTTTGAATTGATAAGCTTGGTATCCAGAATCCATGCAAAACGTCGGCGGAAGTCATGGAAAGCTTAACCGCCCGGTTTAACGGCAAATACAGAGTTTTGGAAACCGCATGATTCGGATAGGTGAATGTCCATGACCATTTTTGCGCTTTGACCCCGATATTGTAAGTATTGGTGGGGGGGACATTCATATTCATGTAATATTTAAAGCCAAGGGCAAAAATTACCATGACAATAATCAATGGAATGACAGTCCACGTAATTTCCAATGGTGTATTGTGATCCGGTGATGGATCCGCATGTTGGCGGTTTTCCGTCCGGCGATATCGGATGGAAAAGAAAACAGTGAGTACCACAATCAGGGATGTAAAAAATACGGTAATACAGAAGAACAGTATCCAGAGAAACCGCACTTCCGGGCTGAACGTGGATGCGCCTTTCGGCAACCACCAGTCGCCCGCCATTTTTGACAACGGACCGATCAGGGACGCATGCGTTTGAAGAAGATTGGATAAAATCAAGATTTTGCTCCCGAAGCAGGGGGTCGGCGATGCTTGTGTTCCCAGTAAAACAATGAACCGAACATGGTTCCCAGTCCCAGCACCACCGCAATACCCGCCAGCGCCATAACCCGCAGTGCCACCGGCGTGTACTTTCCCGTATTTGGATCAAACTGGCAGCATAGCAGAAGAATTTGATCAAAAATATTGGTAATGCGGTGATCACCCGCCTGCACCAGGGCCAGGTTCAAATTGGCCGGATTATATTTAATGCCAAAAAAGTAATTGGACATCCGGCCGCCCGGTGTGCACACATAAATGCATGCGGCATGGTTGTATTGGCCGAGTGCCGGATAGTACACATAGCGAAAACCGACCGCGGACGTGACTTTTTTTATAGCCGATTCACTGCCCACCAGAAAGTGCCAGTGCTTCTTCAAAGCTGAGGCATCATTTGACTCCACCAAATAACCGGCTTTTTTCGTTTGCGCGGCATGGGGTGTATCGGTTGGATCAAAGCTGATGGTAATTACGTCGTAATCCGTGCCGATATGGGCCGGAATCTTATTGAGTGATTGCACCAATCCCGACTGCACAAAATTACAAACACCCGGACAGCGGAAATAAACGAAGTCAAGGATAACCGGTCGCCCTTTGTGAAAATAATCACCAAGCTTCACCCGCTGACCGTGACTGTTCGTAAACATAACGCCCATGGGAAGCCGGGCGCCAGGTTTGGGCGTAATACCGGCTTGCACCGCTTGCCGCGATTGCTGCACCGCATTCTGAATTGAATTAAAATCGGCAAATAATGAGCGAGCAGGCAACGCAGCTGTCGCCAGCAGAAAGATGAGTAGTACTGAAATTGTTCTGCCTTGGAACATGTCCCATTACGTCCCTGAACCCTGCCCAAAATGCGGCAGAAACCGTTCAATTTTCCAGGCAACCCTTTACGTCGCCGGGCCAACAATTATAACCTGTTTGCCCATCGATTTCTTCCAGGCGACCGGTTTTGTCACATGAAAATCGTGCCGTAACGACAGTGGCTTTGGGCACTACCAATTTTATCATTTCGCGGGTTTATCTGGAACCGGCGGCTGAGATGCTTTATTCGATTTATTGCTCAGCGTGTTGATATACCAGATGAGCGCGTTGAGTTTTTGTTCATGCGGGTGGCTTGGCCCGGAAAGTTGCGCCGCGTAAATAGGCGGCATAATTGGGGCAAACCCCTTCACCACCAGCTTATCCGGATGCAGAATCATGTATCTCAAATATTTATAGTCCGCGATCTCGGTTTTGCCATTGGTAAGTGTTTGCGGATAACCAGCCAAATTCTTCCAAGTCGGACCGGCACCCGGATTGCCATTGTTGGTGTGGCAGGCATTACAACCCATGCTTACATATAGCTTTGCGCCAAGTACATGCATGACGACCGGAGCGCCTGAGGCTTTCTTCTTGGCTGTCTTCTTCGCAGCCAGCAACACTGGCGGCATAGATGGGTAATACTGTCGAAGATAAAGGTCCTCCGCCATCCTCAAACCAACAGTGGCCTGGCTATGTGCGGCGTTGGCCCAGTGGGGACGCAAATCCGCAAGTTGACGGGCTTTAATCTTCGCCGCCCAATCCCCAACGCTCGCCATTCGCTGTCTTTGCAGTTCGTGGCGGTAATGATGGAAATACGCGCTGACGGCAATAATTAGGAATGCTACGAACAATACGAGAAACGTTCCGACGATAATAATGCTCTTGGCATCCGTGCCGTCATTGGAAGTGGACTTCGGATGGGAGTGGGTTATTGGGTCGTGATGCTGTTTCTGGTCATGCGATTCAGACATAGGTCACCTCAAAAATTCTCAAATGCGATTGATTCTGGTAGTTTCGGATCTCGAATCGGGAGCAGTGCTCCCTTTTGTAACAGGTAAAACGTGTGGGCCAGCAGCAATGACACCAGTCCCACCAGGCAAAGCAGGCTCGTAAGAAGTGCCGCTGGATGCAGCGGCATCCATGCCAGGCCGGCCAGACTGTGCGGCAGGGCATATGGATTAAATTTATGCACCCCGGCCATTGCCTTGCGCCCGGCGGCGGTTGCGGACCAGACCTGCGGCTGTATCCGCTCAAAAAAGTCCAGATAACCGAAAAACAAAAGCCAAATGCACCAGAACGCAAGCAGCGGCTTGACGCGTTTGCACTGGCGCGGAAGCATTCCAAAAAGCGGGATTATAAAATGACCGAGGAACAGCACGATCGTAATGATCACCCACGGCCCCATGTCACGGATGAGATAGTTCATCGTTTCGTCCGGTTTGTTGGCATACCAGATCAGCATGTATTGGGCGAACCCAAGATAGGTCCAGAACATCGCCCAGGCATAAAGCCAGCGACCCATATCCTCATAATGTTCCGCGGTGATAATGTCTTTTAATCGGCCGCCGGCCTGCAAGGCCATTGCCAGCAGCGGCAAAACCGCATACACCATCATTCCAGTGGCGGCAAAGAAAAATGCCGGCTCAATATAACTGATCCATGTCGGCTGGAGCGTCATCACAAGATCCGCACCGACCAGATTGATAACCCAGAAAATAGTCAGATAGCACCAAGCCGAATGCCATTGCAGATTCAGCAACCGCTTGACTTTGCCGTCCTGATCCTGTCGCAATGATGCGCTTCGCATATACAGGCTGATCCCGATAAGAGCCGCGGCATACAAAGCCATCCGCAGGGCAAAAAACTGCGGATTCAGAAAGCCGATTTTATTGTGCAGGTCCGGCGATGAATTCATGTACATTCGGCTCATCCACGGATAAAGCTGTCGCATACCAGGAATGATCGGTAAAAACAGAACCAGCAGCGGCACGAAATTTCCCGCAAGGCCTTCCGCCAGCCTTCGTACCACCGAACTCCAGCTTGATTTGAACAGATGGTGGCCGATGACGAAAAACAGGGCGCTGGCCGCGATGGCAAAGCAGAAAATCCAGGCGGTAAGGTAGCTGAAATAGAATTGTCTTAAGTGATCGTGCAGCGATGCGCCAACACCGAATGCCGCCGCCAATGCGACAATTCCGATACCGGCGAAAATTCCCATCCACCGCGTGCCGGCGTTTTGCAGGTACAATTCATCGCGCGAACCAAGCTTGATAATCTGTTGGGAAGCATCATTCATAAACTGCTTTTCTCCGTCAGCGGCCGGGGCTCATGCTGGCAGCCGGCCGGGACCAATGCTATTTCCTGTTCGTTAGTTCCGTGCGCACAGTCGCGGGCAACCGATAGGCCGGAACTTTTTTTTGTGAGAGACCAAGCACGCGGACATAGGACACAATAGCCCAGCGGTCAACGACCGGTATCTGGTCCTTATAGGCCGCCATTGCCGCGATCCCGTTGGTCACCACATCGTAAATGCCGCCGTCCGGAAGTGCCTGAACGCCGATGAGCGTCAGATTGCTCGGCTGCACCCATGTTCCGGCCTCCCGGCTCTCCCCTTCCGCACGCAGTTCGCTGTCGTAAATATTGACGGTGCCGTTCCCCTGGCCGTTATAACCGTGACATGGAGCGCAGAAGATATCAAATTGCTCTTCTCCCCGGGCGATGAGCCTGCGAGTGACCGGAATCGGAATATGATTGATAAAGCTTGCCTGCCCGTTGGTAAGCACCTGACCGTACATCACTCGCTGAAACTGCTTTCCATTGGACAGTACAACATGGTCCTTTTTCCAGTTATTCGGATGCGCCCGCTGTTCCGCCATATTGTCGAAAATAAAATCTTCCCGGGCCATGGTTCCGGGAATGTGCGGCCTCATGCCGCGGTGATCCGCAAAAAGATCGCTGCTGCGCTCCGGCTTAAGGTAAGGCATTTTGTCCATATCCGGAATAATCGCGATTCGCGGAATATCCGTTCGTTCGTAGCGGCGATCCGCAATGACCGCCAACGGAATCAGCGCCGCCATGACAATGCTGCCAATAAGAAAAAAAAGTGTCGCTTTTCGATTCATACTTCAGTCCTTCACCAGTTCCACACTCACAGCTCCCAGCGACCGGAGCAATTCGGCCGTGTTAACGGGGCTGAAGCAGGGGTCCGTGGCTTCAATCGCCAGAAAAAAGCCGTCGTCCGTAACCCGCCGGAACTGCGGCATTTCAAACAGCGGATGGTGAAATCGCGGCAATGCACAAAATACAAAAACACACATGAACGATGTGACCACACCGGAAAGTACCAGCGCGGGAAAGGCGACTGCGGTGTGGGCCGGCAGCCCCCAATACGGTTTGCCGGAAAAGATCATCGGATAGTCGTAGGCATTGCAAAACCAAGCCAGGGCCAGCGCCCCGATCGCTCCGGAAGCCGCGGCTCCGGCAACCACCATCGGCAAAATGGACCTTGGAATGGCCATGACCTTGTCCAAGCCGTGAATGGGGAAGGGGGTATAACAATCCCAGCGCCTGTAGCCGGCCGTGCGGATGTTGGCCGCCGCATCCACGAGGGATTGAGGCCCGTCGAACTCAGCCAGCACGCCGAAAAGGCCGGCGTGCTCAGAACCGGCACTGGAGGAACTTGTTGCAATCGTTGTCATAATCTTATCCGTCCGCATTCAAAGTCATTGCGGTTATTTTGGCGCAAGTCACACGGCTCCGCTTATTTTTTTTCTCCAGCCGCTTTGGGCAAATGCACGTGCGACTGCGGCAGAATGCTTTTTACCTCATACATGGCCACCACCGGCACAAACCGGCAGAACAACAGGAACAGAGTAAAAAACAGGCCGAAACTGCCGGCCAGCATGCCGTAATCAACCCATGTCGGCACGAAATGATGCCACGATGACGGCAAAAAATCATGTGTAATCGAGGAAATAATAATGACAAACCGTTCGCACCACATACCGGCCAGACAGAACAGGCCGACGGGGGCGGCGATCCACCACGTTTTGCGGGCCTTTTTAAACCACAGCACCTGCGGAATCACGCCGTTAAACACCAGCATGGCCCAGGCTGCCCACCAATAGGGGCCGAACATCCAGTTCAGGTACACATAACGTTCCATCGTACTGCCGCTGTAATAGGCGGTAAAGAATTCGATCAGGTAAATATAGAATACGATGGATGCCATAAACAGCGTGATCTTGGCTACGTTGTCCAGATGGCGATCCGTGATCAGGCTTTTAAGCCCGAAAATCGCGCGAACCGGATAAGCAAGAAAAAGGATCGTGGCAAAGCCGCTGAAAATAGCGCCCACGGTGAACAGCGGCGGAAATATGGTTTCATGCCAGCCGGGGATTTGCGAAACAGCAAAGTCCGTGCTGACCGTTGAACTCACGCCCATGACCAGGCAAGTTGCCAGACCGGCGATCACCAGCAATGCCCGATCATATATTTTCCAATGCCTTGCCGATCCACGCCAACCCATGCTTAGAATGCCGAAAACCGTGTGACGAAAACGGGTGGTGGCCCGGTCACGTAATGTTGCCAGATCCGGGATCATTCCCAGATACCAGAACAGAACGCTCACGGTGGTATACGTTCCAACCGCCAGGGCATCCCACAGCAGCGGGCTGTAAAAATTCGGCCAGTCGCCCATGATGTTCGGGTAAGGCGCCAACCAATATGCAAACCACGGCCGGCCGACGTGAATCCCCGGAAATATTCCCGCGCACACGACGGCAAACACCGTCGTGGCTTCGGCAAAGCGGTTAATACCGGTGCGCCACTTCTGGCGGAACAGCAGCAGAATCGCCGAAATCAGTGTGCCGGCATGCGCAATACCCACCCAAAAAACGAAATTAATAATGGGGAATCCCCAGCCCTGGGGTGAATTGTTCCCCCACACGCCCACGCCGGTGAAAACTTCATATCCAATGAGCGCAAAGAGCAATCCGGCCAGCCCGGCCGAAAGGAAAAAGCACGGATACCAGATTGCCGGCGCCTTGGGAGCTTCAATAATGCGGCTGACAAGGGTTGTCACGCGCTTATAGCTCGCCTCGCCGGTCATCAGCACCGGAGGATGAATGATATCCTCGCCGGTATTGTCAAAATCGACAGGCACGGAAACTTCATTCACTGCTAACGTCATGGGTTCAATTCCCGGTCTTTCCTGAACAATCTTAAATGCCGCGGGCGTTCGTTGTCCTTTCGCGGCGGTAAATCCTGCTTACTGCGAACCAAGCGGCCAATTCTCCATCGCCACAAGCGACGGATTCGGATTGCTGATCTTCGGCAGATAGCGCGTGCGCGGGCGCGTGTTGAGATCATCATTCAGAATGCCGTATATTCGCGGTTGTTTGAACAATTGAGCCACCCGGCATTTCGGATCGCGCATATCGCCGAACACCAGCGCCTGCGTGGGGCACGCCTGAGAACATGCCGGTGTAATTTCACCGTCACGGATCCGGCGGTTTTGCCGTTCGGCCGTCACACGGGCATCGTCAATTCGTTGAATGCAGTAGGTGCACTTTTCCATGATGCCGCGCATCCGGATCGAAACCTGCGGATTTTTCTGCATCGCCACCAGATCATTCATGTTGGATCGCAGAATATTCGGTTCATACAGGTTTTTGAGTGAACCGCTGTTATAGTCGAAGAAGTTGAACCGGCGGACTTTGTACGGGCAATTATTGGCACAATAACGCGTGCCGATGCACCGGTTGTATGTCATCATATTTAAACCATCGGCGCTGTGGCTGGTGGCGCCCACCGGGCAGACCGCCTCGCACGGCGCGTTTTCGCATTGCATGCACAAAATCGGTTCATGCACCGCTTCGGGTGAAATGGCGTCGGGACCGCGAAAGTAGCGGTCAATTCGCAGCCACTGCATTTCGCGGCCGTTTATCACCTGCTGCTTGCCCACAATCGGAATGTTGTTTTCCGCCTGACACGCCACCACACAAGCCGAGCAACTCGTGCAAGTGGTAAGGTCCACGGCCATCGCCCACTGGTATCCCGTGTCATAATGGTGCATTTCCCATAGTGAGACCGCTTTTGCCTTTTTATGACCCAGGGAGGGGTCTTTCTGCAATTCGGCAAATGTCGCCTGATGAATCAAATCTGGAATGCGTGCCGCAACGGTTTCCTGGCTTAGCGTGCTTATGGCAAAGTGATCCTGTGTGTTGGCCAGTTCATAGTGTTCACCGGTCAGTTTGACGGTCGCACCAGCTTGAAAATTCATCGCCGCCGTGGTTCGCAGGGTGTACACGTTGAACCCGGCGCCATCCGCCACCGATCCCACCTCCGATCGTCCGTAACCCAGTGGAAGGGAAATGGAAAATTCGGGCTGTCCCGGCATGATATATGCCGGCATTTTCAAGGTTTTTCCGCCGACCGTAATGGAGATCAACTCTGTTTTATGAAAAGTCAATCCAAGGGTCTTGGCCAGTTTTGGACTGATTACCGCCGCGTTGTCCCAAGTCAGCCGTGTCATCGGATCCGGCAACTCCTGCAGCCAGCCGTTGTTGGCATAGCGGCCGTCATACATTTTGTTATCCGGACGGAACACGACCTCAAGATTTCCAACGCTTAATTCCGCCCGCGGCCGGGCATCCATTACCTGGGGCAGGACATGGGCAATACGCGAGGCCAAAACGGGTGTCAACGCGGACCAGCCGCTATTTTCAACATAGCCGTCAAACAGGGCTTTTTTCCATTTCCACTGGCCCGCCTTAAGCCCCAGCGTCTGCTGAACAATTTCATACCCTGAAGTTTTGGTCTTCGCCTGGCCTGCGGCACCGGCCAAAAGCATGGCCAGCGTTTCAATCACGCTTTTGCCGCCAAAAATTGGTTCAATCATTGGCTGAACAATGCTGGCTGTTCCATCAAATGTGCGGATGTCTCCCCAGCTTTCCAGGTAGTGGGCCGCCGGCAGATGCCATGTGCACAAGCGGGCGGTTTCATCCACATAATTTGCGAGTTGTATGCTTTGCGGCACGCCGGCCAGTGCGGAGGCAAAATCCAGGTCTGCCGGCGCATTGTACACCGGGTTAACATCCAGCATGACCAGTGTGCTGATTTCTTTATTCCGTAATGCCGTGGTCAGGTTGGTAATGGATTGCCCATCAGTCGAATCATTGGTTGCAGGAGGGCGGTAATAGTCCACGGTTTTGCCCGTGTTGCCCAGCGCGCTGTTAATGACCGCGGCCAGAGTATGTACCGCCGGCGACTGCTGGCTGCCGGCGATTACCACGCATTGTCCCCGATGTGCCAGAAGATCGGCGACAATTGCGTCAATGACCTTCTGCCGAATCGGTTCAGGGATCGCACCACCGAGTCCGGGCAATTCTGGAACATCAAGTCCGTGCTTTTTCAGGCCCGTCGCAATAGCCAATGCCGCAACTGCCACGTCCTGGGCCGGTACGGGAATACGATGCAGTGTATTTTCCGCCAGCGAACCAGTTGCGGTAAAGGTCGATTCTATAACGTACAGACGGTTCATTTCCGTCGCATTTTCGCCGGTGACAGGATTGGTTAACTGCCGTCCCGCGGAAAAATCGCGGGCCAGTTTTACGGAAAGCGGGTCTCCAACCACAAAATCAAAATCCAGCGAAACAATAACCCTGGCCTTGCCGAGTTGCGGAACCGCACGCAATGGCTCTCCGAAGGCTATGGTGGTGCCTGCACGCTCATTGTCACAGGAAATTGCCTCGTATTGATAGAAACGTGCCGCGGGAAATTCATTCGCCGTCCGTTTCAGCATGGCTTCCACGCTTGGGGAAGAAGAGGCCCCTGTCAAAATCGCCAGACCCTTGCCCTGATTGTTCTTCAATTCCCCGCCGATTTGCCGCCACGCAGCGGAAAAATTCTCCCAGCTGCTTTGTTCCAGGCCGGCCTTCCCTTTGCGCATCACCGTGCGGCTGCGATCCGGGTCATAAACGCCCAGCACGCTGGCCTGACCATACAAATCGCTGGCGCCTTTGTTAAGAGGATGAGTGGGGTTCCCGTCAACTTTAATGGGCCTGCCATCCACGCTGGTTACCAGCATACCTTGGCCAATACCGCCGATATCCATGCCGGTGGCATAATAGACAGGGGTGCCGGGATCACGGTTTGCCGGTCGATGGGCATAGGGGGCCAGCGTTTCGGCGGGCCAGCGACGGCAGCCGGCCAGTCCGGCCAGGGCGAATGAGGCGCCCATGATTTTTAGAAAGCGTCTGCGGTCGGCATTCATCCATTCCGACGCGCGGTTCGGAAACTCCCTGCGGACGAATTCCTTAAACTCCGGCGTGTCAGCCAATTCGTTGAGGCTTCGCCAATATTCCTTACCGGTCAGATTCTGATCGCTCAGTGATGACATAACTCGCAATCCGTTAAAAGCTTGCTATTGGGAATGTGATACCGCTTCTCCAGATATTTGCCCAAATTCTTCGGCAATGTCGCGGTTGTCAGTCCAAGGTCCTTGGCCAATCGGGTTTTGTTGGCGGGTGTCCAGTTCAGATTTGTTACCTCATTTCGCGGCCGGAGGAATGGGGCCGGGTCACGATGGCACTGCAAACACCAAGCCATATTCAGCGGCTTGGCCTGGTACACCTGTGTCATTTCGTTCACATGGCCATGGCAAATCAGGCAACTGATGCCGGCATTCACGTGTGCGGCATGGTTGAAATAAACATAGTCAGGCAGGTCATTGACCTTTTTCCAGGGCACCGGCATGCCGGTTTTGTAACTTTTACGGATCCACGCCAAAGCGGCGCTATGCGGTGCAATGGCCGCGTGGCAATTAATGCACGTTTGGGTGGGGGGGAGAGCCGCAAATGCAGCACGCTTCACATCGGTATGGCAATACTGGCAATTAATGCCCAATTTTCCGGCATGAAAGGCATGACTATAGGCAACGGGCTGTATCGGCTGATAGTTAACATTCAATGTTCGCGCATTAGCCCCATAACCGAGCAATATGACCAAGTAGACAGGGATAAGAACCGCCGCCGCCAGAATAATTTTGGTGGCGGTATCTGACCACCGCGGAAATACGAAAAATGGTCTGTCGCTCATTTGTGGCCGCTGTCCCAATTCGTTATTGCACCAACCTCAAACTTTCCCAATCCGCCAGCCGGCAGGTTGTGAAAGTTTGCACAAAGTTTTGAAGATACTAATGCCGAGCCATTTTTCCGTCAACAATGTTCGGGCTATTTGGTGTTTTTCACCATCAATACTTTGTCACTTTCTGTCTTCTTTTGCGCTTGCCGCATTCCAATTTGATTATGCTTTCCGCAAAAGTTGTCCTTCATAATCATGAAAACAACCGGGCGATGATTGATCGCATCATAGATAGAGGTCCGCAAACTCGCTATTTTCGGCTATCATATCGCCTTGAAATCAGTCCAAAACTGCAATTGAAAGTTTTGAGTCTGAGATAGGCTGGCCCATAAAACCAACGAGGTAAACCATTGGCACTTCGCCCGAATCTCATTGTTGAACCGATATTGCTTGAAATTCCCGTTGAACAGGGACGGCTTAATTTTTTGGATATTTTCGGCAATACCCATCCCGTTGAATTGGAAATCGGATCGGGCAAGGGCACATTTTTGCTGGCTGCGGCAAAGGCCGATCCGGCGAGTAATTTCATAGGCATTGAATGGGCCGGAGCTTATGCGAATTTTGCCGCGGACCGTTTGCGCCGCCATGGCATGCTGAATTGCCGGATGGTTCGGGCTGACGCCAATTGGTGGATTCGATGCCATGTCCCGGATGCCTCCATATCCGCATTGCATGTCTATTTTCCGGACCCCTGGCCAAAATCACGGCACCATAAACGCCGCCTGATTCAGCCCGCGTTTTTAAACGAGGTCGTTCGCATTCTGGCGCCGGGCGGTATTTTGCGAGTGGTAACGGATCATGCGGGTTATTTCGAGCACATTCAGCAGGTGTTCGGCGGTTTTAACGGCTTGATGCCGCACGAATTTGATTCGCCCGTCCAAACCGCCGACGGGCTGGTGGTTGGAACTAATTTTGAAAAAAAATATCAGGCGGAAAAGCGCAGCACACACGCCATCGCCATGATAAAACCGGCTATCTAAGCCGCGTGCATTTTCCGATTGCCGTCCGTCAACAGCGGGTTATGCCTTTTCGCAAAAGTGAAAGCGGTGCTGATTCGGTCCAACCCGTCAAGCCGTGACACGAAATTGACGCGACCGAAATATCAGATAATATAGATAGCTAGTTCTTTTCCATCGCAGCGCCCAGCCGCGGCGGTGCGCAACGCTACGGGGGAGGCCCATTTATTTAAGGAAGCATGGCCATGTCAGACCGCGATGGCTGCGTTAATGGTGTGGGCCCATTGATATCGGTGGTGATGTCCGCGTATCGTCAACCGGCGTTTTTGAACCAGGCAATTGAGAGCGTTCTCCGGCAAACATGGAGCAATATTGAGATCATCGTCGTGGACGATGCCTCCGGTGCGGATTTCGTCGAGCAGTACCGGTTGCCGCCGGGCGCCAAACTGCTGATTCATGACCGGAACCGTGCGACGGCGGCGGTGAACCGGAATGCGGGAATTCACCTGTCAACCGGCAAGTACATTGCCTTTTTGGATCAGGACGACCAATGGGTTCCGGAAAAGCTGGCGTGGCAGGCGGCGATTATGGAACGCGATGCCGCGGTTCTACTTACGTTCGGTCATTATTGCAGAATAGACGCGGCCGGGGTTCAAAAGGACAAGCAGCCGGAAACTCCGAAGTTGCAACGTGATCTTCTCAGGCAGATGATCCACCGTAATATTATTCACTGCCCATCCCAGGTGATGATGCGACGCACCGCATTTGACACAATCGGCTTGTTTGACGAAACGATTCGAGGCGCCGCCGATTGGGACATGTGGATACGGGCCGCGGCCCATGGCGCAATTGTGCAGGATTCGCGAGTCGTGACCTTTTACCGGGAGCATCCGGATCAATGGTCAAGGCAGGGCATGTTGATAACAACCGCGTCCGTGCGTGTGATGGAAAAAACAGCGGAGTGGACACGGGAGCAGCGCCCGGATCTTGCCGGGTTGCTGCGCCGGCGCTGCGGGCGGTGGTTGCGAGAGATGGCCCGCGTTCAAATCCGGACACCGGATCAGGCCCGGCCGGCGATAGCAACGCTCTGCCGGGCACTGCGGACATGGCCGGGTGATGTACAGGCCCTATGGGTTGATGGCGCGGGCGCTGTTGGCGGCAAGCCGGGGGAAAGGGATGAAAGGAGGCGTGGGCGATGTACACGATCCATAGATGGAGCCGTCAGGACGCGGTCAAGCCGTTTGAACTGCTGCTGTTTTCAATCTGCGTGCCGACCATAAAACAGGCCGTGGAAAACGGGGTGGACGGAATTATTGTGGACTGGGAATTCCGGGGAAAAGCGGAGCGACAGCGCGGCGCGGACACCCAGATAAACCAGGACACATTGGAGGACCTTCTTCGGGTACGGGCGGCAACCTCTGCCACGGTTATCGTCCGCATTAATGGTTTCGGCGATGCAACAGAGTACGAAATAGAGATGGCAATATCCGCCGGAGCGGATGAAGTTTTGCTGCCGATGGTGACAACTCCGGACCAGGCGGCGGCAACCCTTGAAATGGTACGCGGGCGAGCCGGCGTTGGAATACTTGTGGAAACACTGGACGGTGCGGCGTGTGCCGCGGAACTGGGACGATTGGCGCTGCGGCGCGTTTATGTGGGGTTAAATGATCTGGCCATTCAAAGGCGTTCCGCCCACATATTCGAATCAATCGTGGATGGCCTGCTGGAAGCGATTCGCGGCAAATTTCAATGTCCGTTCGGGTTCGGCGGCCTTACGCTGCCGGAAAAAGGGCGTCCGATTCCATGTCGGCTGCTGATGGGTGAAATGGCCGGAATGGCGACCTCGTTTTGCTTTCTACGACGAAGTTTTCTGGCTGATACCGGCGGTCATCCGACATTCACCGCGATCCAGAGCATACGCCGGGAGATGGCGGCGATGTATGCACGCAGCGCTGCCGCCGTGGAGCGCGATGCGGCGGCCCTGCGGCAGGCAATTGAATTGTTATCGGTATGCAGTCCCGGCTCACAACCTGATTTACAAACCGCAACCTGCCGGCGAATTCTCACCTGCTCGGAAAGCCCGCCGGGTTAGGCCCGGCGGGGATTGCCGCCCTGCTGTTTTCAATGGTGATCCGGCCGCATTTGAAATGTTTTCAGGAAGAATTCACGCCGCGTCTGCAGGCTGAGTGAAATGGTTTTTTCCTTTGATCTTAATGCATGGAAATCACCGGTTATTCGCGCCGGTCCGAGTGGATCGTGAAAATAACCGCTGGAAGAAATAAGATGCAGGCTGCCGTCCACAATCGAAGCGTGCATCACTCGCGCATGCCGGCTATTGTGAAGCCGGATAAAGCCCGCACCGGAATAAATTCCCGCACCCGAGGGGGTAATGACGATGTAGCGAAATGTTGCGTTGATTGCGGTCGGTAGAATCGGTGTTTCACCCGGAACCGGACGCCAGAAGACCCGGATCAACGCAATTTGCCGAATCACTTGACCGGCGCGGGCCGGGGTGGATGTTTGAAGATAAAAATAACATGTTCCGTCACGACTCACGCGGTAATACGCCGTGGGGAACTGCGGCCGCAGTTCGCCGCTGGCCGTATTTTGAACCGGCTTAATGCGCAACGGCCCAAAGGATTTGCACCCACTGATTATCAGGCAGATCAAAACAACCGGGGCCAGCACAATGCAACGACGGAGCGTATTGAAAGTCATCATGACGATAGCATAATCTAAGACGGCGCAGCGGCAACCCCGGTCGTCGGCGGCCCAGGCAAAAAAAAGCCCGCTGCAGCATGATTGCTCACAACGGGCTTGTTTAAACAAAACATTGCCGGGCCGACCCGGGTATCAGTGGCCGGCCGGTGCGGCCGCAGGCTCCGGAGCCGGCGTGTGCGCGGCGGGGGGCGTCTGGGCCGGGCTTTCATCGCGAATCGCCTGCTTCCGCGACAGTTTGATGCGACCCTGGTCATCAATTGCAATGACTTTAACGCGAAGCTCCGTGCCCACCTTTACTTCCTCGTTCACATTCTTGACGAATTTATCCGACAACTCGCTGATGTGGCACAGACCGTCCACGCCCGGAATCACCTCGATAAATGCGCCGAAATCCTTGACCGAGCTTACGCGGCCGTTGTATATCCGGCCGATCTTAACATCTTCGGTGAGGCGCTCCACTTCTTCGCGGGCCCGTTCGGCGGCTTCCATGCCGACTGCGGCAATAAAGACGCTGCCGTCATCCTGAATGTCAATTTTTGCGCCGGTGGTTTCCACGATTTTCTTGATGGTCTTGCCGCCCGGGCCGATGACCTTGCCGATTTTATCGGGATTGATGCGAATGGTGAGCAATCGCGGAGCAAACGGCGAAATCTGCGGACGATGGGTGGGAATTGCGGCAAGCATTTTTTCCAGAATCTGGAGTCTGGCGGTTCGAGCCTGTTCAAAGGTCTTGACGATCAAATCATGCCGCAAGCCGCGAATTTTAAGATCAAGTTGAATCCCGGTAATTCCCTGCGTGGTGCCGGAAACCTTGAAATCCATATCGCCGAAATGGTCTTCTTCACCAAGAATATCGGTCAACAGAACTTCGTGTGTCCCTTCGCTTACCAGCCCCACGCTGATCCCGGCTACCGGACGAATCAGCGGCACGCCGGCATCCAGCAGCGCCAGAGTCCCTCCGCATACGCTGGCCATGGACGAACTGCCGTTGGATTCGAGAATATCCGAAACCAGCCGCACGACATAGGGAAATTGCTCCGGCGATGGCAGCACCGGCTCCAGAGAACGCTCCGCAAGGGCGCCATGCCCGATCTCCCGACGGCCGGGGCCCATGATGCGTTTTACCTCGCCGGTGGAGAAAGGCGGAAAATTATAATGCAGCATGAATTTCTTGGAATATTCTTCACCCAGGCCATCCACGATCTGCTCATCATCACCGGTGCCCAGGGTCGTGGTAACCAGTGCCTGTGTTTCACCGCGGCTGAAGATTGACGATCCATGCGTGCGCGGCAGCACGCCGACAAGGCATTCCAACGGCCGGACCGTTGTATAATCTCGGCCGTCGGCACGGGTGCCGGAAAGAATCAGGTCGCGGACGACTTTTTCTTCCAGATGGGCGAATGCCATCGCTATATGCATGGACTCATTGGCCGGTTTGCCGGTAGCCGGATTTGCGGCGGAAAACTGATCGATTACCTGTTTGCGTATCGCCTCACAGGCTTCGCCGCGGGCCTGTTTGCCTGGGATCTGTTTGGCTGCTTTGAGCTGACTTTCAAAAGCGGCGACGCCTTTGACCAGATCTTCCGGCGGGTTGTGGAGCCTGCAGACTTTGGCTTTGCCGACTTTAACCGCCAAGTCCCGGATCATGCCGGTGATGGAGCGAATCACATCGTGGCCCATGGCGATGGCGTCCAACACAATTGTTTCCGGCAACTCGCGAGCACCCACTTCAATCATGTTGACCGCTTCTTCCGTACCGGCCAGCAGCAGGTCCAGATCGGACTGATCCACATCCGCCGAGGTCGGCATCAGGATAAACTGGCCGTTTACGCGCCCGACGCGGACTGCGGCGATCGGGCCTTCAAAGGGAACGGAGCTGATAGCCAGCGCCGCGGAAGAGCCGATCATGGCCAGAACGTCCGGGTCATTCTGTCCGTCTGCGGAAAGCACCATGACCTGGATAAGCACTTCATCAAAGTATCCCACGGGAAAGAGCGGTCGAATCGGCCGGTCAATCATGCGTGCCGTAAGGGTTTCCTTGGTGGACGGCCGCCCCTCACGCTTGATAAATCCACCGGGAAACTTGCCGGCGGCTGACGTCTTTTCACGATAATCAACGGTGAGCGGGAAGAAATCCGTGCCGGGGCGGGGATCCGCAGAGACCACCGTCGCTAATACAACCGTCTCTCCGTAAGTAACAAGAACTGCGCCATCGGCTTGCTTCGCCAGATGACCCGTTTCCAAGATTAATTTGCGACCGTTAATTTCCATTTCAACTTTGGTAACTGCCATAAAACCTTCACCTGATAAAAATAGGTATGCCATTCAAAATTACCGCTTAAGCACCCAATATGCTCAAGCGGCGCCAATACAATCCCTTTTCCACTCCGACCGGCCATTTTTCAAACCGGGGCCGATCCCGACGGCCGCTGTTGCAGCCTTTCAACGCACTTGCCACGGCAATAGTGCATTGACATGAATTCACCCTTCCGCACCTTCCGCTTCAGGCCATTAACGCTTCCCGCCGAACAACCGACGGGGCGTGCCGGGCAAAATGCCGGAGCCGGGATGCCTATGCCTTGGAACCTGATTCAGTTCATCGTCGGTGGAAAACCGCTGCTGGTTCAATCCCGCCGGCCGTGTAACCGCCAAGGCGCAGCGGGTTTATTTACGCAGGCCCAGCCGGGTGATAATGGCCTGGTAGCGTTGCGGGTCGGTGCGCGTCAGGTATTTCAACAGGCTGGAGCGTTTGCCGACCATTTTCAACAGGCCGCGCCGCGAAGAAAAGTCCTTGTTATGAGCCTTAAAGTGCGAGGAAAGCTCATTTATGCGCTCTGTCAGCAGAGCAATCTGGATTTCAGCTGATCCCGTGTCTTTTTCGTGAATGCGTGACTCTGTAATAACTTTTTTCTTCCGATCAACCGTAAGCATGAAACCCAAAACCTTTCGTGCAACCGCGGGAGACCACCAGCACATGCCGGCGTGTTCCACGCACATTATCTTTCGACCGGATATTATTACCGGTTTGGAATAAAGAGGCAAGCGACGCGTTTACTCACATTGAAATTAATTCGCTTATACGGATTATGTTTATGCCTTCCCGGGTCTAAGTTTTCGATTAGCCAGCCGTGAATTATACTCTATGCGGCTATTAACGGGACATTTTCGATGGTTTGGAATCGCGGTGCCATCAGCGTGTCGATGGTGTCGCGGTGGGTGGTTGGCAGTTCATCCAGGCACCGATCAATGGTTTGACGAAATTCCTGGAACGAGCCGTGGTGACGGGAATTCAGTGCCGTCTTTTTGGTGAATCTCCAGAGTCGCTCGATAAGATTGAGGTTCGGGGAATAGGATGGCAAGAAAAGCAGTTCAATGTGCAGGGCCGCCGCCATATCCCGCACCGCCTGGCAGCGCTGGTAGGGTGCGTTGTCCAGCACCACGGTCAGGGGCATGCCCATGCTATGCGCCGCAATCTTGGTCAGTAATTCACATACGCTGCAGGCGTTGATGTAGCCTTCGTTGGTAACGTGAACCAGCTCATGTGTCGTGGCGTTGATGGCTCCCAGCACGTTATAGCGCCGCCGTCCTGACGCAGCCCGCACAAATAACCGCTTCACGCTCCACAGGTAGCCCAAGAACGTCGCCAGGACGAAATGGGCCGCGTCAACAAAGTAGACCGATCGCCGACCGGCTTGCGCCTCGGCCAAACGCGGCTCCAACTCTTTCTTTAAGGAAAGCCGCCTGAGTGGCGGCGTGTTCCGGGGCCGTGCGATTGGGCGGCAACGGAATGGCCGCAACCTTGCGGAAGCGTAAGCCTAATTCCTTGCGTAGAAATTCCCATACCTGCGTGCGGCTGCGGTAGATGTTTGTCAACCGAGCGATGCGTTCACGCGCTTCGCCCAGAGTTTGGGGTGGCCGGGC
>JAKBBN010000116.1 GCA_021808485.1 Planctomycetota bacterium | reverse complement strand
TCCCTTGGCCGGATCCCCGCCGATCCAATGCGTATCCACCAGCACGTGGCGGTTGCGGCGCGACCATTTGGCCGCCCGCGCCAGCACGTTCCAATTATTCCGGTCAAGCAGTGAGGGAGTAATATAAAGTTCCTGCAACTGCGTGCCGGAGCCGAAATAACTCCACACCTGATCCGCAAATCCGCGGTCGCTCATGGCATGCAGCCGTCCCGTATGTGCGGCATAAATAATGCCGTGCAACATCAGTGAGTTTAGCGGATAAAGCGGCCCGCGCTGAACCACATCGGCCCAGGTGGAGGCATCACGATAGTTTATCCATTTCTGGCACCATGAACCGGCGCCGATGAAATTGTGGTCATAGCCCCCGCGCCATGTGGAATCAACGTCCAGCAGCCAGAAAGGTGACGGCCATGTGCCGGTTGTCTGATTGATGTATACGCCCGGTTCGGCCCGCCGCAATGTTGCAATCAGCCGCAGCATCGCATCACCGTCCAGGGTAAGCCCGGCGGCGGCGGTCCGCTGGCCGGCGGCCAGTCCGTCAAACTTAAACGCGTTGACACCATATCGCCGGATCATCTGCAGGCAGACATCGGCAAAACGATGGTAATACTTGCTCCCGGAGAGCGAAAGCCCGGCGCCGTCGATTTCATAGCCATGTGCCTTGGCGTATGCCAACCGGCGGGTACGTGCCGCGCCATAACCGCCGAAGGGCGAAAGCCACACGCCTATATGTGCATGGAATTTTTTCGCCGCCCGCGCCAGCGGCGTAAAGCCATGGGGAAAGCCGGAATTGAACTTCCACATGCTGCTCCGTTTATCCCAGCCATCATCAAATAAAAAGAATTGATCTTCACGCCGCGCCGCTTCACCAGTTGCCGCCCGATGGCGTCAATGGACTTGATGCATGCATTCTGGCCGTATTTCGGGCCGAAGGACACATCATACCAGGAGACGTACAACAAAAACGGCCGATAGGGGCGGGCGCGGGCGTTTTCAATATAGGAAAGAAAATCCCGCCGCAGTTGGCCGTGCGTATACACCCCGACGACGCAGCTTGCCGTCAATGTTGAGCCGCGAACCAGCGGCGCGTTGCGATCCAGCCGGCAAATCACTTTGAACCCGGTTTGTACGCTGTTCCGGGCCATGGGATCTTCGTAACCCAGAAAGAAATGCGGCGTGGCGACCGGCGAGCCGGCCACGGAACCGATCTGCCGGGCGCCTTGCATGTGCTGATTAAGAAGCGTGATACTGTCAATTTGCACCGGCGCGGCCAGCGGCCGCAGCACCAGTTGCAGCCGCAGATAGTTGCAACCCTGCCTCGCCCGCACGGACCAGTCCGCGCCCAATCCGGCGGATTTATCAATTAAACGGCAGATGATCTGCCGGCCCGGCAGATGATCCGCCGCCCGCGGCGAGGCCGCATCCACCGGCAACGCGGCTTTTACCGCCGGACGAATCAGCGTAAAATTCCGGCTTGAAATCGTTTTTCCATCGCCAAGCTTCAGCCAAAAGCAGGTGCCTTTAAGCACCAGCTTGGCCCCTGTAACGGCATTTTCCGCGAATCGCGATTCTATCTTTCCATTCCGCGTGATACCGTTCCACTTGATGTGCCCATTTCCAATCGTCAAATCCGCCGCACAAACGCGCCGCGCCAGGAAGCCCGACAGCGTGCAAATGCCCAACAGGACCGCCATGACTGCCTTTGCGTACAAGGCGCCGGGCCGCGGCGCCCATGACAGCGGACCGGCGTTAATGCAGGTTTTCATGGTTTTACTCCTTGAAAAATCATTTCAATTTCCTCCAGCGTTTTGCGCCGTGTTTCCGGCAGGAAAAATGCGGCCGCAATAAAATAAATGACGGTGCATCCGGCGAACGCAAAAAACACCGTTGAGTATCCCCACCCGCCGACCACCGGCAGAAACGTGGCGGCGATGATGGTTGATACCGCCTGGTTCAATACCAGGGCAATGCTCATGCCCACGGACCGGATTCGCGTCGGCATCAATTCGGACAGCGCCAGCCAGACGCACACGCCCGGTCCGATGGCGTAAAAACTCAGGAATACAAGCAGCGCCGCCAGCGTCAGCCAGCCGTGCACGGCATCCGGCACGGGCGTAAGCCAGGCATGGTCAATCACCAGCGGCGCGGTTAACGCCTGTTGATAGCTTACCAGGGGGTTTTCAAAGAAGGCGATCACCGCATTTGCCGGCAGGCAAGTGGCGCGACGGATTCGAACCGGAACCGGCGTGCGGCTGTCGGACCGGATAGCGGGCGTTTCCGCGCTAAAACCACCGGTGGAATAAATCACAACAAGACTCACGGGTCGGTCGGCCGGCCATTTCAGCCGGTGCGAGTGCACCGTCATCCAGCGCGCCGCACGTTCCCGCGTAAAATAAAACGGTTCCTTCCGGTTGCGCTTAATCAATGCCGCCAACGCGGAGCGGCAGTCCACGCGATGCGCATCGTTCTGATAAAACAGCCCCCCTACCGCCAGCAGTGAAACCACGATACCCACCGTGCCGATTGTCAGCAGTCGCTTGCGGCCCGCTCTATCCACCAGCATGACACCGGCAATGGTCATCACAAAATTAAGACCGGCAAAAATCACGTAGCCCCAATGCGCCTGCACATCGCCCAGGCCGGCCTGCAGTAGAATATCGGCATTGTAGCCGATGATGGAGTTGATTCCCGTAGCTTGATTGCAGGCAAGAATAACACACGCCAGCACAAACGGTACAACGTATTTTCGCTGCAACAGGCTGCCCCGGGACGATGGCGCCCCGGGCGACTCCGTCCGCGACGACAGCAGCCGCATTTCCTCCAATTCCCGGTCCGCCTCTTCCGGCAGGCGGCTGCGCCCCAGCGCGGCGCGGGCCGCCTGAACCCGGCCCCGTTTATAAAACCAGCGCGGCGATTCACTGACCCATACGCTTCCAATCACAAAAAGAATGCTGGCCGGCAACGACGCCCAGAATATGCTGCGCCACGCCATGTTTTTATACGCAAACAGATCCTGCGGCGTACCATGCCGTGCGACGGCGGCGACCCGCAGGCTGAAATACATACCAATGACCGCCGCGCCAAGTATCCCAAGAGTAAGCAGCCATTGAAATACGCCGGTACCGGCGCCGCGCCGCGATGAATGCAGGCATTCCGCCAGATACAGCGGCACAACCACGCCGATCAAACCCGCGCTTACCCCCTGCAGCAGGCGGCCGAGCAGCAACGCCGTGTAACCATGGGCAAGGGCAATCACCGGAATACTGGCCGAAAAGCAGATTCCGGCGAATATCATCAAACTCTTGCGGCCGAACCAGTCCGCCAGACTGCCGGCGAACAGCGTGGATATCACACTCCCCAGCAGCACGGCCGCCACCACCATGGCAAGCTGCGCCGCATCCAGCCCGGACGTTGCCGCCAGATACGGCAGCGCGCCGGCGATGATCCCCACATCAATCCCGTAAAGAAGGCCGCCCAAGCCGGATACAATCAGCAGCAGCAGGTTATATCGCCGTACGGCGTCGTGGCGCAATGCCGGGCTTAATTTGTCCGTCATAAACTTCCTCATTACAAATCCGCCGCGGACATCCGCGGCTACGCCAGTTTCATGGCCGGCGGGCCGGGACGCGTAAGAAACACCTGCCCATGCACCGCCGCAGCCGGAAATTCCGCGGCATAGGCGCGCCGCCAGGCCCCGGCAAACGTATCCGCCGATTCCGCCGGCAATAACGCCCAAACGCTGCCGCCAAAACCCGCCCCAAACGCCGAAGCCGCTGAAGCTCCAAGTTGCCCGGCCTTCCGCACCAGGAAATTCGTTTCCGGTGTCTGGTTTTGCAGCAGATCTGCCGCAAGCCGATGGGACTGATCCGCCAATCGACCGACATCCGCGATCTTCCCATTTTGGAAAGCACCTACCGCCGCCGGCATGAGCACATGCGATTCAATGTCGAATTGCTCCAGCCGTTGCCGCAATTGCCGCAGCAGGTCCGGATCGGATATTCCCTGCGTGACAAGTCGCAACACCGCATCGCGGTTGTGATGCATCAGCCGGAAGCAATGTTCCAGTGTCATCGCCTTTTCCCCATGATGCAGATTGAATAATTCCACCGCCCGTGCGGCCGTGAGTGCGATACGATTGTAATGCCGCCGCGCGGCGCCGGTTTTTTCCGCCGCCACGCCGCTGACGGCGATCACCAGCTGGTAGCGCGGGTCCCAGGGCAATTGCACCATCGGACCCGCATCGGCGGAGATCACATGTGTCACACAACCGTTTTGCGCACAAAGAACAGCCGTATGGTCCGCCGCACCCCCCGCCGTACCGACGCCCGCTTCACCGGAAAATGATTTGTAACTCCGGCCGCTTTCAACCGCCCCCAGGTAGCAGGCCAGTTCCGCCGGATCAGCGGTCAACCGGCGGAATAAAAGCTGACGATCAAGCTGATTCACCTGCGAAAACGCCAGAAATGTCGCCACCACCAGCGCACTGGAACTGCTTAACCCGGCCGCCGCCGGTAAATCGGATGCAAATGCCATATCCATGCCGCGGTCGCAACCGGGGAAATTATGCATCAGCCGCCGCACAACGATCAGCGGATAGTTCGACCAGTGCCCCATGGATACTTCCATCCCGGCCGCAAGTTCCCATTGAGTCTTCCGGCCGTCGATCGCATCGGTCACATGCACCCGTCCATCCGGCCGCGGCCGTGCGGCGACGCAAAACCCGCGTTCCATGGCACAAAGAATGCTTCCCCCGCCGCAGTAATCCGTATGCTTGCCGAACAGCTCAATGCGTCCCGGCACAAACCAGTAATGCGCGGCGTCGGCGGCATTGGCCGGATATTTCAGGGCGGCGCCTGCCCGGGCAAATAATTCCGCCTTGGTCCGCGCTTCGCCTGATGACATTCCGGCATGCAGCAACGCCCGGGAAAACCGTTCACCTGCACCGGTTACCGTCGTCACAGCCGCACCTCCCTGCCCGCCAGAAGCCGCGCCATCCCGGGGATATCCGTCTGCCGGGACAGGTCCCATACCGGCTCCTGCGACACCAGCATCCGGAACGGGATCTTTTGTTGCCGGATGCCGTACATTACAGCCGCGGGCAGTTCATATTCACCGCGTATCGAAGGCGCGATGCGCCGGCAGGCGTCAAATATTTCCGGCGTAAACAGCCAGCAATTCATGCTCAGCAGGATCGGCGGGGACATTGCGGAGACTTGCGCATGGGTCGGCTTTTCAATAATGGCCTGCAGATTTCCCGTGCCGTCGTGCTGCAATACGGCGTAATCGGCAATCCGCTCCGCGGATGCGCTGCCCATGCGGATCATCACATCTCGATTAAAACCGATCAGTCCGCACTGCCGCAGACTCCTTAACTGTCGCAACGCGTCAACCGGGTAGTAATTATCGGCGTTGATAACGGCAAACAGGTCTTCACCCGCAAACTCCCTTGCCCCCAGCAGGGCATGCGCGGTGCCAAGCGGTTCCGCCTCCTCCGCCCAGCAAAGTTTGATCCGCTGCGGCGGCCGCGTTTGCGTGTAATGGCGCCGCATCTCCGTTGCCTGCCGGCCCACCACCAGGCAGACCTGCGTAAATCCGGCATCCGCCAGCGCTGTCAACACGTAATCTAAAAACGGTTGATCAAAAGGCATCATCGCTTTGCCCCCGGCCGCGGCGGCCTGGCGCTGCGCGTCCGTAAGGTTAAGACCGGAGACGGCGCACCGCATGCGGGTGCCCCTCCCGGCTGCCAGCACAACGGCTTTGCCCGCACCATCCACAATCATACGGTCAACTCCGATTGTTCCCACCGCCAGCGCACAAAACCCTCGACGGCCTCATATTCCGCCAGCCCCAATGCATCCAACAGCACGGCCAGCGCCCGATTGCGCGCCTCCGCCCGCTGCCAGAACTCCCGTTCATCCGTACCGGGAAACATGGCCCGGTCCTTCTGGCTCTGGTGTTTGAAAATCGCATTGCGTTTGCACATTAATTCCTGCGGGCTAAGCGGAATGGCCATATCAATGCTCTCCGGCGGCCATTCCTGCCAGGCCCCCCTGTACAGCCAGACCTCAAGTTCCCGCCGCCACGGCTCGGATTCCGTTTCCGCCAACGCCGCAAGCAGGACATCCAGGCATACCCGGTGCGTACCATGCGGATCGGTCAGATCGCCGGCCGCGTATATCTGATGCGGCCGGATGGCCCGCAGCAGGGAGGCGACAATCGCCGTATCCTGCGGACCGGGCGGTTTTTTGGTAATTGTCCCGGTTTCATAAAACGGCAGATTTAAAAAATGCAGGCGTCCGGCCGGCAGCCCGATTTCCCGTGCCGCCGCCCGGCACTCCCCCTGACGAACCAGGGTCTTGATGCCGAGCAGTTGCGGCGGATCCGGCCGCCCGGGAACCTTGTTGTGCACAATTTCCTCAATCTGCTTTTCGATGCGGCTCGCCGCTGCAGCGTCCATACCGAACAACCGATTAAATTCCGCGACAAAATCGGCGAATCGAACCGCATCGGCATCAAACACGGCGATGTTGCCGCTGGTCTGGTAGGCCACGTGAACCTCATGGCCCTGATCCACAAGGCGGATGAGCGTTCCCCCCATCGAAATAACGTCATCATCCGGATGCGGACTGAACACCAACACGCGCTTGGGGAAAATGTCGTCATGCGCCCGGCGGATATCCCCGGGCCGTGCCGCTGCGGCGGGCTTTCCGCCCGGCCAACCGGTTACGCGGCGGGTCAAATCGCGAAACACATCCAGATTAATGTCATACGCCGGCCCTTTTTCCGCCAACAGGTCCTGCAGCCCGCTTTCGTTGTAATCTTCATCGGTAAGTTTGAGAATCGCCTTATGGGCGTGGCGTGCCAGCCAGATGACCGCCTTGCGTACTGCCGCCGGCGTCCACTCGATTTTTCCGAATCGCCAGGGGCACCGGCTCCGTGTCAATTCCGCCGCCGCGGCGCCGTCCAGGATGAATTCGGCGCCGGCATGCATCTGCAGAAAACCGGCGGGCACCAGGCTGGACACCGGCTCTTCCACCGCCCGGGCCACAATCGCCGCCTTATTCTCACCGAAAGCCAGCAGCATAATGGACCGGGCTTCCATAATGGTTCCTATGCCCATCGTGATCGCCCGCCGCGGCACATTCGGCTCACCGAAAAAATCCGCGGCCGCATCCATCCGCGTGATGCGATCAAGCGTTATCAACCGGGTGCGGGATTCCGCCGCGGACCCAGGCTCATTAAACCCGATATGCCCGGACCGGCCGATACCTAAAAGCTGCAGGTCTATGCCGCCGCACGCCGCGATCTTCGCTTCGTAATCCCGGCAGAATTCCGCCACATCGCCCGGGGCCACCATGCTGCTGGGAATATGAATATTTTCCGCCGGGATATCCACATGATCGAACAACTGTTCGTGCATAAAACGGCGGTAGCATTGCGCCGCATCCGCGCTTATGGGGTAGTATTCATCCAGATTGAACGTCACCACATGCTTAAAACTCAGCCGCCCGTGCCGGTGCATGTCAATCAGCCGGCGATAGACCGCCAGGGGTGTTGAACCGGTCGCCAAGCCGAGTACGCAACGCCCGGCCCGGTGCACGCAGGTTTCCACCGTGCGGGCGATCCGCTCGCAGACGTAATCCACCGCCGCTCCGGAAGCCCCGAACACGCGCACATTCACGCGTTCCGGCGGCAGGCGCTCCGCCGAATTCCCGGATGCTGTGGCATGGCTGCTCATATGCGGCTCCGCATGAAAACCCGCGGCCGCGATTGGATTGACGGCCGGTTGACCAATATATTATCATTTATTATATTAAATACAAATTGTGTTCAGGCCGCTAGAGTCTAG
>JAKBBN010000030.1 GCA_021808485.1 Planctomycetota bacterium | reverse complement strand
GATCTGTTTTATGGCAATCGGCTGACCAGCGGCCGGTGCGGCCGCCATGATCCCCGCACGCGGATCGCCCTTGATTTCCGCCATCAGGCCGACCGCTACACTCACGGCCAAAGCCCCCGCTCCAGCCATGAACCAGGTTCTTTTCAGGTGCGCTTTCATGGTGTGCCTCAACCCTGTAACTGCAATGGTCACCGGAACGCGGCGGCCTGGCGAATTGCCCGGCGCCGTTGCCCTTGCTGAATTGGCCGACCACCTGTCTGGCCCTGTTGCGTCGCGGGCCGAGGCGGAGATCGTAACACCTTGGGTACCCTGAACTTCTCCTCCGATCTGATGGAAGTCAGTCTCTAAGATTTAGCCGACTAGCGGCATCAGGAAGTATAGTATATCATTGATAGGTAAACTTCCTATTTCATTTTAGGAATTTCGCTTATCTGTGACGTTCACCGGGGATAAGCCGCCAAATGCCGCGGCTTGCGGTGCGCTGCCAATCATCCACCGCTGAATAATTCTTTTGTTTTTGCCGATGCGATACGCGTACCCATGGCAAGGAGGCTGACCGTGCAGACGACGTATATCGTGGTGTTGGCGAAAGAGGATCGGCGAATGTCGCACGACCTTTTTGCGCGGCGGGGCGGCGGGACCGCAGTGCGCCGGCTGATACACGCAAATCCTTTTGAACATGAACGCCGGCGCGGACGCCCACCCATATTAAGTCCGCCACTTTAAAATATCCGGCCCCGCATGGCTCATGCCAACCGGCTTGGAAGCACGTCCCATACGTTCCGGGTGCTTCAATTAACCCGCACTTTTTCCGTCTTCTTCCGCCGCCGGTTCTTTTACTTCCCGGATATCCAATGTTCCACCAGCGGCAAGGCCGGTTCGCCCTGCAATGAATACGCGCCGTAATGTGTCGGCTTTACCCCCGGCCACCATTCCCAGAAAAACACCCCGGCAAACTCCCGGGGCGGCAGGCGCCGCCACACCCGTATATAGGCCTCATACGCCCGTGCCTGAACTCCCGGCTCTATCCGACCGGTGCCCACATAGTCCCATGGCTTTTCCAGTGTGTTTTGCAGATTGTCCCACCCTGTTTCCGTGATCAGCAGCGGCTTATGCATCCGCCGGGCAAACGCCAGCATGTTTCTCTGTATCGGCCGCCAGGTCGCCATGATTTGCCCCACCGGCTTATGCGCGCGTTTCCCCAGGTCGTAATACGAATTCATGCCCACATAATTAAGTTCCGGCCATATCCGCACATCCTGATAGTGATCCCAGTTGGAACTGTAGGTCAATTTGCCGTGAAACAGACGGCGTACCGCGGCCACAATCCGTATCCACTGGCGTTTGTGGCTTTCACTGGTCAAAAGTTCGCTGCCGACGGAAAAAATACGGACATGACCGGCTTGTGCCCATCGCGCCGCCCTTAAAATATACCGGCGGTAACCGGCAAACCACATCGGCCAGCTCCGCGGCTTGATGGCCCCCCGCCACTCGGAACCGGTGGCATGATCCAGCAGCACAATCGGCATCAGCATCGTTTTAATGTGCAGTGAATGGGCGAATGCCAGCACCCGTAAAATATCCGGAGCGGACAGCGATTTTTTGTGATCCATGCTCAAATGAACCGCCGTCAAGCCCTTCTGCCGGGCGTTGACCACAAAATTTATCCAGCGGCACCCCATCGCCCGCAGGTTGCGGATGGACCGCTCATACGCCTTTAAATGTCCCGGCAGGCAAAGCTGCATGCAGAATCCGCGAATGGGCGGCAAGCCGTGCAGCGGAAAATGCAAGGGAGGAGTGGCCTCGGTAATGCGCCGGTTTGCACTGGAACTCGCCATGCCGATCAGCAGGGCGCAAATGAACATAATCAGAAGTGATATGGCGATAAGCCATTTGGTCGGTTTGGGGAGCATGAATCGCCATTCGCCCTTTCATTGCGACGCAGCGCATTTTCGGGGAATACGGCAGGTCTTGCAACCACAGTGATGCCGCTGAATTCACCGGCGCATTTCACCGACGGCCTGCCGAATCATGGCGGTTGAAAAACCATGATCAATTACCCGCCTGCTACCAGCGCCCGGTCCGCACATTGCGCGTGGGCACCATCACAATATCAAACGGATATTTGGCGGAAAGCTGCGGCAAGGGTGCATGGAGGCGCGGGGCAATGGGAACGCCGCCGCCATGTGTGCCGGTTTGCCCGCTGGTAAAAATGTTATCCTGCTGAACCCCCACGTAAGGATCGGTTGCCCATGCAACATGGTCATCACCGTAGCCGACATTTTGCCCCATACCGTCATGATTTCCGGAATTAAAAATATAGTCGCCGAATTTATTGTGCAGCGGCTGGGTCACATCTCTGGCGTCTTTGCCGGGGGCCTGCGGGTCCTGCATGGGAGCCATATCGCATACAAGGGGTGTGTAACTCTGATCATTCTCGCTCAAATTGACGTTCCACCATGGGGCTGGTTTTCCCTTTATCCACGGAAATGCCACGGAATAACTTTCGCCCTGTCCCTCCGGCATGCGGCCATTGCCACCCATGCCGAAATTGAGGTAATAACGCGCCTTGCGTTGGGAAGTATTCTCAAACAAGACCGATGGCTGAACGGCTGACGGATCCGCCGGGCAGATAAAACTCATGGGAGTTATGCCGCCGTCAATTACCAACAGCCACAGGCCGGCCAGGGGTGATCCGGCGAGTGCCCCGGCCGCCTTACCGCCGTTTGTTTCATGCGTAAGCAATCCGCTTTGAGGATCAACCGTTCCGAGGGCGGTGGGCGCACCCCGCGGGTCGAGTCCGTTTACAAATGCAGCCCCGGCCGGCGCTACGCTGGGGAAGCAGCCATTGTTGCTTTGGCCGTAAATGTACATCGCCTGGATAATCCCGCGAATATTGGCCGAACAGATAGCCCTTCGCGGAAGGCCGCCGCGGCCGTCAAGTTGCCTCAGCGCCGGCCCAATAATGGCGGCTATGATCGCGGCTGATGCAACCAGGGTTACAGCCTCCAGCCGGGTCATTCCAAGAAATTTTGTCGGCATACCCATGACACGCCCACCCTATTTCAGCCTGGCGCATTTACCTGCGGCTAACCTGCAATGACCACGGCAATAAAAAACAGCGCCACCGGCGTAAACAGAAGAAAAACGCATATCAGCAATGACAGCGAATCCCAGGTCAACAACTTTCGCGGTTGGTCCGCGGGCCGCGCGGCCCCATACCGCTTTCGCATGCCGAGCAGGGCGCTTAATGTAAAAAGCGGCAGCCCGATTACCAGCAGGATGCCGGCCGTCGCACCGGCCAACTCCAGTATCATTTGTAATTCAATGGTCGAAACGGCTGACATCCGCGTTATTCTTGAGAATACACCCGACGTCTGCCGAATAGTCAGGAAGACATCGGCCGCCAGAATGGCGATCAATATTAGCTGAAAAATGGCGGCAAAGCCGTTAAAACCTATTTTCAAACCTTTGCGGACCCGCACAGGTTTTATGACGATTGGGCCAGGTTGGTCCGATTGTGTGGACACGGCGGCGGTTACTCCTTGGCACGAGTCAGGGTCGGCATAAATATGAAAAAGAACAGCATCAAACCATAGGTGGAAAGCAGGAGGTACGCACAATATTGCCGCCAGTTGCCGCGGGTAAACACGACGCTGATTGCCGCATAAACAAAATCCAGCACGATCAGCGCGCCGCCGAACGGAAAAAGGTAAGCTGGAATACGTTGCGGCACGGAATAGCTTTGCGACAGCATGATTGAGACGATCAGCGCCGTTGCAGCCGTAAGAAATACCACAAGCTGCCATTTGTCCAGGCCGGTCTGCTCACGGTCGAAAATTTTGGCCAATCGGCGCATGAACTTCTCCGCAAAAAAAATGAAATCAGCCGCAAGCTTATTGGATTATACGCTTCGCAGTCCCGGCAAGATACTCCGCGAAACGGAAAAAAGCGGACCCGTCCCCACCGCCGGCGGGCAATCGCTCACCGTGATGGGATTCGGCTTTCAAACCGGCGTGTGGCCGTTGCATTGCCCAGTCGATAATTGGCCGGGCCGGCATTGTTCGCATAGCGCGGTTCTGCTAGTATGCAACATGGTTAATTTAGGGCGGTTTGCCGGCAAAGCTCCCCCTGGGATACGCTTTTATGGATATCAGACAACTTATTCTTCCCTCCGGCATCGGCCTGAGTCATCTCCGCGTTTACGATGAACCGGGCCCGGACGGCCTGATCACCGGGGGCGCACATTTCCACGGCGTCTGTTCGGAAATCTATTACGTGCTTGCCGGAACCGGCCATGTGGAACTCTTGTCGCTTAATGGCTATGAAAAAGTGGAACTCCGGCCGAACAAGGTGGTATTCTTCCGGCCGGGGGTGATTCACCGGCTGGTGAACCCGAACAAGAATCTGGAAATTCTGTTGATTATGCAGAACGGCGGTTTGCCGGAGCGGGGGGATTTTATTCTGACTTTCCACCCGGAAATCATGGCGGACACAACTCGCTACATGGCGGCGGCCAAAGCGGCCAACATAGGCGAAGCACTGACAAGGCGAAACAAGGCCAACGAAGGTTTTAATGACCTGCGCGATACCATGCAGGCGGATCCGGCCCATGGCCGGGAGAAACTCAGGGTATTTTATGACCATGCCCGGCGGATATTGCTGCCCAAGGTGGATGGTTTTGAATGGGTGCTTAAATCCGGATCGCTTTACGAGGCGAAAAGCAGCCATGATGCAATTGATTTTATCCGTAACAATCATATGGAATATCTGGAAAAGGCCTCCTGGGCCGGAATTTACCCGATGAATGAGCCGCTGCGGCAGGGTACTTCCGGTGCAATGCACCCCTACGCCGTTCAGGAAGGGCTGCCTGCGGAAGGGCATCAGGTGGCCTGAAGGATGGCCCTGTTTCACACAATGGCGGAAGGATAAACAAATCATGAATGCGGAACCTGTGGTAGCCGTGGTCGGTGCGACCGGGGCGGTTGGCGTGGAATTCTTGAGTTGTCTGGAACAGCGGGAATTTCCGCTTAAACGGCTGCGTCTTCTTGCATCCGCCCGTTCCGCCGGCAAGACCATGCCGTTCCGCGGACGCAATATTACCGTTGAGGAACTGACTCCGGAAAGCTTTCAGGGTGTGGATATCGCGCTGTTTTCCGCCGGTGGACCGATCAGTCGAAGGTTCGGTCCGCTTGCGGCCGCGGCGGGCGCCGTGGTGGTGGATAACAGCTCGGCATTTCGCATGGATCCGTCGGTGCCGCTGGTGGTGCCGGAGATCAATCCGGAAAAAGCCGCGGAGCACAAAGGCATCATCGCCAATCCCAATTGCTCCACGATAATCGCCATTGTGCCGCTCTGGCCGTTGCACAAGGTGAACCGTATCCGCCGGCTGGTCGCGGCCACTTATCAGGCGGCCAGCGGCGCCGGCGCCGCCGCCATGGAGGAACTCAGGGAAAGCACGCGTGCGGCGCTGGAGGGCAAACCGTATGCACACAAGGTTCTGCCGCATCCATACGCGTTTAATCTCTTCAGTCATAACGCCGCGGTGGACCCGGTGACCGGTTATAACGAAGAAGAAATGAAAATGGTGAAGGAGACGCGAAAAATATTCGGCGATCCGGATATCCTCATTTCCGCCACCTGCGTGCGCGTGCCCGTGCTCCGCGCCCATTGTGAAGCCCTGAATATTGAATTTACCCAACCAATGAGCGCATCCCGGGTCACGGAGATTCTGTCCCGGGCGCCCGGCGTAAAAGTGGTGGATGATCCGGAAAAAAATTACTTCCCGATGCCGCGGGATGCCTCCGGCCAGGGAGATGTGCTCGTCGGCCGAATCCGCCAGGATATCAGCGACCCCTCGGGGCGGTCCGTAACCCTGTTTGTCGCCGGAGATCAACTGTTAAAAGGCGCGGCGCTTAATGCCGTGCAGATTGCCGAACTTCTGCTGCCGCGGGCCGCCGCCTGCTGATGGACCCGGTGTGATTATGATTGGATACTGTCCGCGGTCAAATGCCTGAAGGCCGCATCGCTTGCCGGAAGTCAGGTAGAGATCTCCTGCGACGGACCGGCCCCGCCGCAGTGGAGTGCAATGCCGCGTCATGTCCACACGATATAAATTGACAATCGCCTATGACGGATCGGCTTACAGCGGCTGGCAGCGGCAACCGGACCCCGTGGCCACGGTGCAGCGCGTGGTGGAAAAAGCCGCCGGTGAAATCGTCAATCATCCCGTCACGGTCGCCGGCGCCTCACGCACCGATGCCGGCGTTCACGCCAACGGTCAGGTCGCCCAGATGGATGCGACCACGCATATTGAACCGGGGCGGCTGCGGCTGGCGATCAATTCACGACTGCCGCCGGATGTACTGATCCGGCAACTCGAACCTGTGAGCCCGGAATTTGATGTCTCCCGTGCCGTGCGCAAGCGCTACCGCTACCTGATATGGGCGGACCGCGACAGACCGGTTTTCCATCGCAGTTTTGTCTATCATTTCTGGCCGGGGCTGGCCGTTGAACCCATGCGCGAGGCCTGCCGTTTGTTTGAGGGCGCCCATGATTTTGCCGCGTTTCAGGGCCGCGGCGATGATCGGGTCACCACAACCCGCACGATTTTTCACTGCGATATTCACCGGCGGGGGCCGCTTGTCATGTTCAGCGTGGAAGGCAGCGGGTTTCTGTATCACATGGTGCGCAACATGGTGGGCACGGTGCTGGAAGTTGGCCGCGGTCATTGGCCGGCGGCGAGAGTCACGGAAATTCTTCAGGCCGGGGAGAATGGCGAGTGCGGGCCCTGCGCTCCGGCCGGCGGCCTGTGCCTGCAATGGATTCGTTTTCCCGATGCCGCGGCGCCGGGACGCTGAACCGCATGGTTCAACCATGCCGCGGACATTGCCCCTGATAACATTTTAACAATATCGCGTCTTATTTGTTTTTAAGCCGGTAGCGGCGCATCAGTTTCCAGAGTTCCCGCATGGAATGCGTGTTCACGCCAATGGCATTTTGCAGATAGTTTTTCAGGCCAGGACCGGCATGGGCGGCCCCAGCCGCCTTTTCCGCCGCATGATCCATGGCCAGCTGCCAGGCGAAATCCATGTACATCATGACCAGATAAAGCCGCTGAAAATTCGCGGAATTGCCGTGCAGCAGCTTGCCGCCCTCATCACTGGAAATAATCCGCTGGGCTTTGCCGAACAGTCCCGGGCGGCGCCGGTAATCCAGGCTTACCTTGTGCCGATGCGCCCAGGACTGCAATTCCGTCAGAAGTTTACCCTGGCTGCGGCTCATGTAACTGTTGAACTTATCCGCAGCCGGCGAAAGCCCCTTGAAGTCGGCCAAAAAAGCAAGTTGTGTTTTATCCTTGTGTCCCCTGGCCAGCGAGGGCAAAAGTCGCATGATTTGCCGCATCGCCGCATTGGGGGCGCCCTGCTTCAGCGGAATAGGCGGCATAGTCTGGCTGGCGCAGCCGGTGAAAGCCATCAGCATGAAGGCGGACCATGCAATAACGCGGGCAGGCCGGCGGACAAACGGCAGCGGCATGATGGTGGCTCCGGGTGTTGGCGGCTCAGGCTGCGGGCACGGCAGCTTTCTTCCTGAACAGCAGTTTGGCCAGCGTAAGGTTTCCCGGTCCGATCAGCAACATGGCGATGGTGATGATTAAAAGGGAAAATGGGAACTGGGCGGCAAAAAATACATTTTGAAGCTGACCGGGGTTTTTCACATGCTCGGCAATTTTATGGGCGACAATTGCATTGGCGGCAATGGCGAAGTGCATCTTTGTATGGGTGGCGACAATCATATTTACCGCCAATGGAATGGCCAGCAGCCGCTGGCCGGTGCCGATCAGAAAGAACAATCCGCCGAAGAATTCGGCGCAACCGCTCAGGACGGCGCTGACATACGGCATGGGCACGTGCAGCATTTTCAGGAAATCCGCGAACCCGGCGATGCCCGGTCCGCCGAAGGCCCCAAAAAGCTTTTGTGACCCGTAGTATAGGAAAACCAGGGCAAACAGCAGACGGATCAGCAATAGGCCGATGTCTTGAATAGTGGAAGTGGAACGTGAATTGTCAGGCATAAGCATACTCCTTACAAAAAGGTTTAATACTAAACTATCTTCGAATTGTATTGCTTCGGCTGAATAGAGTCAAGCATTGAGTTGAAAACAGGTGAAATTATGGCAACGGAGCTGGCGAAAACAAACATTTACTAAATAAATAATTTAACTTATTTTCACACAATATATGTTGACTTTTATGTAAAAACTGCGGACAATCAGATCGCTGCCAATTAGCAATGCTTTGTAGTTGGCTAATTTATTATCGGCAGCAGGGCAAACTTTTCAGGAGTACCATCCAAATGGTTCGTTTGAAGAATGGATTCTCCAAATCAGCGATACTGGCGGCTGCTACCGCTGGAATACTGCTGGCAGGCGTTGGAAATACTTCTGCGGCAGTCGTCATTGAGTACAGTTTTGGCGGTGGCAACTTTACACCTTTCCCTACCAGCTCATCCACCAGCCTGCCGTTTGCAATCACCGGCTTGAATGCCGCAACTACCGCCGCGAACCCGGCTTCGCTAACGCTGTCATTTACTTCGCTCACATTTACGGCTGGGGAGCAGTCGCTGGTGCTTCAGGCCAGCGATACTGGATTTACATATGATCCGGCCGGCGCCAGCTACCTGACTTCCGCCGGATCAATTTCCGTCAATGAGCCGGCCGGTTCGCAGGGCAGCGACAATTTCAGCGTTCAAGCCGGATCGGACGCGGGTAACACCAACTACACTTATACAAGCTCCGTTACCACGTCACCGACAACCTACACCTCGCCTGGAGCGACAAGCGGCGGCACCTATTCATCCAACCTTGGCACCGGTCAATTGGCGAACCCAAGCATTAACGGGACCGGCTATTCCTTGACTACCTCAATTGCGATCACCAACAATTTCTTAAATTCCGACACCTTCGGTACAACTTTCTCCACCGCTTCGGTCATTGCGGCCTCTCCCACGGCTTTGCCCGTTCCAACCAGCGGATGGCTGACATTGGCGGGTGGTGTGGCCATGATTGGTGGAATGGCCATTCGCCGCCGGTTAAAACTTTGATCCAACCCATTCCTACCCATTTAATCTTATTGATGCCGCGGGGCTGCCTTTAAGGCAGCCCCGCTTTCTTTTAACTTTTTTAGTTCCATTTCGGCGACAAATTCATGACGTTTGCGCATTTACGCGTTATAACTACCCTATGGCTGTAATAGGACATGGTGTTGACATGGTGGAAATTGACCGCATTGAAGGATTATTGCAGCGGCATGGTGCGGCCTTTCTTAACCGGTGCTTTACCGCCGCGGAGCAGGCCTACTGCCAATCCCGGCATACCCCCGCCATGCATTTTGCCGCACGCTTTTGCGCCAAGGAAGCGGTCCTGAAAGCGTTGGGAACCGGGTTGCGGGGTAAAATGGCTTGGACGGATATAAACATAACGGCGGACCCATTGGGCAAGCCGCATCTTGAGCTTTGCGGCGCCACCGCGGAACAGGCGGCAATGCTGGGCATAAAGCGGTGGCATATTTCGTTAACCCATACGCGACAATATGCCATGGCCGGCGTTATTGCTGAAGGTGGCCCGGCCGTGTCGTAATGGCGGCGCGTTTTTGCGAACGATTTGTCGGTAAATTGGAGGCCCGGAATGGCAAAAGCCAATGTAGACCCTGAAGAACTGCGGCGATTCGCCCAAGACCTGACGCGATTCAACAATGAACTGCAAACGCTTATCGGCGGCATCTACAGCCGTTTGCGCGGCTTGGAAGCAAACTGGCAGGACCAGGAACAACGAAAATTCATGGAAGCGTTTGAACAAACCATGAAAGCGGTGTCTAACTTCCTGCAGGATTCGCATCAGCATGCCCAAGTATTAGGAAAAAAGGCCAAGCTCATTGAAGAATATTTAAAACAGCGGTAATGCAATGCCGCATGAACTGCTGGAATTGCCGGAGCAACCATGTCCGAAAGCGCGCGTATAGATGATATTGACGCGATGAAATCATTTCGCGTGCAGTTGGCGAAATTCGCCGACGCGGCAAATTTGGCATTGGATGATGCACAAAGTGATGTCAATCGTGCGCTAAACTGGCTGGAAGGAGAACAATTATCATTTTGGACCACGCAAATTCGCAAACGTCAGGAACTGTTGGCCCGGGCTGAACAGGCACTGCGCGATAAAACTTTATATAAAGATATCAGCGGCCGACCGCCATCAGCCGTTGAAGAACATAAAGCTGTCGCGGTGGCCAAGCGGAATTTGGAGGAGGCGGAACAAAAACTGGCGAACACTAAATCCTGGTGCCGGCGTTTTCCGAAGGAAATAGCCATGTATTACGGCGGTGTAAAACCGCTGGCCAATACGCTGGCCGGCGGTGTTCCGGCGGCGCTGGCCCAGATGACCAATGCCCTGAACTGGCTGGAACAGTACATCGCCGCACCGCAGGAAGCCGGTTCCACCGGCGGCAGTCCGCCGGAGGGCGGCGGTGACTCACGGCAGGCCGACAGCATGGCCCGCGGCGTCGGGCAGGCGCATGAATCCCAACCGGATAGGCTGCTACTGCTGCGACAGGCCATTCCCACCGAAACGGAATTGGCCGATGCCGCCGCCCTGCCCGCGGATCATTGGCCTCTTCCCGCGGATGAAACTTTTGCCTGGGCCGCAGCGCCGGCCGCCGCGGAGGTGGCGGAATCCACTGATGATGTAAAGATCGTCATGGCGGCCGAATTTCCACCCACAGCCGGAATAGTTGTATGCCGGGTGAATACGCAGTTAATCTACATCGGTCCGGAGATTTACGACGGCAACAAGAACCAAAAGCCGGCATTGTTTGCCGCCGCCGCGCGGGACATTGTTAACGACCGGCCCTATATTGGCCAACTGCTGCTACTGCCGGTCGGTACGCTTGCGCTGGTCGGATCCGACGGCAGGGCGACCGTGTATGATGCCCGGAACCGCCGCCTCACCGGCGCAGATTGAAACTTTCCGGAGTCGAATGCGATGGGTGTATATGAAGGCCAGGCGCGAATCAGCAAATTGGTGCGGGATCTGGATGCCCGTTGGCATCATATGCGTTTGATCTGGGATGATGCAGCCGCCCATTCCGTGGAAGAGCGGTGCATTCAACCGATACTGGAGGATGCACGCAATGCCCTGGCCGCAATGGATCACATGAAGCAGATTTTAACGCAGTTGAAACGAGACTGCAGTTGAGAGGACCATGACACAGCCACCCGACGCCGCAAATATCGCCCCTTCCACCCATCCCGCCCGCACCGGCGCAGGCGCCGGCGGCGCACTTGCTTCCGACCGGCTGCGACGGAAGCTGCGCGATCTGATGGAACTGGCCCATAAGGCTGCGGCACTTGAGCCGGTGATTGAATCCGAATTTCGCCTGGCGATGCAGGCCATTGAAGAAAAACAGTCCGGATCACTGGAGGCTCTGGAAAACAGCCTGCGCCACGCGCATGAGCAGTGCGAGGCGACGTACAACACCGCGGTGGCGGGACAAGCGGCGGCGCACGAGGCGGCCGTCAAAGCGTCGGAAGAGGAAATGCGGCTGGCGCGCAAACGCATTGCCCGTGAATTTGACACCATACAGGAAACGATCAAAAAGAAATTGGCGGATGCCGTATGGCTGGCGGATATTGAGCTGGATGCCCTGAAAAACCGGCAGGCCAAGGAACTTCACGAAATCCAGGAAGCCAATGCGGCCAAAATAGCCGGCAAGCGGGACCATGCCGATGCCCTGCTGCGGAAATATGGGCATATTTCGCAGGCCGAGGACGCGGCCCTGGGCGAACCGGCGCCGCTCGCGATTTCCACGGATGATCGTGCGGCCCTGCAGACCACATATGACCAATATGTTCACGAGGTGAACGCAAAGCTCGAGGCGCTGGATGCCGTCGGGCTGGGGCGTTTTTTTGCCGGAGTGGGGCCGTGGGTTCTGTTTATCGCCGTGGTGCTCGTGGCGGCCGGCGGTTCGCAGATTCTGCCGGGCGAACAAATTCCCGATTTGAACATGCTTGGACTCGCCGGCGGCGGAGCCGTGCTGGTCATGAGCGCGCTGTTGCTGCTGTTGCGCTGGATGGCCCGGAAGGCCGTCCGCAAGGCCTATAAACCGCTGCACGAGGCGATGTTTTACGCGGCTGCCACCGGCAAGGCACTTTCCGCGGCCAACAAAGCATGGCATGACAAAACAGTGGGCGAAGCCAGGGAAAAACATAAGAATGAAATCCAGCAGCAGCGGGAAAAAGCGGCGCCGCTGCAGGAAAAGGCCAAAGCCAACCGGGATGCGGCCCTTGAAACGGTCGCGGCGGAAGCGAAAACAAGGCTGGAACAAATAAACCGGCGGGACGCGGCCTGCCGCGCGGAAGCGATCCAGGCGCGGGAGAGTCAATTATCGCAGATTCAACGCAAATATGAGGCGGAACAGGCACGGATTATATCCACCGCCGCCGCACGCCGACAGGACACTCAGGCCGGATACGGCCGCGAACGGGCGGAACTCGAAAAGCTCTGGAGCGACGGAATAACCGCCTTCCGGCAGCCCGTGAGCCTGGGGACGACCGCGGCAAACGTGGAAGCCGGCAATCCCGACTGGAAGGCTCCGACACATTTTCCGGACGCGGTACGCTTCGGCGAAATGTATGTGGATGTCGGGAAGATCGTGGCGGAGGCGGACCCTCAGGGTTCATTTACGCTGGAAATTCCGCCGCCGATCTCCATTGATGCGCTGCTGGAATTTCCGCACCGCGGATCACTGATGATCCACGCCGATCGCAACGGCCGTGCCGCCGCTTTGGCGTCGCTGCAAGCCTGCATGACGCGGCTGTTGACATCCATCCCGCCGGGCCGCGTTCGCTTCACCCTGATTGATCCGGTGGGCCTGGGCCAGAATTTCGCCGGCTTCATGCATTTAACGGACTATGATGAGGCCCTTGTGAACTCGCGTATCTGGACAAGTCCGGAACAGATCGACCAGCGCCTCGCGGATTTGACCGAACACATGGAAACGGTGATCCAGAAATATCTTAGAAATGAATACGAAACAATTGATGATTACAACCGGCAAGCCGGCGACCTTGCGGAGCCTTACCGGTTCCTGGTCATTGCCGACCTGCCGACCGGCTTTTCCGATGAATCACTGAAGCGATTAAGCAGCATCGCCACCACCGGCGCCCGCTGCGGTGTGTTCACGCTGGTGTTTCGTGATACGCGCGTGGCCGCGGCTGCCGGCACGCATCTGGATGATCTGGAAGCGCACAGCACAAATCTGGTATTCCAGGATGAGCACTTTATCTGGCGGGATGACATATTCAGCCGCTTTCCCCTGACGCTGGACACAGCGCCGGATGAAGACCATCTGACGCGCGTGCTGCATCAGGTGGGCGAAAAAGCCAAACTGGCAAAACGCGTGGAGGTGGCGTTTTCCGCAATAGCCCCGGCCGCCGCGGAATTCTGGTCCCGCCGTGCGGACCGCGACCTTCAGGCGCCCATCGGCCGCTGCGGCGCCACCCGTCTGCAGACTTTTTTACTGGGGCGCGGTGTCGCCCAGCACGCACTGGTTACCGGAAAAACAGGATCCGGCAAGTCCACGCTGCTCCATGCCCTGATCAGCAATCTCTCCATGTGGTATTCGCCGGCGGAACTGGAACTGTACCTGATAGACTTTAAAAAGGGTGTGGAATTCAAGACCTATGCCTCCCACGACTTGCCGCATGCCAGGGCCATTGGCGTGGAAAGCGACCGCGAATTCGGATTAAGCGTTTTGCAGCGCATTGACGCGGAAATGAGCCGCAGGGGCGAATTGTTCCGGGCGCAGGGAGTGCAGGATCTGGCGTCTTACCGCGAGGCGGCGGGGAAATCTTTGCCGCGAACACTGCTGATCGTCGATGAATTTCAGGAATTTTTCAGCGAAGACGACAAGCTGGGGCAGGATGCGGCACTGCTGCTGGACCGGCTGGTGCGGCAGGGCCGTGCCTTCGGCGTACACGTGGTTCTGGGTTCGCAGACAATTGCCGGGTCATCCGGCCTGTCGCGCAGCACCATCGGCCAGGTGGCCGTGCGCATTGCACTGCAGACAACCGAAGCCGACTCGCAGGCGGTACTCGCGGACGGCAATTCCGCGGCGCGGCTGCTGTCCAGACCCGGCGAGGCCATTTACAACGACGCTGGCGGACTGGTGGAGGGCAACAGCCCGTTTCAGGTGGCCTGGCTGCCGGACAATCAACGCGATGAATACCTGGATGCCGTTACACAGCGGCATCGCACCTCGGGAATTGCGGCGCCGTCCGCGATTGTATTTGAGGGAAACATACCGGCGGATATCCGCAAAAATCCGCGCCTGGCCGCGGCGCTGGACGATCGCCGAATCGCCGTGTCGCCGAAAATCTGGCTCGGGGAGCCGGTGGCGATCAAGGAACCGACGGCCGTCACCTTCCGGCGGCAAAGCGGCAGCAACGTTTTGCTGATCGGGCAGGCGGAGGAACAGGCCCTGGCGATTATGGCGGCCGGAATTGTTTCCCTGGCCGGGCAACAGCCGGCGGAAGCAGCCTTTTACATTTTGGATGGAAGCGCGACGGATTCCCCTTCCTGCGGCGTGCTGGCCACGGTGGCGGGCATGACACCCCAGCACCGGAAAAATGTGGAATATCGCAACGTCCCGGAAGCGATGAACGAACTGGCGGAAGAATTAAAGCGGCGACAGGATGATACCGCCGGTAACGCTCCGTCGATATTTGTTTTTATTCTCGGTTTGCAGCGATACCGGGTATTGCGGAAATCCGAAGAGAGCTTCGGCTTTGGCGGCGGGGATGAGCAGGCCGCGCCTGACCCCGGAAAACAGTTCGCCGAATTGCTGACCGAAGGGCCGGCCGTGGGCATTCATGTTCTGGCCTGGGTGGACACCATGGTTTCCGCGGAGCGCGCCATCAACCGCAATTTGATGCGGGAATTTGATAACCGGATTTTGTTTCAAATGAGTGCCGCGGACAGCAGCAATTTAATCGATTCCCCCGCGGCCAATCGGCTGGGCGCGTGCCGGGCGCTGGCTTACAGCGAAGAACAGGGCACACTGGAAAAGTTTCGCCCGTATGCAATGCCGGATGCGGCCTTTTTGACCGAAGCGCTTGGCGGTTTGGCATCTGCTGAAAAATAGTTTGAAAATGCGAAGCATCCAGCCGTCGCATCATTCGTTCCCTGCCGCGGTTTCGCCGCTTCGCATCGCCGGCCCGGGCGGTGCGCCGGATCACATGCCGAGATAAAAGAATTCGACTTTCACAATTTTACTATTCTGCACCGTGTAAAGTCCCGCCTCTTCAATAGTGAACCGTTTGCCGGCCATTGGACCGCTTTTCGCCGTTACATCCAGCTTGAAATAGACAATGAAACGCTCGTCATTCGGCCAGGGGCCGCGAATTTCCGAGGCGTGAATATCGTGATTGTCCGCAAACCATTCGCCGTTGGCGAGGACGGCGGCGATCCCCTCCTTCCGTCGCATTTCCGGTTGCGGTGCACCGGCTTCTATCCCCAGCACATCCGCGCTATACCAGGATTTTACCGCATCCTGCCAGCGGTTTTGCCGCATAAGACTCACCAACTGTTTGCCCACTTCAATGGCGTTGCTGAAAGGCATCGGCTTTTCCTTAAAACGTTGAGCAGACTGTTTTTGACAATGGTGCAGCGGGGCCCCTGCGTGCATAAACAGGGGCGCATTCCGCTATTTGGCCAGTGCCCGGCTTTTAATGCCGTCCAATATGTGCTGCCAGCCCTGGTTAACGCCCGTCCGATGTTCCGGCAGAATCGTTCCCATCGCCCGGTGCAGCACCGTGAGTCGCGTACCACCGTTTTGCGGCGCCAGACGGTATTGCACATGAGACACGACCGGATACGACATGAACATGGGACCGGTGAGTTCCAGCAGCAAAGGCGGTTTGATCACCTGTACATGCCCCCAAAGATGACCGGCATTATGGCCGAGGTCGCGGTACCAACGGCCGCCGGGCCATGGTTCAATCACCATGGGCATCGGCGTGCCGTCGTGCCTGTCCGCGGCGGGGCCGATTTGCTCCAGCATCGCCTCAAACACGACGGGCGGTCTTGCATTTATGTCGATTTCCTTTTGGATATGCAGCAGAAATTCCTGATCAATTGTTCCGGCAACCATGGCAGCTCCTGAAATTAGTTGTTAACGGCATCGCCGGGGGAACGCCCCGCCGGCGGAATGGTGAAATTGGCTTTTTGCTCCGCTCTCTTTTTGATGGCCGCAAGCTGGTGATCCCAGAATCGCTCAAATGTCGCCGCCCAGTCATAAATGGGCTTGATTTCAGGGCCATTTATGCGATAGAGCCTCTGCCGGCCCTGCCGGCGGACGGTTACAAGGCCGACCTGATGCAAAACCTGCAGGTGCTTGGATACCTGCGGCTGCGGCCAGCCCAGCGTACTGACGATATCACCGACCGGACTTTCACCGGAAGCAAGGACGGACAAGACTTCACGGCGACGCGGTTCAGCGACGGCGTTAAACACATCAAAAGTTGTGGGAGTTCGAGCCATGGACAAATTATATCCCCATATCGGAATATGTCAAGCCATGGATTATGCAATTTATTTTTCCCGGGTTTTACGCCTTGTCCGCCGGGCGGCGCGGCAGGGGTTCCACTGAATCTTCCGGATTTACCGATGTTGAAAATAAAACTTGTGGAGTATTTTGCCGGGGCTACGGAGGAGAGTCTCCGCCGATTTGCAGGCGTTGACCGCGCTTTTAATCATGCCGCGGTGTAAGACCGTAATACGCCGATGACGACACCTTGAATTTTAACGTCGCCCTGAACGTAAATCGGCTGAAGAGAGCTGTTGGCGGGTTCCAGCCGGACGCGGTCTTTTTCCTTGAAGAACCGTTTGAGAGTGGCGGTGCCATCGGGCAGAAGCGCGACGACAATTTCGCCGGCGTGGGCGGTGGGTCGCTGTTCAACGACCACCATGTCGCCGTCGGCGATATGGGCTTCAATCATGGAATCCCCGCGGACGCGCAGCACATAAGCCCCGCGCGAGGTGGCAAAGAGCTCGTCCAGGCGGATTTGATCCGGTATTTCCACGGCTTCAATGGGACGGCCGGCGGCAATGGAGCCAACCAACGGCAATGACGCGGATCGTCCAGTCTCGTCAGGCAGCTTCACCCCGGGCGATAGCGTCAAAGAGCGGGCCCTGTGCGCCGATCTCTGCACCAGCTTTTTTGCGGACAGCGCCTGAACGTGCTCGAATACCGTCACCTTGGACACGCCCAGTTCGTCGGCCAATTCCTGCATGGTCGGCGAAAAGCCCTGCCTGATGCGGTAATTTCGGATCGCGGTCATCACCGCCAGTTGTTTGGGAGTGGGTATCATGCTGCTGCTCCAGGTGTAAACGGGGTCTGAATGGAATACTTTCATTAACGGCTTTGGCTGCGGGATGTCCGGCAGTTGAGCCGGCCCTATCGCCAATCATGTTCCGATTGCATTGCGGGGCGGGCGTTGAAACGGCATTTTCCACGGACAAAGCCGGTTTTACCGGAATAACGGCCCCCGGTGGTTCATGTGGTGAGGCCACAGGATATGTGGAATCAGCAGGCGGGGCCGTTGTCGATGCGGCTGGATCCTCGTCATCGGCGGAATGAGCCACGGCGGCTATCGGCCCGATTGATTGGGCGGCGTGGGCGTGATGCAGACCCTGCAGCCAAGGCGACCAGGAATCCTGATGGCCGCACGCGGCACAGGGTTCCAGATGTTCCGGATGAGAATCAGAGCGAATTTGGCGGCCGGGATGAATGCCCAGCAACCAGTCGCGAAGTTCAGACATCAGGAGAGCCAGTCGGCCCATGCCGCGCGGCTGCGGCGGCGTTTGATCCTCAAAAATGACCGGGCGGTAATTTTGGGGATACCAATCCACAATATAATCACCGCCTGGGCCGAAGCTGCAAAGCGGCAATTGGGCTTTCTTAAGCGGGTAGCTCCATGGCGATCCTGGCTTTACGAGGCGAGCGGTATTAATTCGTGATATTTGGAGGCCCTGAAGATCGCGGCTGGAGCGATACCGGGCGGGGGGTTGAGGCCGGTCCGGAGTGGGCGGAGCGGGAGTTATCGGACGGTGCCGAGTATAAGGACCGGGTTGCAGGCGACTGGCAGCCGGCGATAAAGCGCTGCGGCCGGACATTTGAGGGCCATCGGACCGGAGAATGCCGTTCTGTTCACTTTTAAAGTAGCCGTTACCAGATGGGGGAATAACCGTAGCTGGGGACACCATAATGCGGGACTCCTTTCCAATGCTCAGCCGCCTGCAGCCGAATGATGCGATCATCAGGCATTAAAGGCCGCGGCGGCAGCGACGCTCCATGCGACACCAAAGTGCAAAATGCTACCGCTATGCTCTATTTAATCGGACCGACAGCAATGGCTACATGAGCCTTTCTGTACGGTATCTGTTTGGTATTATATCAAACAATTACCTAACTTCAAGCACTAACGTATGTTATGAAGAATGGAAAAAAGTTTATTTTTTTCTCATTTCCTGGTTTTTTTGTTGATTTTTTCACGGTGCCATCAAATTCGTGACTCGCCTATAAAGATGGCCGCAGAGCGGTATAATTGATTATGGAAGAGGAGTTTATCGCTTTTACGCAGATTTGATTTTGTTAGCCCTAAATGCCGATAACACTGTTAATTAAGGATGGTTGACGAATGCGAGATCCGCTGACAGCCTTTATGAGAAGGCTGGCCCACCCGACGAAATTCATTCTTGTGGGCTGCGCCATCTTAGTCGCGATTGCCGTGCCTTTGTTCGGCTTTTTCCAGTCCCAAACCGAACGTATAAAAGTTGCCGAGGAAGAATACAGGTGGGCAATTTTCGCAAAGCCGTTGATTCCGTTATTGAATTTGGTGGAACGACATTATCTGCTTTACCGGTCGGAGCAGAATGGAGATCAAAATGCCGCGGCGCAGCTTCCAGCGCTTACCCGCGAAATCAATGCCAAAATGGCGGCTTTTAGTCTCATTAATGACCGTGAAGGACGGCTGCTTCACGTGCATTCATTCTGGCCGACGGTATACCGGGATTGGAAATCGCTGATATCGCGACAGCCGGCGATAAAACCACAGGGGGCGGGAATAGCCTATTCCCACATTCGCACAGGACTGTGGGATCTGCTGGTACAGGCGTCGTATTATGCGCACTTGAGTCAGGATCGGCATCAATCCACGCGAAGCGAAATTGACCTGATGCGCGTCGATATTCCGACACTGTTGCACCGACTGGCGAAATTGCGCGAAATTGTATTTGACATGCGTGTGTCGTCGCATTTGCGTGGAAAAACGGATTTTCAGGCGATGCAACTCGCGTCGCAGATACGCTGGAGCAGCGTAAGCGCCATACTGCAGGATACGGGCAAAACATTCAGCAACCAGCCCAAGCTTGCGCAGAAATTCGCGAAACCGATGAAACAGATTACGCTGATCTCGGGAAACATACTTCAAATTCTGGAAAAACCGCCCAGTCCGGGCAAGTGGGCGGCGCGCCAGGCCACGCTCATGCGCAATGCCGACAAAATTTCCAGCGCCAGCGCCGAACTGGCGAATCGCTGTGTCAGCAGCATGCTGGCACAATTTCAGAGCCGTATCAACTCTTTGCGTTTTTCCCTGTTTTACAAACTCGGCGTCATCCTGATTGTGGCCGCGGTGTCCGCGTTTTTGTTCGTGGCCATGTACCGTTCATTGACGGGTGCGATCACGGAGCGGTTGAGCACCGAACGGCGGCTGCGGCACGTTAAAGACATGTATGCGGCGCTGAGCCAGATCAATTCACTGATCGCGCACCGCCGCGCTCAGGATAAACTGCTGACGGACATATGCGAAAATACGGTGAAAGCCGGGCGATTTGAACTGGCATTGATCGGCTTTCAGGACAAACTCGCGGAAATACCGCGAATGGCGGCCAGCGCGGGGAAGGCCGCGGGTTTTCTTACCGGATTGACGGCCGAGAGCGCGATGGAATTGGACATCCAATCATCAGGTGCGGCGCAAATGGTGCAAGACCGGCTTTCGGCGGGCAACAGCCTTCCGGTGCTTGAAGCCGTGGCGACGGGGGAGCCGGTTATCATCAACGATCTGTTTACGGCGGCGAACAATCCGTCAATCCTGGGCCGGCTGGAGTTTTTTTCACTGCGTTCGGTGGCGGCGTTTCCGGTGCGGCGTCGCGGCACGGCGATCGGCGCGCTGGTTACCTACAGTTCGCGGAAAGATGCATTTGACGATCAATTCCGGACGCTGCTGACGGAAATAGCCAACAGTATTTCGTTTGCATTGGACGACCTGGACAGGGAAAACCTGAGGCGGGCGGCGGAACAGGCGCTGCGCGATTCGGAACAGCGGTATCACCTGGTTATGGAAGGGGCGGGCGATGCGATCGTGCTAATGGACGAAACCGGGAAGATCGTGGAGGTAAACCGGCGGGCCGTGGAGCAGTTCGGCCATTCGCGTGATGCGCTGCTGTCCATGCATGGAAGCGAGCTGTTTCCGCCGGAAGTTCAGCCGGAGGTAAAGGAGCGTTACAACCGCCTGCTGCGCACCGGGGAGCGCATTGATTCAACCTCCATCGCCATGCGAAACGATCAGCGGACATTTCCTATGGACATTGTGGAATCGCGGGTGGAACTGCAGGGCAAAAGTTTGATGCTGGCGATATTCCGGGATATATCCGAGCGCAAGGCGGCCGAGGAACGGATCCATTACCTGGCCTATCACGACTCGCTGACGGGCCTGCCCAATCGCACGCTGCTGATCGACCGGCTGGAACAGGCCATTCGTCAGGCGCACCGGCATAATGCAATGTTGGGCGTTATTTTCATTGATCTGGACAATTTTAAGACGGTCAACGATACGCTGGGGCACGAATTCGGCGATGAGTTGCTGCAGGGCGCGGCCATGCGGATACGTTCGGCGTTGAGATCCGAGGACACGGTGGCGCGCCTCGGCGGCGATGAATTCATCGTGCTGATCAGCGATCCGAAGACAACGCAGGACGTCGCCCATGTCGCGAGCAAGATCATTGAAAGCATGGCGGTGCCTTTCATCATATCCGGCCACACATTTCACGTGACGTGCAGCATAGGGATGAGCGTGTACCCGCGTGACGGCAAGGATTCCGGCGTTTTGATGCGGACCGCCGACGAAGCGCTGTATCAGGTGAAAAAGGAAGGGCGAAACCATGCGGCATTCCACACGCCGGAAATGCATGCCGCGGCGCTGGAATATGTGCGGATGGAAAATGACCTGCGGGAAGCGTTAAAAGGAAGCCAGTTCCTGCTGCATTACCAGCCGCAAGTGGACCTGCAGACGGGGAAAATCATAGGAGCGGAGGCATTGGTGCGATGGATGCACCCGCAGCGCGGGCTGGTGCCGCCGACGAAATTCATCGCGCTGGCGGAAGAAAAGGGGATCATTTTATCCCTGGGGGCATGGATACTGGAGGAAGCGTGCCGGCAGACGCGGGCATGGCAGCAGGAGGGTGTGCCGGTGGTGCCGGTATCCGTCAATTTGTCGCCATTGCAGTGCCGGGAAATAACCCTTGCGCAAACGGTGCGGCGTGTGCTGCGCGACACCGGCCTGAATCCGGCGCTGCTGGAGCTGGAAATTACGGAAAGCACGCTGATGGCGCAGACGGAAACCTTGCGGGCGCGAATGATTGACATTAAAAATCTGGGAATTCGATTTTCCCTGGATGATTTCGGCACCGGTTATTCAAGTTTAAGCTATTTGACGCGGTTCCCGATTGACACGCTGAAAATCGACCGATCCTTTGTCCGCGACATGATTGATGATCCCAAGGACCTTGCCGTGGTGGATACGATTGTGGATCTGGCGGACAACCTGCAACTGCGTACGGTGGCCGAAGGCGTGGAAAAGGTGGAGCAGATCACGCTGCTGAAACTGCTGGGATGTCATTCAATTCAGGGATATTATTTCAGCCGGCCGGTGCCGGCGGCTGAATTCAGGCGCATGCTGTTCAACGACACCCGATTGACGGTCAATCCAGCCGATGCTCCGGTAATCGCCGATACGGGCAGCAGCGCCGGATGATAAATGCGGGCGGGCGGATGGCGGTGATAAAAATAACCGGCGACCTGTTATCCGGACGGCGATATGCTACAATTTATGATTCCACCGGCGGTCTGCCGTGGCAGACCCGCGGGAGAAGCAGTATTGCGTATGGCAAGGCAAGAGGCAGTGTAACGGACAGCGTGTGACGATCGGCAACCTGACAATCCGGATTCCAAGCAGGCCAGCGGCATCCCAAACCGGGCATGGTGTGTTCGCCGTATTTTCATGCCTGCTTGCGGTGCTGACCATGCAATCCATAGGCATGGCGGCAGGGACGGCCCACGGAGTGCCCAACCACGCCGTCGCCGGCGCGCCGGGTATCGCCCGGGCGCTGCAGCCGCAAAACGGACTTTCCGAACAAATAAGCCGTTGGGTGCGTGCCTATCGGCGTCTATTGATGCATCGCGAAAGCGGCGGGACGGCGGGACAGATATCGTCGGTCGGTTTTGGCATTGAAGTTCCAAGCCGGGTGGGGCGGACGGATATGAATCCGGCGGGCCCGCACGGGCTGATGATTCATGCGATGCTGCTGAATGCAATGCAATTTCCGTGCGTTCCATTCGCCCATTCAAGGCCGGGCAAATCCACCGCAGCACCGACCTTCAGCAGCGATCATCGCAGCAAGGCCAGCCGCGAAACCGCGCACATCCGATTTCTCGGTCAATTGGCGCCGCCGGCGGCAAAAACCACACTGTGAACGGTCTATTTTCCTGCATTGCGGGAAATTCCGAAATCCATTTTTAGATCAGGGTGACGCGCCCCCGGTTGTGTGCAATGGCATCGGGCGGCGGAGTAAAACGGGGATGTTATGGTTGCGCATCTATTCAACAAGACGCTGGCGAAGGTGTTTGGTTCCCGCAATGAGCGGTTGATCAAGGTGTATCAGCGGCGCGTGCTGGAAATCAATGTGTTGGAGCCGGCGATTCGCAAACTGACCGACGCCCAAATGCGATCGCGCGTCGAGGAGTTGAAAAAAGAGCTGGCGGACGGAAAAAGCGACCAGGAGGTCCTGCCGGAGGCGTTTGCGTTGATGCGGGAAGCAATGGACCGGCACATTGGTCTGCGTAACGCGCTGGACCCGGCAAGGAAGTTTGACGCGTCCGCGCTTTCCGCCGAAAGTCAGGGCATGTATCGGGCGGCCATGGCCGCCTGCCAGAAGGAACATGACTGGCGGTTTGTGGAGATAAGCCCCGAACTTTACGAAGCCCTGCGCGAGGCTGTTCCGGCGGACCGTCCGCCGTTCCGCGCCCGGCCTTTTGACGTGCAGTTGATCGGCGGGATGGTGCTTTTTGAAGGCAAGATCGCGGAAATGGCCACGGGTGAGGGAAAGACATTCGTAGCGCCGCTGGCCTGCTTTTTAATGGGGCTTACGAGCGCCCACTGCCACGTGGTGACGGTCAATGACTACCTGGTGAGGCGCGATGCGGCCTGGGTGGCCCCGGCATTTTTTGCGATGGGCATGTCGGTCGGGTTTATTCAATCCCATATGGACAATGATCCGCGGAAACTGGCCTATCAATGCACGGTCACCTATGGCACAAGCAGCGAATTCGGCTTTGACTACCTGCGGGACAACATGAAACAGACCCTGGAGGAACAGGTACAGGGGCCGCTGGACTTTGCGATCATAGATGAAGTGGACAGTATTTTGATTGACGAGGCCCGCACACCGCTGATTATCAGCGGACCGGCCCACGATGACAGTCCGCGGTATCGTGCCGCCGATGAAGTGTGCCGGAAACTGATTTTGGCGCAAAGGCCGTGGGAGCAGGCACACCAGCGGGTGGAACACCTGAAGATCCGGATCAAGGGGACGGAGGCGGATATCCGCAATTTTCGTGCGGATTCGGCTAAAACCACGGAGTTGTCCGCGGTTCTGACCGGTGCACAACAGGAATTGACGGAGGCGGAACAGCAGCTTGCCGGACAGGTGCAGCTGTATGAGGTTGAACTGGACCGCAAATCCGTGCATTTGACCCATGAAGGCATCCAGAAGGCGCAGGAATATGCGGGCGTCGGATCGTTTTATATCGGCAGCAACATGGACTGGCCGCACCTGCTGGAACAGAGCCTGCGGGCGCACGTGGTATATGAGAAGGACAAGGACTATGTGGTGCAGAACGGGGAAATCATCATTGTGGACGAATTCACCGGCCGATTGATGGTGGGGCGGCAATGGTCCGACGGGCTGCACCAGTCGGTGGAGGCCAAGGAACGCGTGCGGGTGAAACCGGAAACCCAGACAATGGCCACGATCACGCTGCAGAATTTTTACAAACTGTACAAGCGGCGGGCCGGCATGACGGGCACCGCCATGACGGAATCCGAAGAATTCAACAAGATCTACAAGCTGGAAGTGGTGAGCATTCCCACCAATCGCCCGGTGGTGCGGCAGGATTCCGATGATCTGATATTCCTTTCGGAAAATGCCAAGTGGAATGCGATTGTCGAGGAGATCAAGGCGAGGTCGGAATCCGGACAACCGGTACTGGTGGGCACCACCAGCGTGGAGAAATCCGAAAGGTTGTCGCGGATGCTGCGACAGAAATGCGGGATTGAGCACGAAGTGCTCAACGCCAAGAACCACGAACGCGAAGCGGAGATTGTGGCCAAGGCGGGGCGAAGCGGCAAAGGAAAGGACGGCGGCAATGCGGGTGCGGTAACGATCGCGACGAACATGGCCGGCCGCGGCACGGATATTTCACTGGGCGAGGGGGTTCGTGAAGCGGGCGGACTGTTTGTGCTGGGAACGGAACGCCATGAGGCGCGGCGTATCGATAATCAGCTGCGCGGGCGATCCGGCCGGCAGGGGGATCCGGGCGCATCGCGTTTTTTCCTGAGTCTGGAAGACGACCTGATGAAAATGTTCGCCGGGGATTTCATGCTCAAGGCGATTCAGCGGCTGGGAATGAAAGAGGATGAAGCGATTGAGCACCGGTTTGTGTCCCGCGCGGTGGAGCGGGCGCAGAAAAAGGTGGAAGAGCGGAATTTCGGGATACGCAAAAACCTGCTGGAATATGATGAGGTGCGTGAACATCAGCGGAGCTATTTTTACAAGACGCGACAAAGCATTCTGGAGGGGCGCAATCTCCGGGAGATTATTTTCGAAACCATTGAGGATGCCGTACGGGATTCAGTATCCCATTACCTGGCCCGCGATTATGCACCCACCTGCATCAGTGAATGGGTCCGCGGTGAATTCAACACGGTTATAGATCCGGCCGAGTTGCGGGATACGGAACTGCCGGTGCTGGAAATGACCATCCGCAACAAGGCCCGCGAGGAGGCCCGGACCAACATTCACACATCGCTGTCGGAATTTATGGATCCGGATGCCGATCCGCTGGACTGGGATTTCGCCGGCCTGTCCACCTGGGCGGCCAACCAGTTTCATGTGCAGGTAAGCCCGACGCAGCTGAAAAGCCTGGACCGCGAACACATCGCCGAGACACTGGTGGCAAAGGCGCTGGATCAAATTGACCATAAGGACTGCAGCGCCATCGGGCGGTATCTGCCGTCCAATTATCCCCAGCAGCAATTGGCGCAATGGGCGGCGGACAAATTTGACACTTCCATCGCGGCAGACGAACTTGTCGGAAAAACGATGGATCAGGCGGTTGATATCATTCTTCAGCAGGCGCAGGAGATTTATAAAAGGCGCGAAGTCGAATATCCGATTGACTACGCCATTGAGGCGACCAACGGAGCGGGCGGCACGGCCAACATTTACGCTTCGGAACAGCTGGCGGTATGGCTCCGGGCAAAATACGGGACGACAATCACCGGGGATGAAATCCGGGCACTGCCGGCGGATAAACTGCGGTCCGCGCTGCTGCAGATTTCCGCGGGGGCCAACGCGACAATTGACCGCGAGGTGAAGGAGGCGGTGGCGAAATTTCAATCTTCGGCGGAACTGGCCGCCTGGGTCGCCAATCGCTTTGTCACGCAGGCTCCGGCCGACGAGTTTGAAGGGGAGCCGGAGGAAGAACGGCTGGCGCGCATTTCCGAATTGGCGCATTCATTCATGCGGCGGGAATTGACGGAACTGGAACGCACCGTGCTGCTGCAGATATACGACGTGGCGTGGAAAGACCATCTTTATGCGATGGACCAGCTTCGCGATTCGATCGGCCTGCGCGGCATTGCGCAGCGCGATCCGGTGATTGAATACAAGCGTGAAGGCTCGCGGTTGTTCGACGAATTTCTGCGCGTGCTGCGGGACAAGGTGACGGATGTTATATTCAAGGTAAAAATAGCTTCCGCCGACGACATGCGCGATGTGTATGCCGATCAGCAGGAATCATTTGACGCACCGGAATCGTACGGTGTGGACGCCGCCGCCCTGGGGGCCGCGGCCGGGCAGCCGGCGCATGCGGCGGACGACGAGGATCAGGATATGATCCGGCCGACGGAACCGATTGTGAATGCCGGCCCGAAGGTCGGACGCAATGACCCGTGTCCGTGCGGGAGCGGAAAAAAATATAAACAGTGCTGCGGCCGAGCCGGATGACCGGGTTTTTGCCCACTGACGAACAGGATACACCGTTATGAATCCCCCAAGTGTGGCCATCATAGGACGGCCGAATGTCGGCAAATCCAGCCTGCTTAATTTTCTGGCAAGGCGGCGCATTTCCATTGTGGACCCCACGGCCGGCGTGACGCGCGACCGCATCGGAGCCATCGTGGAGCATCGGGGCCGTTATTTTGAACTTATTGATACGGGCGGCTACGGGATAGATGATCCGGACAATCTGACCGAGCAAGTGCGCGCACAAATCCGTCAGGCGATCGAGGAAGCAAGCCTGATACTGTTTGTGGTGGATGCACGCAGCGGACTGGTATCCCTGGACACGGTGGTGGCCTCGCTTTTGCGCGGATTTTCCAAACCGGTTTTTCTGATATGCAACAAGGTGGATTCGGCGGCGATGACCGTCAACAGTGCGGATTTTTTCTCCCTGGGATTCGGGGAGCCGGTGACGGTGTCATGCAAGGAAAATCGGGGCCGGGATCAATTGCTGGAAAAAATCATGGAGAACCTGGGGGGAAATTCGGCCGCCGATGTGGCTGAACCGGAACTCAAGATCGCCGTGGTAGGCAAGCGGAATGCCGGCAAAAGCACGCTGATCAACGCCTGGGCAGGGCAGAAACGGGTGATTGTATCGGAAGTTGCCGGCACGACGCGTGACAGTGTGGATGTCCACATTGACGCGGACGGCCGGCGGCTGGTGGTGATTGATACGGCGGGAGTACGCAAGCGGTCCAAAATGACGGCCAGCGACCTTGAATTCTACAGTTTCCACCGAGCGCAGCGTTCCATCCGGCGGGCCGACCTGGTGATTCTGCTGCTGGACGCGACCCTTGAATCCGGCGATGTGGATCAAAAACTTGCCGCGTACATTCAGGAGCAGTTCAAGCCGACAATTCTGGCGGTGAACAAATGGGACCTTGTGGGGCAGCGCGCCACGCCGGCGGAGTTCGCCCAATATGTCGGGAAAATATTCCCGCAACTGGAATTCGCTCCGATGGCCTGTATCAGCGCCAAGGACAATGAACATGTGCAGGATATGCTGCGTCTGGCGTTTTCATTGCATCAACAGGCATCAACCCGCCTGAGCACGGGGCAATTGAATCAGGCGGTGCAGGATATCATCCGGCAGCGCGGGCCGAGCAGCCGATCCGCAAAACCGGTCAAGGTATATTACGCGACGCAGATCGGCGTCAATCCTCCATCCATTGTGTTGAGCGTCAATCAACCGGATCTGGTAACGGAGGAATACCGCCGGTTTTTTATCCGTCAACTGCGGCAGCGTACGAGCCTTTCGGAGGTTCCCATCCGGCTGCTGGTCCGGAGTCACCACCGGAGTGCGGAAAAAGCGGCGAAGGGAGAGACGGGAAACCGGGGGCGCGGCAGGCGAAGTAAGGGAGATACCGGCGGCGCGGCGGTGAAACCCGGGGGCCGGCGCAAACGTATAAAATGAATCGGGATTCGGCGGCGAAAGGCCGGATCACCGACGTGTGGAGTTTGGCTGATGAAAGCTATTGTAAACCGTGGAATTTCAGCGATGCGTCACCGGGCGGGACGTTACCTGACGGCAATCATTCTGGCGGCGGGCCTGCCGGCATGGATGGCGGGGCAATGCGCTGGGCAGGCGTGGCGTCCCCATGTGGATCCGCATAATTTGCGCGACACGGTTACGGTTCAGGTGGTGCGGCACTGCAGCCCGGCGATCGTGTCCATTACCGCCAAGCGACTGATCACCCGGCAGATCAATCCGTTCGGAAGCGTATTCTGGGGGCCGGTGGCCGGCGGTCCGTTTGTGGAAGTTCCGGCGGATTTCCTGGGCAGCGGGTTTGTCATTCAGAAAGATGGTTACATCGTCACCAACAATCATGTGGTGGACCAAGCCAGAGAAATTTCCGTGAAATTCGCCAACGGCCGATCGTACAAGGCGCATGTGGTGGGCAGCGACCCGCAGGCGGACCTGGCCGTTCTGAAAATTGACCATGGGGGCGTATACCCCACGATTCCGCTGGGCAGTTCAGGCGATCTGATGATCGGTGAACCGTGCATTGCGGTGGGAAATCCATTTGGATTCAGCCAAAGCGTGAGTTCCGGCATTGTGTCGGCCCTGCATCGGCAGATTCGCGAGCCGAATAATCCAACCCCGCTGAGCAACCTGATTCAGACGGACGCGGCGATTAATCCGGGCAATTCCGGCGGACCGCTGCTGAATGTGTACGGGCAGGTGGTGGGAATCAACACGGCGATTCGCGGCAACGCCCAGAACATCGGTTTTGCCATCGGCGTGGATCGTCTGGCGTCATTGCTGCCGCGATTAATGAATCCGGCGATGGCCAGCGGGCTGGAAATACCGATTAAGTTCACGGATACACGCACGCTGCGACAGCCGGCGGATATCCATGAGATCGTAGGAATCGCCGGAGTGGCCGGATCGCAGATCACGGCGATAGACGGCTCCGCGATTCACAGCCTGGCGGGAGCACTGGCGGCCGTGCTGCAGACCGCGCCGGGTCAGAAAACCGTATCGGTAAAGCTGTTGAGCGGAAAGGTACTGGCATTTCCAATCCGGCCGGTGCCGCCGTCGCCGGTTGTCGTTGATGCTTATAAAAAGCTGGGAATTCGGATAGAACAGATGACGCCGCAACTGGCCGGCGAAAGTCACTCCAAGATTCAGGCGGGCATTTTTATCAAGGCGGTGAAGGCCGGCTCCATCGGCGCGCTGGCGGGACTTAAGCCGGGCGACATTCTGATCAAATTCGGACCCTATCCGATCCGGACGCTGCAAAATCTGGGGGTTCTGCTGCCGCACCTGCCGAAGACGGGCCGGGTGCAGGTGCTGGTGGTGCGCAAGGGCGGGCTGGGAGTGGGGTATCTGGAATTTCCCTAGAACAGAACCAGGCTCACCGGATAATCGCCGATTCACGGCCTAGAATGCAGAGTGAAGAAAATGGAAGCTTGGGAACATTCATGACACAAACAACCGCTCAAACCGCCGTAAACAGCGCTGTTCCACACAACTTGACCGGTGTTGATTACAGCCGGCCGCCGAAACGCAAAACCGGCGGGCTTGTGATAGACGTGCACACGCACACGCGCGATGCGGCCTTGACGCGCGAATATCTGCGTGTGGCGGACGAGTACGGCATCGGGCGGATATGGACAATGGCGCCGCTGGAGGATGTGGATGCGTTGAAGGCGGCGTTTCCCGGGCGGTTTGAATTTATCGCCATTCCAAAATGGCAGAATCTCGGCCCGGGGGATGACTTTATCGCGGAGTGGATGCGACGACTGGATGAATTTTATAAACGCGGATCCCGCCTGATAAAATTCCACATGGCGCCCGGCACACAGAAGCGGACGGGCATGGATCTGGACAGCCCGGCGATTCAACGCGTGATGCAGCATGCGTATGAGCTTGGTTACCATTTTATGAGCCATGTCGGCGATCCGCGTGCGTGGTTCGGTGAAGATCGGAAATACAAGCCTTCCGAGGGGCAGCGGTCTTTTGATCAGCAGTTTCCAATGCTGGAAAGGATGCTGGAAAAATACCCCGATCGCATCCACATGGGTGCGCACATGGGCGGAAGTCTGGAGGATATGGACAGCCTACAAAAAAGACTGGACCGGTATCCGCATTACATTGTGGATTCCAGCGCCACGAAATGGATCGTGCGGGCCATTGCCGAGCAGGATACCGCCCGGGTCCGGGAGTTTTTTATCCGTAATCAGGACCGCATTTTATTTGGAAGCGACCTGGTTGTGGGCGAAAAATATGACCATGACCATTATGCCAGCCGTTATTGGGTCCATCAAAAGCTTTGGGAAACGGATTTTAACGGTTTATCACCCATCGAAGACCCGGACGCCGCCGAAGGAAAGCCGCGACTGGCGGGGCTGAACCTGCCGGTGGAGGTACTGGAAAAGATGTACCACACGAACGCCCGACACTGGCTGTACGGCAGGGTGCTGGGGCGGACCATTGATTAGCGACGGATAATTGATCCACTTGTTTTATTTTGCCGCGGGCACGGTTGCCGACGGGCCGCCGGAGTCGGTGCGGGATATTCCCTTGCTGAAGGTCATGGGCGGCAAGCCGAGTTTTTTGCGTGCGGCGTTGCTGGCATAAAGTGTTTGCGGCATACCGCCGATCTGCACGTACTTGATATGTCCATCGGCAAAGGCGAGTTCTCCGGCGCTGCTGGCCTGCTGCTCGTTGGAATAAAGGATGATGATGCGGGAAAATGCCGGAGGCATTTTCCCCCCGGCGACCGCACCGGCGGGCAGGCGCAGGTCCTGACCTACATACCGAAAATCGCTGTTGGCATTAATCGCATGAATCAGAATGGCGGGTTTTATCGTGCGCCAGTCAGAGGGGAGAACCAGCGGTTCACGAACATTGGTTGGATCGCTCAAATAGGCAGGTTTAATTAAACCGGTTTCCAGAAGTGCGGCGAGATTCGGCGGATAGCGACCAAGGTGAGAGCGGGCGTAGGTCACACAGGCTCCGGCCACGATTTTGAGCTGCTTTTCCAGCAGAACCTCGCGATCTTTATGCAATCCCAGGGACTGCACGGAGAAAATGATCATCCCAAGCAGCATGGAAATCACGCCAATCGCCCGGCCGGTAAACCAGTATTGCCGCCGGTTCAGGCGGTATAGCAGCGAACCGGCGCCCAAAAACAGGGTGAGCAACGAAAGGAGAAGAACCGATATGGGCGGCGGCTGGGTAAGGCTGGGTTTGTACCGGGACATAATGGCAATTTCACCCAGCAGGCAGATGCCGGCCGCAAGCGCAACCCAATTTATATATCGCTTTTCGGCGACGGCCGGGGGATTGTCCGCATTATCAATCATTCGATTATTGCATCCGTGTTAAACATTTCTCACACGTAACATTATAGCGCTGCGGAAAAATAGTGCGACTGCGGGCGTGATGCGGGGAACGGAGGTCCATTGCAGGCCTTTATCGCCGATCACGGAATTCACTAAAACGACAAGAAATAGCAAAAAAAAGGATTTTTGCGATCTCCACCGCCGATTCGGCAATCCGGAAAATTCAAATTCACCGGCCCAAACGGCTGCAATCAAAACACCGCTGACCAATAAAGCATAAATCGATTCCATAATCGACTCCTTGCGAACGCAAGATCGTCGGCCGTTCATTGTATCGCTTAATTTTCATACTTCCGGAATTAAACGCCTGCGCGCAATTGCGAACATTGCGGCGAAAGTTTCGACGGAGCGCAGTGGTTGATCAAGGTTCAACCGGGAAGGGTCAACCGACAGGAGATCTAACGAGGATCTGCTCCAGTTCTTCCAGGGATTTTCCGCGTGTTTCCGGTACGGTGCGGAGAATAAATAAAAACCCGCCAGTGCACACGATGGCATATAACCAGAATGCACCGCCAACGCCGATGGCGGACTTCAACGCCGGAAAAGTTTGGGTAAGAATAAAATCCGCAATCCAGAGGGCGGATACGGCGATGGACAGCGCTGTTCCACGGATGCGATTGGGGAATATTTCCGAAATCAGCACCCAGGTAACCGGCGCCAGCGTCATGGCGTAACAGGCGATGGCCGCCATCACCAGAATCACCACCGGCAACCCCTGGACATGGCCATGATACGCCAAGGCAAGAAGGGAATGGGTCAGGATCAATCCGGCGGCCCCGATAAGCATGAGCGGACGGCGACCGAGCCTGTCCACCAGCACCATGGCCGCGAGGGTAAACAGCAGATTTACCGCACCAATAATGACAATCTCAAAAAGCAGGCTGTTCACGTGATAGCCGGCGGCATGAAAGATATCCGGCGCGTAGCTGAAAATGACATTAATGCCGCACCATTGCTGAAATACGGCCAGCACCAGGCCAATACCGACAATTTTTAAGACCCGTGAATCAAACAGATCGGCCAGGCGCACACGACCGGCGGCTTCACCGGCCAATGTGCGGCGAATCGCGACCAATTCATTTTCCGCGTGATCGGCGCCGCCAATTCGCGATAGAATGCGGCCGGCCTGGGAATCGCGTCCTTGCTTCATCAGCCATCGGGGGCTTTCCGGTATAAAAAATACGCCAAGCAAAAACAGCGTTGACGGTGCGGCAACGACGGTGAACATCCATCGCCAGGCAAGGCGTCCATCCCACGAGGCGGCAATGGCCGCGGCGGCGGCATGAGCCGGAACGGGACGGGCGATTTTCCAGTTTATGACGTCCGCCAGCAGAATACCGATGACGATGGTGAGTTGATTCAGCGCGACCAGGCGCCCGCGCCAGCGGCCCGGGGAAACTTCCGCGATGTAAAGCGGGGAAAGATTTGACGCCATGCCGATGGCCACGCCTCCGATCACCCGCCAGAAGGCGAAGGCGGCAAAAGAGGCGGCCCAGCCGGTGAGGATCGAGGAGATTCCAAACAGCACCGCGGCGACCGCCAGGAGTCGCTTGCGACCGAATTTGTCCGTCAACCAGCCTGTTACCAGTGCTCCGGCCAAAGCACCTATCAGGGCGCATGACATCGCCCATCCGATGGTGTCGGGATTGGTGAGGTGAAAGTGGGGTACAAAAAAAGGCTTCGCGCCGCTGATCACCACCCAGTCATAACCGAACAACAATCCGCCCATCGCCGCGACAGCCGAAATAAACAGGGCATAGCCGATGGAGGCGGAATTAGGCGCTTCTTGCGGCGGATTCGCTTCGGTCATGTACTTCTCCAACTTTGAACCCGTTCACGACGGCCGGCGGTTAACGCGAGGCGATTCGCGATTTTACCCGCTGCGCGGGAATCGCGATTTCCGCCAGCAGATCCGCAGCCGGCCCATGATGAGCGTTGTGCCGCAGGATATGGCGAAGAATTTGAATGGCCCGCCGACGGTTCCCCATGGCGAAATAGATTTGCGCCTGGAGAAATCCGGCATAGGTGTTTTGATCCGCTTGAAGATCCGCTTCAAAGAGAAGCAAATCGGGCAAGGAGGTGGCGAAATAATCAATTTTTGCGGGTGTTGCCAGCAATTTTTTTGCATATGCAAGCACGGACGCCGCCAATTTCCCGGCAATATGGTTACTGCCCAGCCGCTGCAGGGCCAAGATGCGGTAAAACGTCATTTCGGAATACGGGGTTACCGCCATGTTCCGGAAATCGCCCTTTTCTTCCGCGGCACGGCGCCACCACTGCGTAGCATTTTTCATTTTTCCCGCAGCCGCCGCAGCTTCGCCCAGATAAAAAAAGATATTGCTGCAATTGGCCAGCGCATGGCGGGCTTCGCCCAGCGATTGGGGGGGATGCAAGGCTCCATGGAAATGCGCCAGGGCCTCCGACGCCATGCCCTGCCGCAGTTTCGAGCGGCCTAAGGCCATATGTGCCCGGACATACTGCTCCAGTACCCGCCCTTCGCCGCCTTCCCACGGCTGGAAGTGCCTGTGCAGAAGTATTTCCAGCGCTTCGTCATGACGGCCGGCCTGATTCAGCAGGGTGCAATATTCAACCGTTAAATCGTCGCGCATGGGCCAAGTCGCGGCAGGGGGCGCCTTGCGGTTTTTTGCGGCCCGGACGTTTCCGACATGCTGCAAAACATTATGGGCTTTGGAGGAAACCGGCTGAAGCGCGGCAATTCTGCGATGGATTGGAACACCCATGCGCCGGGCCAGTTGATCCTGTTCATACAGCAGACGGGGATCCGCGGGATTGCAGCGCCGCGCGTTACGGTATGCGGCGGCGGCTTTGGCCGGCTGTTTGTAAATGTTGTAATAACCAATACCCAGATTTCGCCAGATCACCGAGTAATTGGGCCGCCATTTGGAGGCTTTTTGCCAATGCCTTACCGCTTCCAGATGGCGTTTGCGGTCATAAAGCAGATTGCCCAGGTAATAATGGGCCATGCCGTCGGACGGGTTGGCGGCGATAGCGGCGCGGAGGATGACCATTTCTTCCAGCCGGGAGGGAAAACACCAGTCCGGACTTGCCTTGGCGGCCGCCGCGAAGCTTTTTTTGGCGGCCGTCGCCCGGCCAAACCGCTGAAAAAAATAGCCGCGGTAATAATGCACCAGCGGCTGAGTCCCGCGATCCACGGTATCGTGTGATGCGGGCAAGGCGGCCAGCGCCATATCCCACAATCCGGCGCGGGCAAAATCCAGCGCCATATCAAACCGGGCCTGTGTGCCGATGCCGGCGGAATCACCGCGCAAAAATCGGGAAACATAATCCAGCCGGTCCAGACGAAAGTTGGATTCAAGGAGTTCCTTTGCCGGGGAATCGGAATTGAGCTTTTGCAGCACAATGACTTTGAGATTGCGGGCGCTAACATTTTCAGCGCTAACGGCCAATGATTGATCTAAATGCTCCAGTGCCGCCGGCCAATTTCCACGGCGGCAGTCTATGCGGGCCAATTCCAGAAATGCGGGCGCCTGCCAGGCATTATTCCATACCGCCTTGAAAAATGACGAATAGGCGGCATCGTCATCCTCAAGATATCGATGCGCCAAACCAAGGTTGTAAAACGGCTCGCCGTCATAGGGATTGGCGTTTCGACCCGTGGCACTGCGCACGGCCCGCTGGAACAAGTTCGCCGCAGCGGCGAATTCGCCGCGTCTTAAATGCCACAATCCCATGGCGTTTGTGGAGCGTGTATCTTGCGGATCACGGCGAATCGCCTCGCGCCAGTATAGTTCAGGATAGCGCGTGGCGTGCCGGTACTGGTCCAAGTGCATACCGATTGAATACAACGCCTCATTGGAGGCCACCGCCCGGGGCATGGGCGGTTCGCTGGCAAGCGGCGGGGGGCTCAAGGAATCCGGTTTTTCCGGCTCCGGCCGGTGATGAAGCAGCAGGCCATTGTCATCGTGAATGAAAAGTTCGAGCTTGGCGGGCTGGAGAGTTGCGGAGACCCGGGCGGCCAACAGCAATGGTTGCGATGGACCGGCGCTGCCGCTGCGACGAAGAATCACCTTGCCCTCCTGTTTTGCGACTACCGTAAGGCGATTGTGACATTTCGCGGGGGCGATGCCGACGTGGAGCGTGCGATTGTCAAAATGCAGGCTGAGTGCGGCATGTTCATTGGCGGCGACGGGCAGGCCGATCTTTTGAAACGGGTACCAATACTGTGTAAAGCTCCGGGTTTCGCCCGGTGCAAGAAAGGAAAAGTCCGGCTGATTATCGGTAAAGACCCCGGTCATGAGTTCAATGTATGGACCGTCGGAATCGGTCAGGTGGCGGTCCCAGGCGTAGCCGAATTCATGGTTGCCCCATGTCCA
>JAKBBN010000115.1 GCA_021808485.1 Planctomycetota bacterium | reverse complement strand
GGACTCACAGGCAGTCCGGCGGCGATGCAGTCAAAGGAGCACTTTTATGAGACGGATGCTTGGAAATCGTACCGCGCGAACAGGCTTTACGCTGGTGGAATTGCTGGTTGTCATCAGCATTATTGCGGTTCTTATTTCACTGCTTTTGCCGGCACTGGCACAGGCAAGGGCCAGCGCCCAATCCACGGTTTGCCTGTCCAATCTGCGGCAGGTGGCGCTGGCGGCGACGGAATATGCACAGGACAATCAGGGACGCGGGCCGTCCTACGTGCTGAATCCCGCCGATGCCCGCAATAACGACACCGCGTTCTGGGATCAGATGTTGCTGCCGTATGTGGTATCCACGGCCACCGTGGGCAACCATCACCTGTCCAAAGGGCCGCAAGTGCAGTATTTCGGGCAGTTTACCAACTATACGCTTACGACTGTTTTCCTTTGTCCCACGGCGGCGGCGGAAAACCACTTCGTGCACTGGTGGCACAGCGGTGTGATGAACTGGCGAACCTACGAAATCAATTCCCTGCTGGCCGGGGCGTGGCCCAATGGAGACGGCGTATCCAATCCCGGTGAAAAGTCCGCTCCGCTGGTTGCACTGTTTATTAAAGAGGCGGTCAAATACCGCGTGCCCGCACATGCCCCGGTTAACGGCCGGGTAAAACTTAAACCCATTCATCATCGCACCGGCTGGGTGATTGACACCACCAAATATGGCACCGCGGATTCCCACGCCATGCCATTTACCGCGTTTAACGGCGATCCATCGCATGCGTCATGGTTTTTCAACCGCAAACTCGCGCAGGCGGTGAACCGATACATGGTGCGCATGAATCGAAAAAAGCCGGAACTTATTGATTTTGTGGTAAACGGAAAACCGGCTTCCCTGAAGCAGAACGGTTTTGCCAGTTTGGGGGCGCATTTTAATCCCGACGGGGTTACGTTTAACGTGCAGGCCCGTTATCTGAACCATTCGCCAACCAGAAAGCTGCTTAACGGCGGCGTGGCCGGGCATGCCAATGCCCCGATCAAATTCTGGACCATCGGCAGCGGCGCACTTAAACAGGTCGGCCCGGACACGTTCAAGGTTTATCTGCATCGCGGCGGTGTAAGACGCCAGGGGCCGCCATGGGAACCATGGATTATCGCCTACAGCCCGGGCAATTCGCGTTTTCAATCCACCGATCGGCCGGCGCACATCTGGCTGCCAATCACCAATCATGCCGGCAAGCGGCAAACCATCGCATTTTCATCGCCGGCCAATGTAAAAGCGGGTACGAAGTCCATCCGGCTTTACGCCACATCCAGCCTCGGCTTGCCGGTCCAGTTTTTTGTAGTCAGCGGGCCGGTGAAATTGGCGGCGGATAACCGAACGTTGAGGTTTACCGCCATTCCACCGCGGGCAACATTTCCCATGAAGGTAATCATTGGGGCCTGGCAATGGGGGCAGGCCGTGCATCCGCGGGTACAAACGACGGGGCCGGTTTATCGCAGTTTTTTGATTGATAAATAGTTGAAGGAATTCGCCGTTAAAGGCGGGCGAGCGGCGCCGATGGTCAATACGGTACCGGCCCGCCGTTGAATTCAGGCCGTGGCGACTACGGCGGCATCAAGCCCGGAGCGCACTCCGCCGGCGAAAAGTTGCCCGCCAAGCCCGGCGATCATGGCGGCGTTATCCGTGCAATAGTTCATCGCGGGCAGATGCAGTGGAATTCCCGCCTGCTCCGCCACGTGGGCAAGCCGGCTGCGGATATAGGAGTTCGCCGCCACCCCCCCGCCGACAATCACGCTTTTAACATCCCGTGCGGCCAATGCCCGCTGGAGCTTTATGCTTAAAGCCTCACCGACCGCGAATTGAAATGACGCCGCCACGTCGGCTTTTTGCGAGTCAGTCAGTTCCGCGGCGGTGCGCTGGGAGCCCTGGCGTCCGTTTACAAAATAACGGACGGCGGTTTTCAGGCCGCTGAAAGAAAAGTCCAGCGAATTCGCCGCCAGCAGGCTTACCGGAAAGGCGATAGCGCGGCTGTTTCCATGGCGTGCCAAAGCCTCCAGCCGCGGTCCGCCGGGATAGCCAAGCTGCAGGATGGCGGCCACTTTATCAAAGGCCTCACCGACGGCATCATCCAAGGTGGAACCGAGGCGGCGGAAATCCGCGTAGTTTTCCACGCGGTACAGCGCACTATGCCCGCCGGAAATAATAAGCCCAAGGGCGGGCAGTTCCGGAGGCGTGCCGGGCGGCGCGCCCACCTGGCCCAGTGCCGCGGCATATATATGCGCATGGACATGATTTACACAGACCAGGGGACGGTCCCAGGCGAATGCGAAACCCTTGGCCGCGGAAACCCCCACCAGCAGGCATCCCACCAGCCCGGGACTGTTGGCTACGGCGATAGCGGAAAGCCGATGGGGAGCGATGCCGGCCTCTTTCAAGGCCACATCCACCAGCGTATTGAGTTTTTCAAGATGGGCTCGCGCCGCAATTTCCGGCACCACACCGCCGAAACGTTCGTGCAACGCCGTCTGGCTCCAGACCACGCTGGACAATACCCGCGTGCCGCCCGCCACAATCGCAGCGCCGGTTTCATCGCAGGTGGTTTCCAGTCCGAGAGTGATAATTTCCGATGGTATCATAGGCCAAACCGCTGATTCCGCCGCTTCCCCGGCGGTCTTTTCCGCACGCCGGTTATACCACAAAAGCATTCATAACACATGCGACGGCGCGGCCCGTTTATTTCCCGCGGGCCTTGATCAGACGGTGATAACGGCGGATTTCCGACCGGGTCAGGTCCATGTAGAAAAAGCCCCAGCCGCTGGGACGGTGCGAACCGGCCTGGGTCATTACGGTTGGCTCCATATCGTTGCTTAAATTAACGTTGTACTGATCCGGCGGTTCAAATTCATTCCACTGACAGAGGAATAAAAAACGCGGCAGATAATGGTCGGCAACCCGCCATTGGGTTCGATAGGTCCGGCCGTAATTTTTTCCGCCCGCACCGGCGCCAAGCCAGTTGTTCAAGCCTTGTCCCGGAGAATGGACCGCCGGGAAACCGCAGGCGACCGTGAGGGCTTCCGGACGGCCGTGATAAAAGGTGGGAGTGGCTTTTTGATCATACCAGGACCAGACGCCGTAGCGTTGCTCCCTGGTAAATTGCAGCCACGCGCCGACATAACGAATTGTAAATCGCGGGTCGTGCACCTTGGGCGGATGGGAAGATCGCGGCCCGTTGAGGTACAAAAGCAGCAAGGGCTTGCCCTTGTAATGCAAGTACATGTTTTGATAGGCGGGCTTGTTGATAAAATGGGTGTAAATGTAATTCAATTGATCTTCAAACCACGGGCCGGTGTAGGGGGTGGAATGGTTCAGCCAATTGTTGTGTTCCGGACCCATTAAAAAAACAATCTTCGGGTGTTGACGCATGTGTGAATAGAGTTTGAAAAGAACTTTATTGCTTGCGATGCATTCGCGGGCCGGCGCATCCGGAAACGGCGCGGTTAAATTATTGGTCCAGTCAAGTTCAACAAAATTAATGCCCATTTCGTTAAACCAGAGCGTTTGTTGGCGGAGCACGCGCGGGTCCAACGAACTATACCGGCCAAGAATCGGCTCGGCTTCCTCGTGCCCCCATTGGGCATATCCCGGGCCAAACCAGGTTTCATATTCCATGCCGATCAAGTGATGGGGATCCGTCTTGATTTTGAACCGCCGCCGCCTGACCTGTACCGTCACAGGCTGGGAGACGCCGCCGCCGCCGCGGACCGTAATGGCATTCACGCCAACCAGCGGAAGCGGCAACAGAAGATGGGCAACCCCGGAAGGCAAGGTACGCTCAGCGGCGCACCAAGCCCGGCCGTTCACCAAAGCTTGAAGTTTTAATCCGGAAACCGGCTTGCCGGCAGCGGTTCTAACGGTGGCGGTGACCACAACGCATCGGCCGTCCGGCACGGTGGAACGATCCACCTGCAGCGAAATGAACGGCGCCGCGGCAAAGCTCCGGGCAATCGGCATGAGCCCCAGCCAAGCCAGAAAAACAATGATTCCAAATGGTTTTATCATGGTGCATTTCCCAAACATGATTTTGCCTGATGCATTTTTAACCGGGCTAACACCCGGATTAACACCCGGCCTGACACATGATACGCTGACCTGATAGCCATGGTGGTGCATGATATACGCCAAAAACCCGATGATGGCGGGCCGGGTACACGCAAGCTACGAAAAATGATCCGGCAAACCGCTATGCCGCCAGACCACCATGCGGCTGTACCGCTTTGCCGCAATCGCCGCACCGATGATTGCAACACGGTTCCGCCCGGGGCGGCGAGTTTTGCATCCGATCAAGGATTTTGCCGTTCATCACGGCCGGCAAACCGCAGAATCTCCGGCAATTGCTGCACAAATCGGGACCGGGGGAGCACTTTGTCCGCACCGGCGGCCACGGCATTTTTCGCCAGGTCGTCCTGCACATGCGAATAAAAACAGACAATCGTGCAGTCCGGCGGACCGGCGGCGGCAGATTTAATGATCGCCAGCGGATCAGGCGATGGACAATTCAGATCCACCAAAAGCAACTTCGGCGGCGGGGATGCGGCCATGGCCGCCGACAGGCTGTCCAGTTTATTGATCAGATGAACATTCCGGCCCAAGGCCCGCGCCTCGGCCCGTATCCGCGAGGAAAAAATCAGATCCGTTACCACCGCCAGCACCGGCGGTTCGCTGCCCGTAATCATGGTATTCCCCCCGCGGCCAACAGTGCCGCAATCCCCGACAGCGGCACGGCCACGCGCCCGGCGTCCTTGCGGCCGTTGGGATGTTCAATGGCTGCAAGATCCGGCGGCAAATTTGCGGCATCGCCGGATTTTCCGACGGCAATCATGGCCAGGACGGTATAGCGCTGCGGCGAAACTCCGCAAAGGGAGTAAGCAGCCGCTTCATCAAAGCCGGCCATGGCGTGGGTCATCAACCCATGGGCATGGGCCTGCAGAGCCAGGCTCATCCACGCGGCGCCGGCATCAAATGCGGCATGACGGTTCGGTTTGCCGTTTTTTTCAAATGAAGTGCGGGCCAGGACCAATACCAGCAGCGGTGCACGGTCCGCCCAGCTGCGGTTTTTGGCCACCGGCAGGGACCGCATCCGGGCCAGATCCGCCTCGGCCGCGGCATACACAAACAGCCATGGCTGCTCATTAAAACAGGATGGCGCCCAGCGGGCGGCCTCAAACAGCGAATCAATGACCGGTTGGGGTATGGAATCGGAGGCAAAAGCGCGGCCGGACCATCGATTCACAAACTGCCCGTCTACCGCCGCCTGCGGAACGCGTGGAGAAGACATAATAAACTCCTGCCCTGAATCCCGGCCGGAAGGCGATCCGTTGCGCAGCCGCACCGCCGACCGGAAAAATAACTTTTCATTCAACCTGTTGAATAACGGCACTGAACCGGGGTTGATTGCAACACCCGGCACTTTCATGGCTCGGCAATCACCGGATTTTCCAGCACACCGATCCGATCAATTTCAATTCTTACGCGATCCTGTTCCGCCAGCCAGCGCGGCGGTTTGCGCGCCATCCCCACACCCTCCGGCGTACCGGTTAAAATAACCGTTCCGGGCAACAGCGTGGTGGATCCGGATAGAAAGGCGATGATCCGTTCAACGGAAAAAATCATGTCCGCGGTGTTGGACTGCTGAAGAATTTCATTGTTCACGCGGGTTTGAACCGCCAATTGATTCGGATTGCCGATTTCGTCCACCGTCACAATCGCCGGACCCAGGGGACAGAAGGTGTCAAAACTTTTTCCACGGCACCATTGCGATCCGCCCCATTGCTTTTGCCAGTCGCGTGCGGAGACATCATTGGCGGCGGTGAACCCGAGAACATATTTCAGGGCGTCGGCCTCGGACACGTTTTTCGCCCGTTGGCGAATCACAATCGCCAGTTCCGCTTCGTAATCTACCTCACCGCTGGCCAGATGCCGCGGCAATTCTATCGGGTCATCGGGATTTTGAACGCACGCCGGATTTTTAAAAAACAGCACGGGAAATTCCGGCGTTTTGGCGCCGGTTTCCGCGGCGTGCCGGCGATAATTAAGCCCGATGCACAGGATTGCCGTGGGCACGATGGGAGCAAGAATTTTAGCCACGGCCATGGCTTGCCGTGTTACCGTGTAATTTCCGAGAATATCCCCTTCAATGCGGAAAACCGCCCCATCCGGCTGCAACGCACCATAATGCACGCGACCCACGGAATCCAGGAACCGGACAATTTTCATAAACACTCCAGTGGATACACTTTGCGTAAAGCATCGCTTGATTACCCAGCTTGATCTCCCGGCTCAATCCCCCATTTCACTCTCCCGGCTCAATACTCCGAGCGTAATCTCCACGCGCCGCCGGATTGCATTCCGGCAATCGCCATTGTATCCGGATCGGAGGATAACGCATGACAGTTGCCGGTTCAAATTTTAACTTTTTTATTGGTTCGGCGCATTATCAACACGGCAAACCGCCATGATCGCGCGCAAGGCATTGGTCCACGGCGGACCTTGCGAGTTGAAACAAGGCCGACGCGGCCGCTAAAGCCGGCGGAATTGATGGAGAGCTTCCGGATTTAAGAATTGCCGGCGCTGTTAACCACCGCCCTTGGCTGCCCTGATTTTTTACACGGTACCGCCCGGCAGGAAAGCTTTTCCACACGCATAAACGCGGCATTGTCTTAATGTCAGCGGTCAATCATTTTCTGCGCCTGCTCCGGATAGCGTGCACCTTGAATGGTGATTGCGGCCGCCGCGGTTTCAAGATCGCGGATTTCAGTCGCGGAAAGCTGCACCCGGGCGGCCCCGATATTTTCATGGAGGCGATGGGCTTTTGTCGTCCCCGGAATCGGAACAATCCACGGCTTCTGCGCCAGCAACCAGGCCAGCGCCACCTGCGCCGGCGAGGCCTGCTTAAGTGCCGCAAATTTTCGGATGACATCAACCAGCGCCTGGTTGGCCCGGCGGTTTTCTTCATTGAAACGCGGAACCTTGTTGCGAAAATCATCGCTGCCGAATGTTGTTTCCGCGTTGAATGCACCGGTCAAGAACCCCTTGCCCAGCGGACTGAACGGCACGAAACCGATGCCCAGAGCTTCCAGTGTCGGCAGGATTTCCGCTTCCGGCTCGCGCCACCACAGGGAATATTCGCTCTGCAGTGCGGTGACCGACTGAACCGCGTGAGCCCGGCGGATTGTTTGCGCGCCCGCTTCGGAAAGCCCGAAATATTTGACTTTGCCCTGCCGAATCAGGTCCGCAACGGTTCCGGCCACTTCTTCAATTGGGACCATGGGGTCAACCCGATGCTGATAAAGCAAGTCAATGGTTGCAATCCGCAGGCGTTTTAACGAGCCTTCAACGGCCTGCCTGATGTGGTCGGGCCGGCTGTTCAGGTTTGCGCCGCCGGGGCGATTGTCCGGCCCGCTTAAATCAAATCCAAACTTTGTGGCAATGACGACTTTGTCGCGAATGGGGGCCAGGGCGTCGCCCACAAGTTCTTCATTGGTGAACGGGCCGTAAACTTCGGCGGTGTCAAAGAAGGTGACACCCTGATCCACGGCGGATCGAATAAGGGTGATCATTTCCTGCTTGTCCGCCGGCGGGCCGTAGGAAAAACTCATTCCCATGCAACCCAGGCCGATTGCGGAAACTTTCAGGCCGCTGTTACCTAACTTGCGCGTTTCCATGTTGGATCTTTCCGGCGGCTGAGCCGCCAAATTCAGGATTTCAATGATGCCATGTCAATGCTGAAGCGGTATTTTACATCCGATATCAGCAGCCGCGCCAGCGCCACCTGCGCCGGCGTCGCCCTCTTACGATCCGCAACACCCTTGACGACGCCGACCATCGCCACGTTTGCCCGGCGGGCTTCCGGAGAGAAACGCGGCACCGGATTGCGAAAATCGCCGTGCGTGAACTGCATGTTCCCGCCGATCTTGCCGATCTTGCCGATCAGAAAAC
>JAKBBN010000114.1 GCA_021808485.1 Planctomycetota bacterium | reverse complement strand
GCAGCGCGCCCAGTTTTTGGGGAGTATTACAGAGATGCTCAGTGTAATTGCCGACCAGCAACTTGGCGACGCGGGGAAATGTAAGCAGTTGGTGGCAAATGCGGTCCAAAACATATTACAGTTTGGCATTCCATACATGCACGATATTCGTGCCCGGACCGCGGCAAAGGGCACCTAAAATAGTTTGCGATTGTTCGGCGGCAAGAAAACGTGACGGGAGGTATTATGGGGTCCGCTTATTTCATTGTTCTTGAGCAGGAGGTCGAGGGCCTGTCGGCCGAGATGGACGGGAAGCGATTGGCATCGCACGCCGACATCCTCGACAAGGTTGCGGCTCAGATGGGGGTCCGACCGTTTTCCGGATTTCCTGGTATTGATCCGAAACAGGCCGAGTACTTTCTGAGATCGGAGGGCGTAGGATCCATGCGGGAATTACCTCAACTCCTCCAATTCTCCGCAGAGGATGGGTTGAAGAGTGTACGGCCCCTGTCAGGGTACGTGCGTGCGAATACGGCGGAATTTGCAGACGCGGAAGGAATTTTGGAGGATCTCCGTGATTGCGAACGCATTCTCCGTGCCGCGGCGAGTCACGGAATCGGGTGGCGCTTTGAAGTGGATTTTTAGGATATGTGTTGCCACTTTACTTTGTAGCGGCCCAACGAATTGTGAAGGAACTAAATTTGATGATAACGGGTGGTTGCACGGTTGCCCAACGGCTGGATGATATTTATTTATGTCAATACGTTTAACAATTGCGATGCCTGATGCTCGCCGGTGGGTGAGAAATTCCCGCCCTGCGCGCACGGCCTGCGCGGATGCCGGGGCGGCGTCCGGTGCCTTGCATTTCCGCGCGGGTTCAAGCGGAAATGACGGAATGCGAGCAAAATGCGCCGGCTGATCAGGCCCGGCGGATTGCGAGGGGCGAGCACGACTGGCTCCCGGTGACATCGGGTAATTGCACGAAGCAAACCGCGGCCGCGGCCGCGGCGGCATCGCGTCATTCGGGCGGATCCGCCTTCGCGTTTTTTAAAATGTAATTACGCCGGGATTATAACGCTGGGCAATCGGCATGCGCCTGCCGTATCCAAAGGCCCGCGACGTGACTTTCAGCCCCGGCGGCATCTGTTTGCGTTTGTATTCATTTGTGTCAACCAGGCGAGCCACCCGGGCGGCGGTGGCCGCATCCCAACCGGCGGCCACAATTTCCGTAACGGATTTTTCCTCCTCCACATACAATTGAAGCAGCGGGTCAAGCACATCATACGGCGGCAGGGAATCCTGGTCCGTCTGGTTCGGCCGCAATTCCGCACTCGGCGGCTTGGTGAGCGATCCGTGTGGGATCGGCGGCGGGACTCCGGCGGAACGGGCCTGATCATTTATGAATTGCGCCAACTGATAGACCATGGTTTTAGGCACATCGCTGATTACCGCCAGCCCGCCGCACATATCTCCGTAGAGTGTGCAATAACCCACGGCAATTTCACTTTTGTTGCCCGTGGTAAGCAACAGGTGGCCGAATTTATTGGAAAGCGCCATGAGGATATTGCCGCGCAAACGAGCCTGAATATTTTCCTCCGCAAGCCCCGGCGGCAGTCCGGCGAATTCCGGAGCCAGAACTTTTTCCATGGCGGCATGAACCGGTTCAATGGGAATTGCGCGGCAGGCGATTCCCAATGCGTCAGCCAGAAGTTGCGCATCGGACCGGGAATGATCGGAACTGAAGCGTGAGGGGAGGGCCACGCCGGTTACATTGGCCGGCCCAAGAGCTGCCGCGGCAAGCGCAGCGACCACGGCCGAGTCAATGCCGCCGGAAAGGCCCAGCAGCGCGGACTTAAACCCGCATTTTCGCACGTAATCCGCCAGGCCCATGACCAGCGACGCGTGCAGGGCGGCCATTCCGTCCCGCGGGGTGTTTTTTGAATCCGCCGGCGCGGTTCCGGCGGCGGGCCATTCCACAAATACAATATCAGGCCGGAAATCCGCCGCCTGCGCCAGCACGGCGCCCCGGGGATCCACCGCCACGGAATTGCCGTCAAAAATGAGTTCGTCATCGGCGCCCACCTGATTAACATAAATGACCGGCAGGTTCCACCGGCGGGCCTGATGGCGGACGAGTTTGCGGCGGAAATCGTTTTTACCCAACACAAACGGCGACGCACTCATGTTGATCAGCAGATGCGCCCCGCTGCGTGCAATGGCCTCTATCGGATTGGCGGCATAAAGCCTTCGCCCCACCAGATGTTCATCATTCCACAAATCTTCACAAATTGAGATACCTATATTTATTCCATGGAACTCAAAAATCCCGACACTTTCGCCCGGTTCAAAATAGCGGCTCTCGTCAAACACATCATAGGAAGGCAGCAGGCTTTTCCGCGCCTGCGCCGCGATCCCGCCGTTGTGCAGCAGTGCGGCCGTATTGTATAGCCGCCGGCCGACGGGTGCGGAATTTTCCTCCGCATAGCCCACCAATATGCCGATATCCGGCGCCGCCCGTGCAAGAAATTCCAACGCGGCCCGCATTTGCGCCAGCACCGCGGGTTTCAGCAGAAGGTCCCTGGGGGGATAACCGATGAGGGAAAGTTCCGGGGTCACCACCAGATGGGCCCCGCCGGCCCGGGCGGATTCCACAGCCGCCAGAATGGCGCGGGTATTTCCCGCCACATCGCCGACGGTGGGATTCAGCTGAGCCATGGCGATGCGCATGTGTATTCGTCCAGTGGGCGGTCGTTGTGCGAACTTATAAGCCGCAGGCGATGAACAGCCGCCGCATCAACCCTTGAAGTATATGGCTTTTTTGATGCCTTCGGCCACGCGGGCCGCGTCGGGTACCACATGTTGCAGCAGAGGTTTGCTGTAGGGCATGGGGACATCCAGCGAGGCAATGCGGACCACGGCGTTGTCCAGTGAATCCAGACAATTTTCCTGCACGATGGCCGCGATTTCCGCCCCTATTCCGCAAGTGGGGTAGCCTTCTTCCACCGTGATGCAGTACCCGGTTTTTCGAACAGAGGCAAAAATAGCCTCGGTATCCATCGGGCGGAGTGTGCGCAGGTCCAGCACTTCCACATCAATGCCATGATCCTTATGCAGTTGTTCCGCCGCCGCCAAAGCGGTCAGGCAGGTTTTACCCCACGCCACGACGGTGCAATCTTTTCCGGCGCGTTTAATATCAGCCTTGCCGAAGGGAATGGTGTATTCTTCTTCCGGCACTTCACCGCGATTGCCATACATGGATTCATTTTCCAGGAAAATAACCGCGTCATCATCGCGAATGGCGGTTTTAAGCAGGCCCTTGGCATCGTACGGGGTGGATGGAATTACCACTTTGAGGCCCGGTACATGGGTGTACAGCGCATCAACCGTCCATGAATGGGTGGCGGCAAGCTGCTGGCCGGGACCGGAAATGCCGCGAAAAACAATCGGCACTTTTACCTGTCCGCCGGACATATGCCGCACTTTTGGAGCGTTGTTGACAACCTGATCAAAGGCAACAAGTGAGAATGAAAATGTCATGAATTCGATAATGGGCCGCATTCCGACCATGGCGGCGCCGATCCCCAAGCCGGCAAATCCGGATTCGGAAATGGGAGCGTCCACCACCCGCATCGGGCCGAATTTAGCGAGCATACCCTGCGAAACTTTGTACGCACCGTCATATTCCGCGACTTCCTCACCCATGAGGAAAACGTCCGGATCGCGCTGCATTTCCTCGCACATGGCCTGATTAAGAGCTTCACGAAACTGTATGACGGGCATGATTTAGATCCTTTGTTTCAGGCGGACTAACTTTCCGCCCAGCGGTTTATTTTTTGCCTTTGAATGTCCGATTGATAGTCGTCAGTTTACGCCTCAGGCCTGGTACGGGCCGTAGGGATTGGAATAGATATCCTGCCAAACTTCCGCGGCATCCGGATAGGGATCGGCATCCGCCACGGCGTGCGCCTGTTCCACCTGATTATGAATTTCCTCGTTAATCGCCTGCACTTTGGCGTCATCAAGTGCGCCGGCATCCCGCAGCTGCTTTTCCAGCCGGCCAATCGGGTCATGTTCCTGGTAGCGGCCCACTTCTTCCTTGGTGCGGTATTTCTGCGGGTCGGACATGCTGTGACCGCGATAACGATAGGTTTTTACATCCAGGAAAATGGCCCCATTGCCCTGACGGCAATAATCCGCGGCGGACAAGATCATTTTGTACATCGCCGTACAATCCATGCCGTCCACATCCTTGCCGGGGATGCCGAAGGCGTCACCGCTGCGCAACTTAAGGTCGGTAACGGCGGAATGACGGTGCAAATGCGTACCCATGCCGTAGCCGTTGTTTTCCACCATGAAAATCACCGGTAGTTTAAACAGCCCGGCCAGATTAAACGCCTCATGCAGCGACCCCTGATTCATGGCGCCATCGCCAAAATAGCAGAGCACGACGCGATCTTCCTTGCGGTATTTGGCCGCCCAGCCCAAGCCGACCGCCAGCGGCACATGGGCGCCCACAATGGCATGTCCGCCGAAAAAATTCTTGCTTACATCAAAAAAGTGCATGGAGCCGCCTTTGCCATGGGAGCAGCCGGTCTTTTTTCCATACAGTTCCGCAAAAAGGGAACGAATATCCATTCCGCGGGCAATGGCATGGCCATGATCACGATACGCGGTGATAACATAATCCGTCGGTCTTACGGCGGCGATGCTGCCGACGGCGACGGCTTCCTGGCCGTTGTACAAATGGCAAAAACCACCGATTTTTTGCTGCTGGTACGACTGCGAACAGCGGGTTTCAAACTGCCGGATAAGGGCCATTTGTCGATACCATTCCAGCATTTGGGAGATGGAAGGTTCTACCTTTTGATTTGTTTCAACCATGGTTGTCACATTAAGCCCTTTTTCCAAAAGACCGCAAACAGACCTTTTCCAATCCAGTTGCCGGGCCTGTTAACCCGTGGGCAACTGAGCTTCCAAAGCAACTTCCTCCAGTCCGCTGTGGAGTGTCTCCGGCCCGGAGCCGTTGACATAAACGACTTCGGTATTTTAGTAGTTCGCGGCGGTCAAGCCAAGCCCCCGGGGAAAAGCTGATGAATGGGGTGTGGCCGGTTTTATCGGGAAGGGAAAATATAGCATTGATATGGAGGGAGATTCGGCGGGAAAGCGTTCTTAAAAGTCGCTTTTCTTCCTGCGACGACGATGCGGGCCGCTTCGCAGGGGGTGGTGCTAACGTCGGAAATGGTATCAGGTGAAAGTGGAGCGACTGGCAGGCGGGGACGCCCGTGCTACCGCCCAGGGTGAGACAGGTATTCCTGCCTGTGCCCCAACTCAGAGGGTGACACAGACTCAACTACAGACAAGAATGTCTGTATCACCGAGCCGCCGGTGCCAGTTGCTCCAGATGTTGCCATTGCTGAAATTCATGGCTTATCTGTGGAGCAAGCTGGCCCGCGTTGGGGATTATTTTCCGATACCAGTTGGCCATCCAGCCCCCAGCATTGATGATGCGGGCCTTTTGTGCCGGTTTTGGCGATAGCAGCCACGCATGAATATAAGCCTGCTCTGAAATCAGAAATACCAACGGCGAATCCTTGCCAGTGGCACGGTACCGCGTCAGATATCCTGTTGCATCCGCTTGCAGGTGGGGAATATCCGAACCGACTGCGTCATTTCGCACTGCGGCAAACCGCAAGGACCGCAGGCCACTGGAAAACACCAATGGCCCATGCTTTTTTGCACGCTGCTTCAGGTTCCAGACCTTCGCCTGGCCGATGGCGTTGTGAATCAGCGTGTAACGCTGTTTGGCATCAGGTAATTGCGACAATCGGTAGTTCAGAAGCATCATATACAATTTGCCCGCAGGCGGGCCGGCCTGCGGCAGGGCCCTGGCCACGGCGGCATTTATCCAGGCCGCACGCCGGTGTTTTGCCAGATAATTGAAAACATAATGTGAAAAGGAAACCAGCCTGTCCCGATGCAATAAATTTCCGCGTGCCTGGCAAAGGGTTGCAAATGATTCCGCGAATGCGGATTCACTTTTCAGCCGGGCCAGGCAGAAGGTTCTGGCCCGTGTGGCAGGGAACCAGAGGTACGGCTTCGATTTGTCGCCAGCAAACTGCTGCATTTTGCCAGCATATTTGGCCAACGCGGTGTCATCATTTTTGATCACGGCGGTGGCGATGCGGATGTAATATGGGTTGAGGATTTTCACGGCGGGGCCTTTCTTCCAGGCCCGACTGGCTGCGGGCAACGCCTGCGGCGCTGCCCCATTTTGGGCGAAGGTCCGCGTGCAGTCGCAAAAGAAATGAATTGTCACCACGACCGCCAATTGTCGCCAAAATCGTCGCATAAAATGGGATGAGGTCATCATTTCTTCTCCGTTATATCTTCCGGCGGTCTCGACACCAGCCGCCGGTCGCGGCCGATGTTGGGCAGCATTCGAACAAAGGCACCTCAGAAAAGTCCCTTATTGAAGGGCCATTTTTTAACGAACTTCAGACAGGGTGTCCCGGCCACTGTCGGCCAGATAGTTCCCGACGGCATGCTGAACCTAAGCCATTTTCTGCTCGGAAGGCGCAGCCCCGGCCCCGGCCGAACCTCCTTTTGTACTTGGGTTATGGCGTGGTTAATAATGTAATCTTGGACGGTTCCGTAGGCCATGGCGGTTTGTGCCAGCCCATAATCTCCCCTGGCCATCCACACATAATGCGGTGATAAAATTGCTGGCCAAACCGGGCGAATTGCTTACATCAAAATGCTGCCAATGGAAATAAGGCAATGCCGCCTTTCCGGCATCGCGACTGGCTTTGGCCGCAGCCTTTACGCCAATGGCATCATGGCGAACCGCGACACCATGGTAAATTCCAAAATCTTCACCGGAAACCCATACGCCTCCACGGCCATCGGAAACGACTGCGGTAACAAACCGCGTGGGGCAATGCGTTGGCGATTCGGAAATTCCATCGGAAACTGCTGCCGGGGTGGATTGCGGAGAAGGCGTGGCACTCGCGTTGCTCGCCTGGCTGGGCCGCGATAGACGAAGCCTGCCCAACGCCGGGCTGACGGAGGCCACAGATAATATCAGCAGCATGAGGGCCATGGTGACAGACCAAGCGGGGTGCCTGCGGCAGGTGCCGACACGGGCAGGATGCCCGTGCTACGATGGCCGCGACGCCAAAAATTTTCCCAATGTGAAAACACAAACGCTCCCCAGCGAAGGCTCGAAGCCAAACCACCAGGCCGCCACAGCGTCACGCCGGACACCGCCACACCGTTTATCATCCTGCCTGTCCGCAAGCCGTATACAACCCCGCAGCCCGACGGGCAAGCTGAAGTATAGATTGCCCCCGTAAATGTCAGTCCAAAAAATAGAAATATTTCGATTTTATTGGCGGCTGTATCTAGCGGCTGCTTGTGGAGTATACGTATCGCGCTCGACAGAAGGAGGCCAGGATGGCCGCCCCTCAGCGTTGCTGTGGCAACGCAGTTCAGGAGATAGTTGAGCAGTAGAAAGTGGAGCGACTGGCCAGCCAGGACGCATGGTGGGCAAAAATATTGCCGAATCGCAGCTTAGCGACCTTCCCGATAAAAACGGGCAGACCCGATGAATGCAGTCATTTGATAATCTAAAGCGCTATTTATAGCCGGCGAAATCGGCACATCATGACATGGTCAGGAAAAATGGTGCCGGGTTGTTTTTCAGCCCGGCAGAGGTCAATTATTTCAGGGCACACATCCGCAAAGCGGCTTTTTGATGATGTCGCTAAATGATAAAAAATAGACGCATTTTGATATTGTAATCGATTTATTTCCGTGTACACTCATTTACATCGGGCGGTGCACGCAATCGGAATTCTCCGAAAGTCCGCGTCCACCCGGCATCAGTGAATTCAGTTCGCCTACGGACTCACAGGCAGTCCGGCGGCGATGCAGTCAAAGGAGCACTTTTATGAGACGGATGCTTGGAAATCGTACCGCGCGAACAGGCTTTACGCTGGTGGAATTGCTGGTTGTCATCAGCATTATTGCAGTTCTTATTTCACTGCTTTTGCCGG
>JAKBBN010000113.1 GCA_021808485.1 Planctomycetota bacterium | reverse complement strand
GGCTTCCCTTTGGGTGCGGTCAAGATCGGCCGGGGAGTCATCCTGGTCCGCATTGGATGGGTCGGGTTCTCCGGTAGATGGCTGGTCGGCAAGGTCTGCGGGGCTGGTTTCGGATACTTCGCCATTTTGCGGGTTATGGGCGGCTCGGGCGGGTGTTATTACATGCAGTGTGACCGGACTGCCGGTTAATACATGCGGGACCGATTCCGATGCGCCGGGGCGGCCCGCGTGCAGCAGCGGGACGGACGGACTTGGCGAAGGGGCACTCAATGCGCCGCGGGCCGGGGCAAAAATAACCGCGAAAATGCCGTTCAATGCATCAATCAGCGGCGGCAGTGTGCGAAAATTGTCCGGCATGGGCAGGCCGCCCATTGCCGCACATTGCCGGTCCATTATGGCCGGTTCACTTCCGCGGAAGGCGTAGATGCTCTGGTGCACATCGCCCACGCCAAAAAAACTTCCCGCTGCGCCGGCCGGACGCTCGGCAGCCTCGGAAGCCTGAATCATCAGCGGAGAAAGCCGCCGCAGCAGTTCCTGCTGCACCGGATTTATATCCTGATATTCATCCACCATAATATGTTTGAACCGCTGCTGCAGCAGGGCACGCAGGGCATTGGGCGGCTGATCCGGGCCGGCGGGTGCAAGTGCCGCGAGCGCCAGGTGGGCGATATCGGAAAAATCCAGATTACCGGAAGCGACTTTGGCCCGCGCAAATTCCTGCCGGCACGCCTGGCGGAATTTCAGCAGAATGCCCGTCACCTGCAGGATTTCCTTTTCATCATTCAACAGCCGGCTGCTGCTGTAGAGGGAAATTTCTCCCGCCAACCGGGTGAATTCAGCTTTCATCAGCGTATAAGTGCCGCGGCGGAATTCCAATGCCTGCGGGCGGTCGTTGCACGATTTTTCAAATTCCCAGTGTTTGGTCGGGAATGTAACGGAGGAAAGTTTTTCGGATGCGACATCCCATGTCTTGGGCTGGTCGGCGCGGATCGTCCGGACGGCATAGGTCACCGCCGCACAGGCCTCCTGCAGCACCTTGGCCATGATTTTCATGGAATCCGCCTCATAAACGGCGTTTTCCACGGCCATGGCCAGCGGTTCAACAAGGGCTTGCAATTGCGGAAAATAATATGCAATCGCCTGTGCCATGCCGCCGGATCCTTGCAATGCGGCCTGGGCCCAGGCCTCCGGATCGGGCAGATTGATCATCGCGGATTCCAATGGTTTAAGCAGTTGCTCCATGTCGGAAATGGATGAGTTGGCATAATGGTCAAAAATATCGGCGAAGGCAATCGCGTCCGCATCGTTTCGCAACAACCATGTGCGCAATGTGCGGCGGAAACAATCTCGAAACAGCAGCCGCGATTCCACCGCGTCCATGATGCAAAAACCGGGGTCCTGCCCGGATTGTGCAAAGCAACTTCGCACCAGCCACGCACAGAAAGAGTCGAATGTACAAATTTGCGCCTGATCCACCAACGCCGCCTGCTGCCACAGTCGCCGGTCCGCGGCTTGACCGACGGCGCGGGACCGCAGCGCCCGGGCAATACCGCCGCGCATCTGTCCGGCCGCTTCGCGGGTAAACGTCATGACCAGCAATTCCGAAACATCGGCCGGGGCCGGGCCGTCGGCAATCAGGCTGGCGCAACGCTCGGACAGGACGGTGGTTTTTCCCGAGCCGGCCGCTGCCTGTACCATCAAAACCCCGCTCCGGTGTGCAACGGCCTGCTGCTGAACAGGGGTGAAATTCGGTTTCATTTAATCGCGCTCCTGCGGATTACCGTCGGCTGCGGCAGCGTTTTCCCCAGGACGCTTTCAATGGCCTTTATGCCGCTGATGTTGGAGGGAATTTGTCGATAGTGCCCATACTGCCGGTCAAATGGGCAAAGCGCCTTGAATTCACAGTGCTGGCAGGCGGTTTTCGCTCCGCACTGATATGGATCGGGGCTGGTTGAACCGGACAGAATTTTGTCGGCCAGTTGTTCCATGGTTTTGCGTGCGATTGCCAGAAGCTGAACAAACTGATCCGCGGGCACGCCGTCATGACCGCCATTTTTGGCCGGAGCGCCGCTTTTGGTAAACTTAATCGGAAACCAGTCGCCAATGCCGTGCTGCACACTGTCCGATTCGAGTGCATAGGAAAAGTCAGAATTAAAAAGTCCGCGGGGCCGACAATTTTTGTAATACTTGGCTTCGGTCGGTGAAATCGCCCGGCCATTGTCGACCTTCGGCGGCTTGGCCTGCGCAAACTGATAAAACGCGCCGACCGGCTCAATCGCCTTGCCGTTGGGAAGTGTCGCGCCATGCAACGCAAGCAGATAGCCGATTAATTGCAGGTCCAATCCGGCCTGCATGAGAACCGCGTTGAATTTGTGTCCGCTGGAGGTTTTGTAATCCAACACGATTGCCGTGCCGTCCGGTGCGGTATCCAAGCGGTCTATTTTGCCGATAATGGGCACTGATTTGCCCGTGGCGGGTTCAAGGGAAAATCCGGGAATCATGGACGGCGCCTCCGGATCGCCGAAACCAAGTTCCACCGCGCAGGGGCGCAATTTGTTATGCATCGCCGCCCGACGGTGCGACTCCAGCAGAAACAGCAGATTGCGCCGGATTGTGGCCATCATCACGCGGGTCTCCGGCTGGCCGGCAAACATTTCCTGTTCCATCGTTCGGATCTGAATTTCCATTGCGGCGTTCAGCCGGTCGGCCAGCATTTCCGGCCGCCAGTCGGGCCAAGTGTGGTTTTCATATTCCGGCGTCTGGATGATTCCCCGGTAAAACTGTTCCAGAATCCGGTGGTAAATCTGGCCACGGGTGATCGCATCCATAACCAGTTCCGCCTTCGGGTGCAGCCCCAGCGTGTGTGCAAGGAAATATCGCAGACGGCAGGCCGCGACCGCTTGAAGCTGCGTGATGCTGATCCGATCGATCGGTCGCCCCGCCTTCGGTTGCCCCGGTCCGTCGGCGGCATGTAGTTTGGCCGGTGTCAGGCAATCCCACGTCTGCCGGATTACACGGGCGATTACCGGATCGCTTTGCTGCCGCAGCCAGTCATAAGCGGCCAGAAGATCGCCTGTTTGTTCACCGGCATGTTCCAGGCTGCCTCCATTGCGGGCGGCAAGCAGCCCGGTTGTGACGCTGTCCAGAATGTCGATTGTATCGGTGGCCCAGGCCAAACCATTGATGCGCACCGGTCGTGACTTTACCGAAAACTCCTTTTCCAGCCAGTCAAGGTAGCAACTGGGAATTGTGCGGGCGCCTTGTGCATCTTTTTGCGGCCAAGTCAGAATCAGTTTTTCATGGGGGCGGGTAAAGGCGATGTAATCAAAAAAGCGGGCCTGCAACAGTTTGTCCTCGGTGCCGGGATTCACGCATCCTTCGCTGATTCGGTTAAGCAGCATCCGCTGGCGGTTATCCAGCATGGGGTCTTCCGCGGTAACCTTGGGAAATTGCGTTTCCACCACGCCCAATACGATGACCTGCCGCAATTCCGGATGACGTGATCGAGTCGCGGAACTTACCAGAACCTGATCCAGTGCGGGCGGCACCAGACCCAGCGTAAGATTCTCCAGGGTGCTGAAAAGCAACCGCCCGAATTCCGCCGGCTGCATCGGTTCATCCGGCAGCAATGTCTGCATTTCCTGCAGGGCCAGCGTCGTCTGTCCCCAGGCCCGTTCGTGAATCTGGGCCATCTGCGGATTCCCGGCGGCCCGTTCCGCGGCAATCCATTTTTCCATGGTTTCCTTTACCCCCAGGCGCTGCACTAATTCAAGCAAGGCACGCGTAAGCCCGCTGCCGGAAATAGCTCCCGCCTGTGTGCCGCTCAGCCAGGGTTGCAACGCGTGTAACAAAGTCAACCGGCTCCGATCGGCTCCGGCCATTTCGTTCTGCTCGCGCCGCGGCGGTTCGTCGGCATCCGGATCCGTGGGCAAGGCGTGCCATCGCCATTCGCTGGAAAGATCACAGTTGTCCACACCGTGGGCGATCAAATAGTTTTCCAGGGCGGCGGCATCGGCCGCTGGAACGCCGGTCAAACGGGTTTTTACAAAAGCCAGCAGCGCACTACGCGAGCGGTCACCGGAGGCCAGAATCATGGCGCCGCGCAGCAGTTCCAGCAGTGGATGATGGGTAAGGCCGGCGCGCTGGTCCAGGAAGAAAGGGATTTTTCGCGCCGTAAAAATTCGCGTAATGATCTGTTCGTACTGCGGCATGTCCGCCACAACCAGGCCGATGTGCCGGTAACGCATGCCGGTGCCGGTGCAGCGCTGAATATGCCGGGCCGCGGCCAGCACCTCCGCTTCCGCATCTACCCCGTGCCACACTTCAATGGCGTTTGTTTCCTTCGGCGTGGGAAGCGGGGCGGGCAGCGGACGGCCGGAACGACACAGGCAGCTTTCCCACGCCGCCAGCATCGGCGGGGCAAAGCGTCGGGCCTGCAATAGCGCTTTAACCGGCCGCACTTCCACGCCGGCCTGCGCAAAGGCCAGCGAAAGCCGCCTGTGCAACAATTCCGTTCGATAAAAAATACTCTGTTCGTCAAGCGGTGTCGCAATGTCTTGTATCCGCCGACTTTCCGGATCGGCCAGGAGTGTGATCGTCAGGCTTTGAGTCCGGCGGCCAAGCTGCGCCATCAACTGCATTTCCTGCATATTAAATGAACTAAAGGCATCCACATAAATGGTGTAATCACGCAACGCGGCGCTGCCCGACAACATGGCCGCCGTGGTTGCAACGGACCGGTCGCTGTTCGTCAGGGTCCCGGCGGCAAGCCGGTCCCAGGTTTCAAGCGCAATGGCCATGTCACTCAGCTTGGCGGCAAGAATCGGATCCGTGCCGGTCTGGCGGGCCAACAGGCGCAACGATTCGGCCGTCTGGCCGTTCTGTTCCCATTCCGCCAGCATGGCATCCATGGTTTTCAGGAACCCCGGCTGGTCGGCAACGTTCTTAAAAATGGTCCATTGGCCCCGGCACTGCCGCAGCACGCGGGCCAGCAGAATCGTGCGGCGGATGGGCGTAAGGTCCGCCGTTTCAGGCAACCCAAGCTGGAATGAAACCAGGCGACAGAAACGCCGGATCCCCGCTACGCGGATGCGGAAACTGCCGCGAAGCGGATTCGGGCCGGTTACCAGCCGACGCTCCGTCATGAACGCAGCCTGTTCCGGAACCAGCATATAAATCGGCGGCCCCAGTGGGTTGCGCCCTGCTTCCTGTTTTATCGAGGTAATGCAATCATCGGTTTTACCCGTGCCGGCTCTGCCGATGATCCACTGTACCGCCATATTTCTAACTCGGATCTATCCTCTACCCTGGCCAAAACCCTGCCGGCTTGCCCGGGCCAATGTCCCTGAATCTCTGTTGACCGCGGATTATAACTGTATTGCGTCAGTCGGAAAAGGAGGAACGGGAATTCACCGCGGGGGACGCGGAGGAACGCGGAGGATTTGGAGTTTATAAGTTTGTTTTATGTCGTTGATTATTATTTTCAATTAGCTCCGCGGTGGGCGTCGCGAGCTTAAGGCAAAATCTTTTTAACCTCTGCGGGCCACTGCGTACCCTGCGGTGAGGTCTTTCTTTGTCGGCGGCACAATGGAAATTCACCGCGGAGGACGCGGAGGAACGCCGAGGGCGCGGAGGAACGGGAGTCAATGAACAATGACCAGAAAACAAAAGCTTTCGTCAGCTTTCGTCGCTTCCAAGTTGGGTTTGCAGGCCCCATCGGCGGGGGTACACTGTTGTGCATGACAGCCGTTAATGGAAAAATCTTCCAGTCCCGATTCGCGGCTTGGCTGGTGCCGATGTTTCTCCGGCTGGTTTTTATCGCTTGCATTATTTTGGCCGCACCCCGTGCACAGGCGGCATCAAGTGCCGCAGGGGGATTTACCACGGGCTTTCTGGCGTCCGGGTTCAATGACGGATCGCCGGCGCAGAATTTGGAATCCGGCGGGATTGACGCAATCAGCGGCGGCGTTACCGGGGGAATCTTTGGTGCGGGTGGCGGGCTTGTTGGGAATCTGTCGGCCGCAGAGACGGCGGCATTTGGACAGAGCTATGCGACCAGTGCGGAATGGGGTGACCTTCTGGCCAGCCGCTACGGAGCGGAAAATGTAACCGGCGGAGAAGGCGCAGCGCTGCGTAATACGGTCTATGGCAACATTCTGGCTAACCAAACCGCCTTGGCAGGCACGAATCTTAATTCACTGGCCGCGGCTGAAGCCGCAGAGAGTGGAGGAGTTGTCTGGAACAACGGTTGGCGGACGGCCGATGGCAGGTTTGCCAGTCCATTGGGCGCGGGGCAGGCGGGTGCGGCGGCTCAAAATGCGGTGTGGGATGCCGTTGAAGCCGAGGCTGGTTGGCAGGTGATCCGGGGAGGAGTGTCTGTTCGTGATGCGTCGGGGCAGTTGCGGGTTTACGACGGGGCGGCGATCTCTCCTAGCGGTCGAGTCATCGGGTTAGAAGTCAAGTCTGGCTCGGCAGGTCTTACAGCCGAACAACGCGCATTCGACTCCGCGCTGAGTGCCAGTGGGCCTCAGACCGTCACGGGTGTCGGACAGAATGCGGGCCTCCAAGTTCGTAGAGCGCTGGAGGTTCGGCAACCATGAGCTCGATGAAAGCGGAAATCAACGAATGCCTTTGCGCCAATCTGGAGAAAGGAATGGACGCATGGCTCCTGCAATCCGGATTTGTTCGCCGAAAGAACACCCTTGTGTATGCGCGTGAACTAGCGGACGCTCTGCAAAGAATTGAAATTACGATGGAAATCCACCCGGCGGACCGGCCAGATTCCGCGGCTGCCATCTATCCGTGGCTGGAAATAAGCATGGATGCCGTAGAAAAGCTGATAATTGAGATGATGGGCGGTGATTTGTCGCCGTTACCCGGCCCGGCCGGTGGCACACTGCGAGAACCTATTGAGTTCACCTCAGCGAAAGCGGCACCTGCTCGATGGCTCATTTTCCAGCCGGACTCATTGCCGGGCGTCGTCGGCGAAATGAAGTCATTCATGCAGAGATGGACGCTTCCGTTCCTAGATACCTACTCGAATCCAAAGGGTATATGTGATGCTTACGACCGTGGCGATGCGCGTATCATCAACGACCTGGCCCAGAAAATCCGTGTTGCTGCCGCGATGGTGCTGTGTGGCCGTGGTGCCGATGCCATGGATGTTATGGAGCAGTGGTTCGGCAAATCCGGCCCGCGGAAGCGATTCCAAAGGATATTCGACTATTTGACAATGTGCCGGCCCGGCGAATTGTGAAGGTGCTAACATTCATGATAAACGGTGATTTTGAGAATGGCACCAATTTTCTGCATTACACATGGCAAAATATTATAGACGGCAACTTCGCGCCCTTCGTGTCTGGAGGCGATTAATGACGCGCTATTTCGCAATGTAGAGCGACCATCCCTTCGCCGAAGCGGATAAGCAATGGCGCGAGGGCCTCATCCAGTCTGGCTGCATGTGCGCGCGGTGCGGCCAGCTACGACCGGAACGCAGAATCGGTACCATTGTGTTGAGGCTGCGACTCGGTGATTATCCTTTGAACAGCATGGCCATAGCCCTTGAGGTACGGATCGTCCGAAACGACCTGATGGCGGCATTGGGCAGCCCAACGCCTTGCGAAATTGGTTCGGTAGTCCTCACGAGCGGAGAAAAGCTCGGAGGCTTCCAATTTCTGTTGGCGGAGCGGATTCAAGTTCGTGGCGGAATGCAATCGGAATTGATGGGTGTGTGCCCCGAATGCGGGAGTGTTAACTATTATCCCTTGCCGCAGCCGCACAAGGGGGGTGTGCGGTATCTGCTCAAGTCCTGCGTCGAAAAGCCGCTGTCGATATACAAGTTAGCGGTTGGCGGCCTCGCCCTACGCGAAGATGTCTATAATCGCGTTGTCGCACAAAACTTTCCCGGCCTGAACTTCTACGAGCTGCCGATTCGCGACGAACCGGAGGATGGTCTGCCGGCAAATTTGAAGCCCTACCTGACACCGGAGGAGCAGGCCGCGATGGGTGGCATCCTCTGGCGGGACTACGAGGCGAGCCAGCGGCGCGCGGAGGCGGCAAAAAAAGAACTTGAAATAGCCATGGAGCCTTACCGGCGTGCCGAAAAGGCGGCGACCATGGAGGATTATTACCGGAT